>NZ_LXEU01000031.1 GCF_001654985.1 Kluyvera georgiana ATCC 51603
ACCGTACACCCTTTCAGGGAGAGGGCTGGGGTGAGGGTACACCCAACTCGAGCGCCTCAAGAATCATCCCTAACACCGCTTCCTCATTCTCCATCAACTCATTATTCCAGAACCGCAACACCCGCCATCCTTGCCGTCTCAACCATGCTGTTCTCCGAGCATCATACCCAGCTCGCTCATCATGCTGCCCACCGTCCAACTCCACCACCAGGCGAACTGCACAGCAGGCAAAATCAAGAATATACGGCCCCATCGGATGCTGACGACGGAACTTGTAACGTGCAAAACGCCGGTCACGCAGTAAATACCATAACCGACGTTACTGTGGCGTCAGCTGGCGTCGTAACTGACGAGCGAAATTAGGTTTAGCGTCCATTCGTGCACTTTACCTGTGATGGGCAGCGTTGTCAGAATGGTGTTATCGTTGTGGAATTCTGCTTCAGAAAATATCTTCAGACGCCTTATTCCCTTTTCAACTTCCAAATCACTAAACGGTATATAAAACCGTTACTCCTTTAGTACCCGTTATAAATACACTGATGCTCAGAAAGTCCTCACACTATAGGGTGCGCAATGGCGATTAAGTTACTGAAAAAAGGATACCTGGCCCTGACGGCTTCTGTGCTGCTGATGGCTCAGGCGCAGGCGACGGAACTGTTGAACAGCTCCTATGACGTTTCCCGCGAGCTGTTTGCCGCCCTGAATACGCCGTTTGAGCAGCAATGGGCGCAGGAGAACGGGGGGGACAAACTGACTATCAAGCAGTCCCATGCCGGTTCTTCCAAACAGGCGCTGGCAATTCTGCAGGGCTTAAAAGCAGACGTTGTAACTTATAACCAGGTAACCGACGTGCAGATTCTGCATGACAAAGGCAACCTGATCCCGGCTGACTGGCAGGCGCGTTTGCCGAATAACAGCTCGCCGTTCTACTCCACCATGGCGTTCCTGGTGCGTAAGGGCAACCCGAAGAATATCCACAGCTGGAACGATCTGGTGCGCCCGGACGTGAAGCTGATTTTCCCGAACCCAAAAACCTCCGGTAACGCGCGCTATACCTATCTGGCGGCGTGGG
Organism: Kluyvera georgiana ATCC 51603; assembly: GCF_001654985.1. GTDB lineage: Bacteria > Pseudomonadota > Gammaproteobacteria > Enterobacterales > Enterobacteriaceae > Kluyvera > Kluyvera georgiana. The sequence goes on from NZ_LXEU01000031.1 coordinate 1,073, forward strand.
GCGCGGCGGATCAGGCTGACGGTGGCGATAAAGCGAAAACCGAGCAGTTTATGACCCAGTTCCTGAAAAACGTCGAGGTGTTCGATACCGGCGGTCGTGGTGCAACCACGACCTTCGTGGAGCGTGGTCTGGGTGACGTGCTGATCACTTTCGAATCCGAAGTGAACAACATCCGCAAACAGTATGAAGCACAGGGCTTTGAAGTGGTGGTGCCAAAGGTCAATATTCTTGCGGAGTTCCCGGTGGCATGGGTGGATAAAAACGTGAAGGCCAACGGTACCGAGAAGGCGGCGAAGGCTTACCTGAACTATCTGTACAGCCCGCAGGCGCAGACCATCATCACCGATTACTACTACCGCGTGAATAACCCGCAGGTGATGGATAAGCTGAAAGATAAATTCCCGCAGACCGATCTGTTCCGCGTGGAGGACAAGTTTGGTGCCTGGCCGGAAGTGATGAAGACGCACTTCGCCAGCGGTGGCGAGTTAGACAAGCTGTTAGCGGCGGGGCGTAAGTAATGTTTGCTGTTTCCTCCAGGCGTGTGCTGCCGGGTTTTACCCTGAGCCTCGGCACCAGTCTGCTGTTTGTTTGTTTAATTCTGCTGCTGCCGCTGAGCGCGCTGGTCATGCAACTGGCGCAGATGAGCTGGTCGCAGTACTGGGACGTGATTACCAACCCGCAGGTGGTGGCGGCCTACAAAGTGACGCTGCTGTCGGCGTTTGTGGCCTCGATTTTTAACGGCGTGTTCGGCCTGCTGATGGCGTGGGTGTTAACCCGCTACCGTTTCCCGGGCCGTACGCTGCTGGACGCGCTGATGGATCTGCCGTTTGCGTTGCCAACGGCGGTGGCGGGCCTGACGCTGGCGTCGCTGTTCTCAGTGAACGGCTTCTACGGTGAGTGGCTGGCGAAGTTTGATATTAAGGTGACCTACACCTGGCTCGGCATCGCGGTTGCGATGGCGTTCACCAGCATTCCGTTTGTGGTACGTACCGTTCAGCCGGTGCTGGAAGAGTTAGGCCCTGAATATGAAGAAGCGGCGGAAACCCTGGGTGCTACGCGCTGGCAAAGCTTCCGTAAAGTGGTGCTGCCGGAACTTTCCCCGGCGCTGGTGGCGGGCGTCGCGCTATCGTTCACCCGCAGCCTTGGCGAGTTTGGCGCGGTGATTTTCATCGCCGGGAACATTGCCTGGAAGACGGAAGTGACCTCGCTGATGATCTTTATTCGCCTGCAGGAGTTTGATTATCCGGCGGCGAGCGCGATTGCATCGGTGATCCTCGCAGCCTCTCTGCTGCTGCTGTTCTCCATCAATACCTTGCAAAGTCGCTTTGGTCGACGTGTGGTAGGTCACTAATGGCGGAAGTTACTCAATTGAAGCGCTATGACGCACCCCGCATCAACTGGGGTAAATGGTTTCTGATTGGTACCGGGATGCTGGTTTCGGCCTTTATCCTGCTGGTGCCGATGATCTACATCTTCGTCCAGGCTTTCAGCAAAGGGTTGATGCCGGTGCTGCATAACCTGGCCGACCCGGACATGCTGCACGCCATCTGGCTGACGGTGATGATTGCGCTGATTACCGTGCCGGTAAACCTGGTGTTCGGCGTGCTGCTGGCATGGCTGGTGACGCGCTTTAACTTCCCGGGTCGTCAGCTGCTGCTGACGCTGCTGGATATCCCGTTTGCCGTCTCGCCGGTCGTTGCGGGTCTGGTGTATCTGCTGTTTTACGGCTCCAACGGCCCGCTCGGCGGCTGGCTGGAAGCACACAACCTGCAAATTATGTTTGCCTGGCCGGGCATGGTGCTGGTGACGATTTTCGTCACCTGTCCGTTTGTGGTCCGCGAGCTGGTGCCGGTGATGCTCAGCCAGGGCAGCCAGGAAGATGAAGCGGCGATTCTGCTTGGGGCTTCCGGCTGGCAGATGTTCAGACGCGTGACGCTGCCTAATATTCGCTGGGCGCTGCTGTACGGCGTGGTGTTGACTAACGCCCGCGCCATCGGCGAGTTCGGCGCGGTGTCCGTGGTCTCCGGCTCGATTCGCGGCGAGACCCTGTCGTTACCGTTACAGATTGAACTGCTGGAGCAGGACTACAACACCGTCGGTTCCTTTACCGCCGCCGCGTTGCTGACCCTGATGGCAATTCTGACGTTGTTTTTAAAGAGTGCGTTGCAGTGGCGTTTACATAATCAGGAAAAACGCGCGCAACAGGAGGGAAATCATGAGCATTGAGATTGCCAATATTAAGAAATCTTTTGGTCGCACCCAGGTGCTGAATGATATCTCTCTGGATATCCCTTCCGGCCAGATGGTCGCGCTGCTGGGGCCGTCCGGCTCCGGGAAAACTACGCTGCTGCGTATTATCGCCGGGCTGGAGCACCAGACCAGCGGGCACATCCGTTTCCACGGCACCGACGTCAGCCGCCTGCACGCGCGCGATCGTAAGGTGGGTTTCGTCTTCCAGCACTATGCGCTGTTCCGCCATATGACGGTGTTTGACAACATTGCTTTCGGTTTGACGGTGCTGCCGCGTCGTGAACGACCCAATGCCGCCACCATTAAAGCGAAAGTGACCAAACTGCTGGAGATGGTGCAACTGGCCCACCTGGCCGATCGCTATCCGGCGCAGCTTTCCGGTGGGCAAAAGCAGCGTGTGGCGCTGGCTCGCGCGCTGGCGGTGGAGCCGCAAATTTTACTGCTCGACGAACCGTTCGGCGCGCTGGATGCGCAGGTGCGTAAAGAGCTGCGTCGCTGGCTGCGTCAGCTGCATGAAGAGCTGAAATTCACCAGCGTGTTCGTTACCCACGACCAGGAAGAGGCGATGGAGGTTGCCAACCGTGTGGTGGTCATGAGCCAGGGCAATATTGAACAGGCCGACGAGCCGGATCAGGTATGGCGCGAGCCAGCTACGCGCTTCGTGCTGGAGTTTATGGGCGAAGTGAACCGTCTGCAGGGTATCGTGCGCGGCGGGCAGTTCCACGTCGGCGCGCACCGCTGGCCGTTAGGTTACACGCCATCCTATCAGGGGCCCGTGGATCTGTTCCTGCGTCCGTGGGAAGTGGATGTCAGCCGCCGTACCAGCCTCGATTCGCCGCTGCCGGTTCAGGTGCTGGAAGCCAGCCCGAAAGGGCACTACACCCAATTAGTCGTGCAGCCGCTGGGGTGGTATCACGATCCGCTGACCGTGGTGATGCGCGGTGACGACGCGCCGCTGCGCGGCGAGCGTCTGTTTGTCGGCTTACAGAACGCGCGTCTCTATCATGGCGACCAGCGTATTGAGCCCCATGAGGCGCTTGCTCTCGCGGAGTCTGCCTGATAGGTTAATTTGCAGGTTTATCGCACGGTGGCGCTTCGCTTACCGGGCCTACAGCGTATATCGTGATTTTGTAGGCCGGGTAAGCGAAGCGCCACCCGGCTTTATCTTGGGCAGAAAACGTGAACACATTAGAACAAACCATCGGCAATACGCCGCTGGTCAAATTGCAGCGTCTGGGGCCGGACAACGGCAGCGAAATCTGGATCAAACTGGAAGGTAACAACCCGGCAGGATCGGTAAAAGACCGTGCGGCGCTGTCGATGATCGTCGAGGCGGAAAAGCGTGGTGAAATTAAACCGGGCGACGTACTGATTGAAGCCACCAGCGGCAATACCGGTATTGCACTGGCGATGATTGCCGCGCTGAAAGGCTACCGCATGAAGCTGCTTATGCCGGATAACATGAGCCAGGAGCGCCGTGCGGCGATGCGTGCCTACGGTGCCGAATTGATTCTGGTGACCAAAGAACAGGGGATGGAAGGCGCCCGCGATTTAGCGCTGGAGATGGCCCAGCGCGGTGAAGGCAAGCTGTTGGATCAGTTCAACAACCCTGACAACCCGTACGCACACTACACTACCACTGGCCCGGAAATCTGGCAGCAAACGGCAGGGCGTATCACTCATTTTGTTTCCAGTATGGGCACCACCGGCACCATTACCGGCGTGTCGCGTTTTCTGCGCGAGCAGGAAAAAGCGGTTACTATCGTTGGTCTCCAGCCGGAAGAGGGCAGCAGCATTCCGGGCATTCGCCGCTGGCCTGCGGAATATATGCCAGGGATTTTTAACGCCAGCCTGGTGGATGAGGTGCTGGATATTCACCAGAACGACGCGGAAAACACCATGCGCGCGTTGGCGGTAAAAGAAGGCGTGTTCTGCGGCGTTAGTTCCGGCGGTGCGGTAGCCGGCGCCATTCGCGTGGCGGAACAGAATCCGGGCTCTGTGGTGGTAGCGATCATCTGCGATCGCGGCGATCGTTACCTGTCTACCGGCGTGTTTGGTGAAGAGCACTTCAGCCAGGGGGCGGGGATCTAAACCGCAGGTGTATCCAGCAGGTCGGTGCCGTAGGAGTTGTCTACCGTACACAGCCAACGCCCTTCCTGCTGGCGAAACACATAGGTCGCACGGCGCGTGACCTGCGACGTACCGCCTTCCGCCAGTGGAATATCCAGCCGGGTTTCCATAATCACCAGCGCGTTATCACCGCCTTCAATAATCTCCATTCGCCCCTGCGTCACTACCAACCGGTGCTGAAAGTAGTCGGCGATAGCAATAAACGCTTTGCGAATATTCTCTTTGCCGCTGACGACCATGCCCGGTTTAACTACCAGGGTGGCGTCGTCGGCGTAGTACTCCATCAGCGTGGCGTAGTCTTCCTGTGAGATGGCGCGGTCACAGGCTTCGATAACGGCTTTTAGCGATGATGCTGGCATGTATTCTCCTTATAGATATGAGCGTTCCAGGCGGCGCTGCGCCGTAGACGAACTGGAGGACGATTGGGTCAGCTTATCAAGGAATTCCCACAGTTTCTGGTTCATTTCATGATAATCATGGGTACGCATTTCATCCACTGAGCGAATGAATGGCTTGTCTTTGGCCTCCGCTAACTCCTGTTCAGAGTGCTGAATCAGCCCTTCAACCGCCTCGGCGGTAAATTCCAAATGGCACTGGAAGCCGTACACCTTATCGCCATATTGTACGATCTGACGTGGGCAACCATCACTTTCTGCCAGAATGACCGCCCCAGCAGCTAAGCCTGGCATGTCGTTGTGCCAGTGGCCGACGGTGAGTGGTGAGCCAAAATGGCTGAACAGCGAGTGCTGTCGACCTGCCTCGGTAAGGGTAATCGGATAGTGACCAATCTCTTTTTCCGGGCTCTGGCAAACGGGCGCGCCCAGCGCTTCGCCAATCAGCTGCGAACCCAGACAGATACCGACCACGGTGCGTCCAGCGTCTATCGCCTGACGAATCAAATGCTGCTCGGCCTGTGAGTTAAAGTAGGGGCACTCAGCAAGCGTCGTTCGTGGCGACTGCGGTCCGCCGAAAACCACCAACATATCAAAGCCGTCAGCGTTGTCGGGGACACTTTCATGCCGGTAGACGTGAGTCCAGCTAACGTCATGGCCGCGAGACTCGGCCCAGGGAATGTAAGCACCTGCGGATTCAAACGATTCGTGAAGCACAAAATGGACGCGCATGGATGTTCTCCGGTTAGAGGCTAAGCGCATGATGAATATCGGCTGCCAGACGGTTGATGTCGTTGTCGTTAAGGGTTGAAAGGGTGATACGCAGACCGTGTGCGGGCGCGTTGATGCCAAACGCTTCGCCTTCGCGAACCAGCCAGCCTGCTTTTGCCAGCGCAAACGCCGTACTCTGACTGGGGGTAGCCAGCGGTAGCCATAGGTTCAGGCCGTCCCCCTGGATCACGTCATTTACGCCATGTCGACATAGCGCCTGAGCTAATCTTTGCTGCTGACTGGCATAAAACAGGCGGGATTGAATGAGCGTGTGTTGATAAGCCTCGTCCGTCAGGCAGGCGTAGACCAGATCCTGTAACAGATGGCTGACCCATTGGCTACCGGCGTTAAGCCGTAGTCTTAGCCTGGCCGAGGTGGTCGGGTCGCTGGCGACAAAAGCCAGCCGCAGGTCCGGGCCTAGCGTTTTGGACATCGAGCGAACCACGGCCCAGTGCTGGGTTTGCGGTGTCAGCACCGGATGCCATGCGGTGGACGACAGCAGGGCAAAGTGGTCATCAACAATAACCAGTACCTGCGGGTAGCGACTCAGCACCTGCTGGATAGCGGCGGCGCGAGCGGCGCTCAGGCTGTAGCCTGTGGGGTTGTGGGCGCGTGGTGTCAAAATCACCGCGCGAGCGCCTTTGGCGAGCGCCAGTTCAAGCTTGTCTGCCACGAGTCCTTCGCTATCAATCTCTACCGGGCTGGCGTTAAAGCCGCTGTAGCGCAGTATGCTAATGCTGCTGAGAAAGCAGGGGTCTTCCACGACCACGCTGTCGCCGGGGAGCAAATGTGCGCAGAGCAGGCGCTCAATGGCATCCACTGCGCCGTTGGTCAGGTCGATATCGCCAGCGGTGGGCATGGCATCCTGCATCCATTCCTGTGCCCAGCCGTACAGCGCTGGAGATACCGGCGCATCGCCGTAAAGGCGCGGGGTGCGGCTGATGTGCGAAAGATAGCGAGCCAGATCGGGCAAACGAGCCGTATCTGGGTTACCGCTGGAAAGGTCGGTGAGCGGCGTATGCGGATTCCCACCTTCCAGTGCTGCTGGCGCGCGCGTTTCTTTTACAACGGTGCCGTTGCGTCCCAGGCTTAGCGCCAGCCCCGAGGTCACTAGCCGTTTATAGGCAGACGCCACCGTATTCCGGTTTACGCCCAGCCTGGCTGCCAGTTCCCTGACCGGCGGCAGCGTTTCCCCCTTCGCCAGTTGGCCGCTGGTGATATGCTGACGAATACTGTCAAAGATTTCGTTGGCGCTTTTTCCGTCGATCATTATTGACCTATGACAAAATGAAATTTAGCATATGACGATAATAGTGAGGCGCTCGCCCGCTGTCCAGAGTCATGAGGAGAAGGAGATGGGGCAGGATAGTGAAATACAGTCGGTGCTCTTCAACGATACGCACCGCGCGCTGCAAACGGATATCGTTGCGGTGCAGTCTCTGGTGGTCTACGGCAGCGTCGGCAACAGTATTGCCGTCCCGGCCATCAAAGCGCATGGCCTACGGGTCACCGCGGTGCCAACGGTGCTGTTCAGCAACACGCCGCATTACGAGACTTTTTACGGTGGAATTATTCCCAGCGAATGGTTTGGCGGTTATCTCACCGCACTGAATGAACGTGACGCGTTGCGCGAGCTGAAGGCCGTGACCACCGGCTATATGGGCAGCGCTGAGCAGATTGCGCTGCTGGCGCAGTGGCTGAAAATGGTGAAGATCACGCATCCGGATATCTGCATTCTGGTCGACCCGGTAATTGGCGATGTCGACAGCGGGATGTATGTGAAGGCAGAAATTCCAGAGGCCTATCGTACGCACCTGTTGCCGCTGGCGCAGGGGCTAACGCCGAACGTATTCGAGCTGGAAATGCTCAGCGGTAAGCCCTGTGGCACGTTGAATGAGGCGATTGCGGCGGCGCAATCGCTGTTATCTGAGACGCTAAAATGGGTGGTGATCACCAGCGCGCCGGGCCAGACGACAGAAAATATTACGGTGGCGGTAGTGACCGCGGAATCTACGGCCATCATTGACCATCCACGTCTGGAAACGGACTTAAAAGGCACTGGCGATCTGTTCTGCGCTGAGCTGATTAGCGGCATCGTGAAGAAAAAATCGCTGTCTGATGCCGCGCATGATGCGGCACAGCGGGTGCTTGAGGTGATGAGCTGGACGCAGAAATGCGGCTGCGATGAATTAATTCTGCCGCCGACAGGGGAGGCGCGATGAAGAGCTACCGTCTGGTTATTCGCCATAATGGGCGTCTGGTGGGCCATTTTGAAACCTGTGGGCAAAATGCGCTGGAGGATGCTTGCGTCGCGCGTGCGATGTTTGGCGTCACCGGAGGTTACCAGTGCGAACTGCAGGTGTCCGATTCTGAACGTCGGATACTGGAAAGTGGCCCGGAGGGCATGAAAATCCTGATGCGCGAGCCGTGCTTTCGCCCGGTGACCTCGCCGTTGTAATGAGTAGGCCGGATAAGGCGCTTGCGCCGCCATCGGGCAATCGTGCGGCACATTGCCCGATGGCGCTGCGCTTATCAGACCTACAGGCAAAAAAAATGGCGCCAATCGGCGCCATTTTTA
>NZ_LXEU01000032.1 GCF_001654985.1 Kluyvera georgiana ATCC 51603
ATGCGGTTAAGAATTACTTCTTAATGCGGATAACCGGAGTCTCACCCACGGTAACGCTACCGGAAAGCTTGGTCAGCTCTTTGATCTCGTCCATGTTGGAGATAACAACCGGAGTCAGGGTAGACTTGGCTTTCTCTTCCAGCAGCGGCAGATCGAACTCGATAACCGTGTCGCCAACTTTCACACGCTGGCCTTCTTCCGCGATACGTTTGAAACCTTCGCCTTTCAGTTCAACGGTATCAATACCGAAGTGAACGAACAGCTCGATGCCGCTATCGGATTCGATAGAGAAAGCGTGGTTGGTTTCAAAGATTTTACCGATGGTGCCGTCAACCGGCGCAACCATTTTGTTGCCGGTCGGTTTGATAGCAATGCCATCACCAACGATTTTCTCAGCAAACACTACATCCGGTACGTCTTCGATGTTGACGATTTCACCAGAGAGCGGTGCAATGATCTCAATGGTTCCGGCGTCTTTTTTATCATCAGAAACCAGAGATTTCAGTTTATCGAACAAACCCATGATCTTCTCCTAAGCAGTAATTTGGGCCGCGTCTCGTGGATTAGCAGATTGTTTTTTCTTCAATGAACTTGTTAACCAACGCCAGTAACTCTTCTGTTGTTGGTTGCGCAAGTGCTTGCTCTGCTAATACCTTCGCATCTTCGAAGTTCGTGTTACGGATAATCTTCTTAATGCGCGGGATAGAAATGGCGCTCATAGAGAATTCGTCCAGACCCATCCCCAGCAACAGAAGTGTAGCACGTTCGTCGCCTGCAAGCTCACCACACATGCCAGTCCATTTGCCTTCAGCATGAGAAGCATCAATAACTTGCTTGATCAAGGTGAGGACAGACGGTGACATTGGCTGGTAAAGATGTGAAATCATATCATTACCACGGTCAACTGCCAGAGTATACTGCGTTAAATCATTGGTGCCGATACTAAAGAAATCAACTTCTTTGGCTAAATGACGCGCAATGGTCGCCGCTGCCGGTGTTTCCACCATCACGCCGATTTCGATTGACTCGTCAAATGCTTTACCTTCGTCACGCAGTTCCTGTTTGTAGATCTCGATCTCTTTCTTCAGTGCGCGCACTTCTTCAACGGAGATGATCATCGGGAACATGATGCGAAGCTTACCGAAAGCGGAAGCACGCAGGATAGCACGCACCTGGTCGCGCAGGATCTCTTTACGATCCATCGCGATACGCACGGCACGCCAGCCCAGGAACGGGTTCTCTTCTTTCGGGAAGTTCATGTACGGCAGTTCTTTATCGCCGCCGATGTCCATGGTACGAACGATGACCGCCTGAGAGCCACAGGCTTCAGCAACGGCTTTGTACGCAGCAAACTGCTCTTCCTCAGTTGGCAGCGCGTCACGGTCCATGAACAGGAATTCGGTACGGTACAGGCCAACACCTTCTGCGCCATTACGCTCAGCGCCGTCGATGTCACGCACGGTACCGATGTTGGCACAAACTTCAACCTGGTGGCCATCAAGGGTGATTGCCGGCAGATCTTTCAGTTTTGCCAGTTCGGCTTTCTCAGAAGCAACCTGCTCCTGAACGGCACGAAGCTTGTCAATTTCTTCGTTCGTTGGGTTGACGTAAACCACGTTGTTTACGGCATCCAGAATCAGATAGTCGCCATTTTTCACCTGAGTGGTGACGCTACCGGTACCCACGATCGCTGGCAGTTCCAGGGAACGCGCCATGATGGAAGTGTGGGAAGTACGGCCACCGACGTCAGTGATGAAACCCAGCACCTTTTTCAGGTTCAGCTGTGCGGTTTCTGACGGCGTCAGGTCGGCGGCAACCAGGATAACTTCGTCCTGAATCGCGCTCAGGTCAATAATCGCCAGACCCAGGATGTTGCGCAGCAGGCGCTTACCGATATCACGTACGTCAGCCGCACGTTCTTTCAGGTATTCATCATCCAGTTCTTCCAGGGCAGTCGCCTGACCTTCGATAACTTCATGCGCAGCTGCATCAGCCGTCATGTTCTTATCTTTAATCAGGGCTATGATTTCCTGCTCCAGCTCCTCATCTTCGAGCAGCATGATATGCCCTTCGAAGATGGCTTCTTTTTCTTCACCGAAAGTTTCGCCAGCTTTAGTTTTGATAGCTTCGAGCTGCGCGGACGCTTTGGCGCGACCGCTCAGAAAACGTTCAACTTCCTGCTCAACCTTATCGGCAGAAATTTTCTTCCGGTCGATGACAATTTCATCTTCTTTCAGCAGCAATGCTTTACCGAAAGCGATACCCGGGGATGCTAAAATGCCTGAAATCATAACCCTACCTTACTTGTGACTGATATTTAAAAGAACTCGTTGAACTTACTCGAGTTCAGCCATCAGTTTAACCAGATGCTCAACTGCTTTCTGCTCGTCTTCACCTTCTGCGGACAGGGTGACAACGGTACCCTGAGTCAGACCCAGAGTTTGCAGCTTGAACAGGCTTTTCGCGCTAGCGCTTTTGCCGTTGGAAGTCACAGTGATCTCAGAAGTGAAGCCTTTTGCTTCTTTAACAAACTGAGCAGCAGGGCGGGTATGCAGACCGTTCGGAGCGGTAATGGTAACTTCTTGCTGGAACATTATATTTCCCCAACTTATAGGTTTAGTGTTGTGGAACTAAAGTCTAGCCTGGTGGCTACACTTTAGCCTGTATTACTCAATTCAAGCGACGTTCACAAATCAGCACTACCATCGGCGACAAACCTTCCGACGCAGACGCTTCTGGCCTTTGACGTTTCGCTTATCATTAAACATTATGCCGCGAAAGCAGGATTTGAACCAAATCATAAAATCGATTCAGCACAGGAAAACCTGTAATGAATAATTTCGCGGCTCAAAATAAATATGATGGTTAAATACCAGACCTACGGAGGTGAAGCAATGCCAGGGGGGGTAAAAGTTTGACCTGCACCACAAAAAAGCACCCGAAAGGGTGCTTTTTTACACAATTTTAACGCGCTGGCATTACTGTTGCAGTTCTTTCTCAGTGAAGAGATCTGCGAACAGCGCCGTGCTCAAATAGCGTTCACCCGAAGATGGTAGGATAACCACAATATTCTTGTTGGTAAAGGTTTCATCTTCCTGGAGTTTCAGCGCTGCGGCAACCGCTGCACCGGAAGAGATCCCGGCCAGAATACCTTCTTCTTCCATCAGGCGACGCGCGGTGGAGATGGCTTCTTCATTCGTAATCGCGACGACTTTATCGATCAGCTTCAGATCGAGGTTGCCCGGGATGAAACCAGCGCCGATCCCCTGGATCTTATGCGGGCCTGGCTTCAGCTCTTCACCGGCCAGCGCCTGAGCGATAACCGGGGAGTCGGTAGGTTCAACGGCGACGGAGATCAGATCCGTTTTGCCTTTTGTGCCTTTAATATAGCGAGACACGCCGGTCAGCGTACCGCCGGTGCCCACGCCTGCAATGAAAACGTCAACCTGTCCGTCGGTATCTTCCCAGATTTCCGGGCCGGTGGTTTTTTCGTGAATTTCCGGGTTAGCCGGGTTGCTGAACTGTTGCAGCAGCAGATATTTTTCCGGGTTACTGGCGACGATTTCTTCCGCTTTCTGAATCGCGCCTTTCATCCCTTTCGCGCCTTCAGTCAGTACCAGGTTCGCGCCCAGCGCTTTCAGCAGCTTACGGCGTTCGATACTCATGGTTTCCGGCATGGTCAGCGTCAGCTTGTAACCGCGTGCCGCGGCGACGTAGGCCAGAGCGATACCGGTGTTGCCGCTGGTTGGTTCAACCAGTTCTACGCCTGGTTTCAGCACGCCACGTTTTTCGGCATCCCAAATCATATTGGCACCGATACGGCATTTGACGCTAAAGCTCGGGTTACGTGATTCAACCTTCGCCAGGATGCGCCCGTTACCGATGCGGTTCAGTCGTACCAGCGGCGTATGACCGATAGTCAGGGAGTTATCTTCAAAAATCTTACTCATGGCCTGTCCTTAACTGTATGAAATTTGGGGTACTGGACCAGCATACCTGCTTAAAGATTCTGCGGAAGTAAGGATTTCGCATATCTATATACTGAAGGGAAATAATGGCAAGCGGGATGGAATAAGACAAGGTATAAGCCCCATCCATGTGGATGAGGCATCATATGCGTTAGCCCTGAGCCGCGGAGATCGGCGCTGGCGAGGTGCGGCCATAGCGTCCTTTACCGAGCACCTGAATGCCGATAAGCGTAATCACCCAGGCAATTACGCCCATCACCAGGTAGGTTTTGGCGAAGCCGTAGCGATCGTAGAGCATTCCGGCAATGGGGTTGATGAGCGCAATCCCTAAGTAGTTAAAGCAGCCGAGCACCATATAAACGGTACCGGTTAAGCGCTTATCGAAGTAGAGGGAGAGGTATTTAAAGATGGATACCAGCAGCAGCGCCATTTCCAGACCGTAGAAGGGTTTAATAATGGCAATCATCCACGCGTGGGTCGCCAGTGCGGAAACAATCAGCCGCAGTCCAATCACAAAACCCGCTAACAAGAGACCGTTGCGCGCGCCGACTTTATTAATCAGCCAGGGAATAGAAAACATAAGAATGAATTCGACGGCGGATTGAACTGAACCCATATAACCGAGCATCGCGTTACCCTGTTTATGGTCGGCAAAGAAGCTGACAAAATAACGCGGGAACTGCTGTTCGGCGCTCTGCATCATCCAGATAATTCCGCCGTAAAAGAGCATCAGGATCCAGAAACCACTTTGGGTAAAGAGCATTTTAACGTCAGTTTTATTGACCGGCGCTTTTTGACCGGCGTTCACCGCCTGCCAGTCGATACCTTCGCCCTGCGTTTTTAGCATGCCGAGCAGCATAAGCAGCACTACGCAGGCCAGCGATGTGACGCAGAAATTGTAGCTCGGCGACAGGTTAAACAGCTGCCCGGCAAACAGCGACGCTACCGCCCAGCCCATCGAACCCCACATTCGCACGCGGCCAAACTCAAAAGACCAGGCGCGGCTGTAGCGGTCGGCGTAGGATTCAAATACCAGCACCCCCGCCAGATACGCGAAGGAAAGATACAGCGCGCCAACCAGCATACCGGCAATCAGATTAAAACCGAGCAGCGGTTGATAGACCCAGATGAAAAAGGGAGCCGCCAGCACCGAAGCAAGGGTCACGATGACCAGCAGGTGTTTGCCGAGGCCGAGTTTATCCATGATATAGCCGCAAACGGGCTTCATCGCCAGCGCAAACAGGGCGTTGATTGACAGGACAAAGCCAATCTTTTCACTGTTCAGGCCGACGTTATCGGCCAGCCAGATTGCCAGAAAGGACCAACTGGTGGACCATGCAAAATAGAAAACAAACAGACAGAGGCTTATTCTGATATAAGCCTGCTTATTTATCGTGCTGACCATATAATTCCACTCCATCGCGAAATGATGGCGCTACGTTAGCCCGAATAAGCGTCGCTGACTTTTATCTGATTGCCACCCTTCGGCCAGCCTGTCGTTTTTATCCTCAGAAGCTGTGTTGGCTCTCACAGAATGAAAATGACGCTTTTTCAAGCGCTGTCTGAGGACAATAAAACTCAACTTTCAGCCGTGATTTTTAAATTATTTCCCTTTAAAAATAAGGTGTTTGACAAGCTAATCGCCGGCGGTTTAATTTCGCTACTCTGACGATAGCTCAGGAAATGGCCATGCAAACTTTGCATCAATCCCGCGTATTCAATCGCCCCGGCGATCGTGTTTGCGTGCAATATTGGTTGCCAGGCATCGCTTACCCCGAGCACGATCACGATTATCACGAAATACTCTTTTTGCTCTCCGGGACGATGACCCATATCGTCAACGGCTACCCCTGGTTTATGCGCGCGGGCTCTTTTATGGCGCTGCGCGCTGACGATCGTCACGCTTTTACTGAAATGCGGGAAACCTGCGCCATTAACCTGTTGCATGTTCCGCTGGGAGAATTGAACTGGTTTAAAAGTCGTACTGCGCTGCTGTTTGAGGAACCAGAGCCACAGTTATGGTATATGGCGGTCCCCGAGTGGCTGAAGGTCGTGGGGGAGATTAACGCATTTGCCTGCACTGAGATGGGGGAGTGCAACGAGAGTGAGATGCTGCGTAGCGCGCAGCAGGAAACTTTTCTGCTGCGGCTGCTGAGCCAGTTGCCGGGTTATCGCCAGAAAACGAATGCGAAACTCAGCGTGGAGGAACGGTTATGCCTTGCGCTGTCATGGATAGAGTGTCACTGGCAGTCCAGAGTAGAGTGGACGACGCTGGCGGAACGTTTTTCACTGACGTTACGCACCTTTCAGCGCCGTTTTAAACAGCGAACCGGGATGACGCCGCAGCAGTATTTAATCGCCCTACGGCTGCGTCACGCAAGATTTTTAATGCAGCAAGACGTTCTCTCGCTGCGGGATATTGCCGAGTACTGTCACTTCTACGATGCCAGTCACCTGAGCAACTGCCTGAAACAGCAGGCGCTTACTTCCACATCGCGTGTTTATCGCGATAGCAGTCGACCCACATTGCCGTCGCGCCGCAGATAGCTACCGGGATGATCACCAGGTTAAGCACCGGAATTAAGGTGAACAGGCTGGTCAGCGCGCCAAACTGCATGTTGGTGACCTTACGCGTGCGCAGCGCTTCACGCATGGTTTTAAACGGCACCTTATGGTTATCGAACGGGTAGTCACAGTACTGAATCGCCAGCATCCACGCGCTGAACAGGAACCACAGCACCGGTGCGACCGTCTGACCAATGCCCGGAATGAAATAGAGCAATAGCAGCACAACGGCGCGCGGCAGATACCACGCCAGCTTCTGCCATTCACGTTTCATGATGCGCGGCAGGTCTTTCATAATACCGACAATACCGGTATCCGGCGGAGTTGCGCCGGTTAAGCGCGCTTCCAGCTGCTCGGCCAGCAGGCCATTAAACGGTGCGGCTATCCAGTTGGCGATAGTAGAAAAGAAGTAGCCGAAGATCAGCAAAATCGAAATCACGATAACCGGCCAAAGCAGATAGCTCAGCCACTGCAGCCAGTCGGGAATACGCCCCATCAGCGAGGGGATCCAGCTCTCCAGCTTGCTGAACAGCCACCAGAAGGCGCCGCCCATCAGCACAATATTGACCAACAGCGGTAAGATGACGAATCGGCGAATGCCCGGCAAGCCGATCAGTTTCCAGCCCTGAGAGAAATAGTAAACGCCGCTACGTGCGGCAGGGGTGGACGATGAAACCATGGTCAGATGAAGCTCCTTTGTCTGACTACATTAAAAGACGACACTATATTAGCGAGTTGTTGGACAATGACCAGTTAAGAAATGTTCGAAAAACAAGCAAAAAGTACGATTTAATTCATCTTTATGCGGTGAATGTCATGTGTACACTTGCACTTGACGTGATGGGCAAATACTCTTAGTGAGTAAATGTTTGCCGTGGTGGCAAGGTGTTAGAACAACAGAGAATATAATGATGCAGGATTTGCGTCTGATATTAATCATTGTTGGCGCGATCGCCATACTCGCTTTACTGGTTCATGGTTTCTGGACGAGCCGTAAAGAACGTTCCTCGATGTTCCGCGATCGCCCAATCAAGCGTATGAAGTCTCGTGATGCCGACGATGAGTCGGAAGATGACTTTGATGACAATGTTGAAGGCGTGGGTGAAGTTCGTGTCCACAAGGTCAATCACGCCCCTGGGGTTGCCGGGGAGCATGAAGCACCTCGTCACGCGCCCCAACACCAGTACCAGCCGCCTTACGAGCGTCAGGCGCCTCAGCCTGCGCGCGTGCAGGAGCCGGTACAGCAGCCGCCCGTGCAACAGCCGCATCAGCCTGCTCAGCACGCGCCGGTTCCACCGCCGCAGCCTGTGCAGCCGCAACAGCCTGTGCGCCCTCCGGTTGTTGAACAGCCGCAGCACGCGCCGGTACAGCAACCGCAGCCGGTTGCTCAGCAGCCCGTTGCCCCACAGCCCGCTCAGCCGGTAGAAGCGCCAGCGCCGCAGCCGGTACAGCAGCCTGAGCCGGTCGCTCAGCCCGCGCCGGAACCTGCTCAACCGGTCAAGCCAGAGCGTAAAGAGACGGTGATCGTGATGAACGTATCCGCTCACCAGGGCTCGCACATTAACGGTGAGTTGTTGCTCAACAGCATTCAACAGGCCGGATTTAAGTTTGGCGACATGAACATCTTCCACCGCCACCTTAGCCCGGATGGAAGCGGCCCGGCATTGTTTAGCCTGGCAAACATGCTCAAACCCGGTACCTTTGATCCGGACAACATGAGCGATATGCAGACCCCTGGCGTGACGATTTTCATGCAGGTGCCGGGCTACGGTGACGAGCTGCAAAACTTCAAGTTGATGCTCCAGTCGGCGCAGTACATTGCCGATGAAGTGGGCGGCGTGGTACTCGACGATCAGCGTCGTATGATGACCCCGCAAAAGCTGCGCGAGTATCAGGATCGTATTCGCGAAGTGAAAGACGCCAACGCCTGATAAGGTTCGTGCGTTTTCAATCCTTCCTGAACCCCCGCCTGTCGGGGGTTTTTTATCATTGATGGTGTGATATGCAACCAATAGAACAACGACTGAATGAACTGCGAGCGACGCTTCGCCATCATGAATACCTGTATCACGTGCTGGATGCGCCGGAACTGCCCGACGCCGAGTACGACCGCCTGATGCGCGAGCTGCGCGAGCTGGAGGCGCAGCACCCTGAGTTAGTTACCGCTGACTCACCGACCCAGCGCGTCGGGGCAGGGCCGCTGGCGGCCTTTAGTCAGATTCGCCACGAAGTGCCGATGCTGTCGCTGGATAACGTTTTTGACGAAGAGAGTTTCCTGGCGTTTAACAAGCGCGTTCAGGACCGCCTGAACAGCAGCGATAAGCTGACCTGGTGCTGTGAGCTGAAGCTTGATGGCCTGGCGGTGAGCATTCTCTATGAAAATGGCGTGCTGGTCAGCGCGGCGACGCGCGGCGACGGCACCACCGGTGAGGATATTACCGCCAACGTGCGTACTATCCGCGCCATTCCGCTGAAGCTACACGGTGACAACATCCCGGCACGTCTGGAAGTGCGTGGTGAAGTCTTCCTGCCCCAGGCCGGGTTTGAAAAGATTAACGCAGAGGCGCGCCGTACCGGTAGCAAAGTGTTCGCCAACCCGCGCAACGCTGCCGCCGGTTCGTTGCGCCAGCTGGACCCGCGCATCACGGCGAAGCGACCGCTGACTTTCTTCTGCTACGGTGTGGGCGTACTGGAAGGCGGCGTGCTGCCGGATACCCATCTGGGGCGTTTGCTGCAGTTTAAAGCGTGGGGCCTGCCGGTCAGCGACCGCGTGACGCTGTGCGACTCGCCGGAGGAAGTACTCGCTTACTATCATAAGGTTGCAGAAGATCGTCCGACGCTGGGTTTTGATATTGATGGCGTGGTGATTAAGGTCAACTCGCTGGCGCAGCAGGAACAGCTTGGCTTTGTCGCCCGTGCTCCGCGCTGGGCGGTGGCGTTCAAATTCCCGGCCCAGGAGCAGATGACCTTCGTGCGCGACGTCGAATTCCAGGTGGGGCGCACCGGGGCGATTACGCCAGTGGCGCGTCTGGAGCCGGTTCAGGTGGCGGGAGTGTTGGTCAGCAACGCAACGCTGCACAACGCCGATGAAATTGAGCGTCTGGGGCTGCGCATTGGCGATAAAGTGGTAATTCGTCGCGCCGGTGATGTGATCCCGCAGGTCGTCAACGTGGTGCTTTCTGAGCGTCCTGCCGAAACGCAGGAGATTGTTTTCCCGACCCATTGCCCGGTATGTAACTCCGACGTTGAACGCGTTGAAGGGGAAGCCGTGGCCCGCTGTACCGGCGGTTTGATCTGCGGCGCGCAGCGGAAAGAGGCGCTCAAGCATTTCGTCTCCCGACGCGCGCTCGACGTTGACGGCATGGGCGATAAAATCATCGACCAGCTGGTGGAGAAAGAGTACGTCCACACCCCTGCGGACCTTTTCACGTTGACGGCTGGTAAGCTTACCGGGCTGGATCGCATGGGGCCGAAATCGGCACAGAATGTGGTTAACGCGCTGGAAAAAGCCAAACAAACGACCTTCGCCCGTTTCCTCTATGGCTTAGGTATTCGCGAAGTGGGTGAGGCGACGGCCGCTGGGCTGGCTGGCTACTTTGGCACAATGGAGGCGCTGGAAGCCGCATCCATTGAAGAGCTACAGAAGGTGCCGGATGTTGGTGTCGTGGTCGCTAACCACGTGTTTAACTTTTTTGCCGAAGCCAGCAACCGCGAAGTTATTCAGCAACTGTTAAAAGAAGGCGTCAACTGGCCTGCTCCGGTGGTGATCAATGCTGAAGAGATAGACAGCCCGTTCGCCGGTAAAACGGTGGTGCTGACCGGCAGCCTGAGCCAGATGTCCCGTGATGATGCCAAAGCGCGGCTGGTGGAACTCGGGGCTAAAGTCGCGGGCAGCGTATCGAAGAAAACCGACCTGGTGATTGCCGGTGAAGCGGCGGGCTCTAAGCTTGCCAAAGCGCAGGAACTGGGCATTGCGGTGATTGATGAAGCCGAAATGCTGCGGCTGCTGGGAGTCTAAGGTGGATAAAGCGCAGCTGATTGAGATTGCTAATACCGAGATGCCATTTGGCAAGTATAAAGGCCGACGTTTAATCGACGTTCCGGAAGAGTATCTGCTGTGGTTCGCCCGTAAGGATCAGTTTCCGGCGGGCCATCTTGGTGAACTGATGCAGCTCACGCTGCTGATTAAAACCGAGGGGTTGAGCCAGCTGGTACAACCCCTCAAGCGCTAACCTTAGACGCGGGCCTGCTCTTTGGCCTGCAGTTTTTCCGTCTGCGCTTTATAGCGGCGCGCCAGCACCGCACAGGTCATCAGCTGAATCTGGTGGAAGATCATCAGCGGCAGCACCATCATTCCCAGCACCGACGTCGGGAAGAGAATATTGGCCATCGGGATACCGTTGGCCAGACTCTTTTTCGAACCGCAGAAGACAATCGTAATTTCGTCCGCTTTATTGAAGCCCATCCGCCGGGCGACCACGGTGTTAATCAGGATCACCAGCGCCAGCAGCACGATGCTCACGACCACAATAAACAGCAGTGAACCCACGCCCACTTTATGCCAGATACCGTTCACGACCGCTTCGCTGAAAGCGGAGTAGACCACCAGCAAAATGGAGGTCTGGTCGGTTTTGGCGATCCATTTCTTATGTTTTGTCACGAAGGCGGCGGTCCACGGGCGTGACAGGTGGCCGAGGACAAACGGCAGCAGCAGTTGCAGCATGATTTTGCCGACCTGCTCCAGGCTGCCGCCTGCGCCGTGGACGTTCATCACCAGGCCAACCAACAGCGGCGAGAGGAAGATCCCCAGCAGGCTGGAAGCCGAAGCAGAACATACTGCAGCGGCGACGTTACCGCCCGCCAGCGAGGTAAAGGCGATTGCCGACTGCACGGTGGCAGGCAGAATGCACAGGTACAGGAAGCCCGCGTAGAGCTGCGGGTCGACGTTAATGGGCGCCCACCAGGCAAACAGCACGCCCAGCACCGGAAAGACCACAAAGGTGCTGCACATCACCCACAGATGCAGACGCCAGTGGCTGCCGCCGGCGATAATCGACTCACGCGACAATTTGGCGCCGTGCATAAAGAACAGCAGCGCGATGGCGGCGGTGGTCAGATTTTCGAAAAACGGCACAAAATCGCCGCGCGCCGGGAAGAAGGTGGCGAGCAGGACAACGGCGATAAGGGTTAGCGTAAACGGGTCTAAAACGCGAAAAAGTTTCATAAAGACTCCTGAAGATCGATGCAGACATTTTGCTTTTTTATTTTTGAGAAATAAAATTGATTTATTGCATCCATTGATGAAAAAAACAGATGAATTACTCGCTGCGTCAGTTAAAGGTGTTTGTTACGGTTGCCCGGGCCAAAAGCTTCAGCCGAGCCGGGGAGATCATTGGCCTCAGCCAGTCGGCGGTGAGTCATAGCGTTAAGGAGCTGGAACATCAGACCGGCGTGCGTTTGCTCGACCGCACCACGCGTGAGGTGGTGCTGACCGAGGCCGGGCAGCAGCTGGCGCAGCGGCTTGAACGCCAGCTGGATGAGTTGCACAGTACGCTTCGTGAAGCCGGGCGGATTGGCCAACAGCTCAGTGGGACAGTGCGCGTAGCGGCAAGCCAGACCATATCTGCACACCTCATTCCGCAGTGTATTGCCGAGAGCAATCTGCGCTATCCCGAGATTCGCTTTGTGCTGCACGACCGCCCTCAACAGTGGGTACTGGAAAGTATTCGTCAGGGGGACGTGGATTTTGGCATTGTTATCGATCCTGGCGTAGTCGGGGATTTGCAGTGTGAAACGGTACTGTCGGAGCCTTTTTTTCTACTTTGTCGACGCGATCATCCATTTGCGGATTTGCCGTACGTCAGCTGGCAGGCGCTACAGGCGGCAAAGCTGGTGCTTCAGGACTACGCGTCAGGGAGCCGAATGCTGATTGATGCGGCGCTGCGCCTGCACGATATTGAGGCGGATATCGTGCAGGAGATTGGGCACCCGGCGACGTTGTTTCCGATGGTGACGGCGGGCATCGGGATTAGCATTATTCCGGCGCTGGCATTGCCGCTTCCGGAGGGCAGCCCGCTGGTGGTGAAAAGGCTGGCGCCTGGCGTTGAGCGCCAGTTAATGCTGGTACGGCGGAAAAACCGTTCGCTTTCCACCGCCGCGCAGGCGTTGTGGGATGTGGTACGCGAGCAGAGCCAGCGCCTGACGGATGAACGCCAGCAGGATCCGTTGTATCAGACGTAGATGTCGATCTGGTGCTCGTCGCTGGGCTTGTTGACATTGGCGATAGCAGTCACAGAGGCTTCTTGTTTTTCCTGCGCTTTTTCCGCTTGTTGGTTCTGCAACTGGGCCAACTGAGCTTCGAGCATGGTAATTTGCTCCTGAATCATTTCGGCCTGTTTCTGTTTTTCCTCCGCGCTGCCGCTGCCATCAGCGATTTCTTTCAGCTGTTGGGTCAGTTTGACAATTTGTTGGGTAATGCGCGCCATTTGCGAGGCCGTATCGTTACCGCTCGGCGCGGCGGTGCTGGTGGTGGTTTTCAGGGCTGGAATAGAGGTAGAGCTGATAACGGTCATGGTGTACGCCTTATGCGGGTAAATATAAGGAGTATCGGCAGAATGCGGCTGGACTTGAATGGCTGAGGGCGGGGGGCGAATCGTCCAGATTGCAGATAGCAAAAAGGCGCCTTTAGGGCGCTTTTTTACATTGGTGGGTCGTGCAGGATGACTCGCTTCGCTCGCCCTTCGGGCCGTCGCCGTAAACGGCTCCGTTGTCTCACTGCGTTCGACACCGAACCTGCCGCAGGTTCGAATCTTCCATATCGCAGATAGCAAAAAAGCGCCTTTAGGGCGCTTTTTTACATTGGTGGGTCGTGCAGGATTCGAACCTGCGACCAATTGATTAAAAGTCAACTGCTCTACCAACTGAGCTAACGACCCGAAGTGGTGGGTGATGACGGGATCGAACCGCCGACCCCCTCCTTGTAAGGGAGGTGCTCTCCCAGCTGAGCTAATCACCCACTTCGGTACTTCATTTTGTTGTAAGAAATCCAGCTGGCGAGAAAGTGGTGGGTGATGACGGGATCGAACCGCCGACCCCCTCCTTGTAAGGGAGGTGCTCTCCCAGCTGAGCTAATCACCCACTTCTCAATTTCTTACTCTACACGGCAGAGACTACATAAAGTAGTTGGTGGGTGATGACGGGTTCGAACCGCCGACCCCCTCCTTGTAAGGGAGGTGCTCTCCCAGCTGAGCTAATCACCCCCGCTGTGTGGAGCCGCATTATAGGGAGAGTTGAAAATGAGTCAACGCCTTTTCTAAAGAATTTGTTCGTTCGTCGTAAAAATAAACAAAGCGATCGCAAAACACGCTATGTTGTATGAATTATATGCAAAATCAGCAAAGCATGCGCTTGCGGTGGGAACAACCGAGTGGGAGTGCTAGAATATTGCCCACTTGTATTTCCGGGATTTGCCGGATGTCGGCATCTTTATAAACGTAAGGCCATTTCATGAAAATCAAAACTCGCTTCGCGCCTAGCCCGACTGGCTATCTGCACGTCGGCGGCGCTCGTACTGCTCTTTATTCCTGGCTTTTTGCACGTCATCACGACGGTGAGTTTGTGCTGCGTATTGAAGACACCGATCTTGAGCGCTCAACGCCAGAAGCCATTGAAGCCATCATGGATGGGATGAACTGGCTGAATCTGGAGTGGGATGAAGGTCCGTACTATCAGACCAAGCGTTTCGATCGCTACAACGCGGTGATTGATGAAATGCTGGAAGCGGGCACGGCGTATAAATGTTATTGCTCCAAAGAGCGTCTGGATGCGCTGCGCGAAGAGCAGATGGCCAACGGTGAAAAACCGCGTTACGACGGCCGTTGCCGCCATGGTCACGAACATCACGCTGCCGATGAGCCATGCGTGGTGCGTTTTGCTAACCCGCAGGACGGTTCCGTTATTTTTGACGACCAGATCCGTGGTCCGATCGAATTCAGCAACCAGGAGCTGGACGATCTGATCATCCGTCGCACCGACGGTTCCCCGACTTACAACTTCTGCGTGGTGGTCGATGACTGGGATATGGAAATTACCCACGTGATCCGCGGTGAAGACCATATCAACAACACGCCGCGTCAGATCAACATCCTGAAAGCGCTGAACGCGCCGGTGCCGGTTTACGCCCACGTGTCGATGATCAACGGCGACGACGGCAAAAAGCTGTCCAAGCGTCACGGCGCGGTCAGCGTGATGCAGTATCGTGACGACGGCTACCTGCCGGAAGCGCTGCTGAACTACCTGGTGCGTCTGGGCTGGTCCCACGGCGATCAGGAGATCTTCACCCGTGAAGAGATGATCGAGTTCTTCTCCCTGAATGCGGTCAGCAAATCTGCCAGCGCGTTCAATACTGATAAACTGCTGTGGCTGAATCATCACTACATCAACACGCTGGCGCCGGAATACGTGGCGACGCACCTGCAGTGGCACATTGAGCAGGAAAATATCGACACCCGCGTTGGGCCGCAGCTGTGCGAGCTGGTGAAGCTGCTGGGCGAGCGCTGCAAAACCCTGAAAGAGATGGCGCAGAGCTGCCGCTACTTCTACGAAGATTTTGCCGAGTTCGACGCCGATGCGGCGAAGAAACACCTGCGTCCGGTTGCGCGTCAGCCGCTGGAAGTGGTGCGCGATAAAATTGCCGCCATCACCGAGTGGACGGCGGAAAACGTTCACCACGCGATTCAGGCAACTGCCGATGAGCTGGAAGTGGGCATGGGGAAAGTGGGTATGCCGCTGCGCGTTGCGGTGACCGGGGCAGGGCAGTCGCCTGCGCTGGACGTTACCGTGCACGCGATTGGTAAATCCCGCAGTATTGAGCGCATCAACAAGGCGCTGGGCTTTATCGCCGAGCGTGAAAGCCAGCAGTAATTCGCCTTTGGGCAAGAAAAAAGCGGGGAAACCCGCTTTTTTTTACGTCTCGTCGTGGCTCAGCCCTAGCCGGGAAAGAAATCCGCAAATACCTTCACGCGCCAGCAAGAGGTGCAGGCGCTGCTGTTCCAGCGGCGTCATGTTCTGCAGGACGTCGGTAATTTGTCGCCACACCACCTCAGATTCATTCGTTGTATAGCTACGAGGCGGTTCTCCAAGCTGGCTTTGCATGGTATGGCTTCGCAGCGCCGGGGTATTGGCGAGGTAATCCAGCACCTCGGGCGTGATAAAAATCAGGCGTGCGCGACCCCCTTTAATACCCGGCATGGGTTCTGTGTGCCAGCCTTGCTCGCGAATCCAGCGGTTAACGGTTTGTCGGGTTATCCCTAAGCGCTCGGCGAGCTCTTCGGTCGACATTTTGGCAGGAAGTGTTTTCATCTCTCGCGTTTAACCACGGATTCCTAAACGTTGCAATAAACCGCTAATTCCTTCCCGGAGTAGCAGCGAGGTCAACTGCTTTTGCTCTGTTTCGGTCATTTCATCAACCAGCGTCAGCAGCAGCGTATGGAAGGGGTTATCGGAAATATAGGGAGCAGGGGGCTCTGAAGCGCGCTGCGCGCTGTGGATAAACTCCACGACTTCATCGTTGACGTGGACGACTCTGGCTTTCCCCCCCTGAACGCCGGGGCGAGGAGAGGTCTTCCAGCCTTCTTTACGCACCCATTTGTTAATGGTCTGGCGGCTATAGCCTGTCAGGTGGGCGATTTCCTCCGGCGTCATTCGTTCCTTGAGCATACTATTTCCTGAGTTGCTGTGTGGGAATTACAGGTTCATGTTATAGCATCGTTTTAGTGGAAAACGTGACATGCATAACTCCTGTTTGCGAGCAGGCGCGTAAACTGGCGCGTTTGTCTGCTTTTTCAGCGATTAGATGCCGTTAGCGAATTTTGCCGTTGACACTGTGCGAGGGAATTCATATTATGCCGCCCGTCAACTCGACAGCTTTACGTTGGGGCTATAGCTCAGCTGGGAGAGCGCTTGCATGGCATGCAAGAGGTCAGCGGTTCGATCCCGCTTAGCTCCACCAAATCCTGCTCCCATCAGGTTTTGGAACGTAAAGGCACTGTGGGGCTATAGCTCAGCTGGGAGAGCGCTTGCATGGCATGCAAGAGGTCAGCGGTTCGATCCCGCTTAGCTCCACCAAAATTTGAAACCCTCGCCTGAAGGCGGGGGTTTTTTTTATCCTTGTCGTGTACAAAAATACAGCGATTTACCTTCAAAAGTCCGGTGTAGATCAGGATTTTATCGCTTAAACTTGCGCCAACAAATTCGCGACCATAATATTCAAAGAGTCAAATTACGTACGATAAAGGATATCGGCTGATACGCATGACGGTGATAAGGACTAACCCACTCAGGAAATTCTGCCTGGCTCTTATATTGAGCCTGGTGGCTATTCCATTATCCAGATATATCTCTCCTACTGCTTTTTATGATGGGCATTCTGTATATCTGGCCTGGCTACCGCTTGGCGTAATGATTGCATTGATTATGCTTTTTGGCCGTCATGCTATTGCCCCGTTAGCGATTGGTTTTACCGTCACTAACTATTGGCAATTGCATTTGTCGCCCTTTTATTCATTAACGTTGCTATTCTGTCAGTTGGCCGCAGTATGCATCTCCTGCGTTATTCTACGCTATACGCTAGGTCATCGGTGGCGACACGGTGTTCCTATAAAAAACATTGGCTTAAGTGTTTTTTGGTTGGGCTTTGTTACCCCAATCATGGGCAAGGTTTTGATGTATGTTACCGGTGAGATAATTGACATTCCGGAGTTAATGTACAGTTATTTTAATATAACATCCGTTATTTATTCTATTGTTGATATACAGGGGCTGGTTTGTGCATCACTGATATTTACTCGTCTTTTTTATTACCCCTTCAGGATGTGCTTGAACCCACGTTATGCCAGGGCATTCTGGTATCGTAATATTGCTTGTTACACCAATCTTAGAAATAAGATATTTATTACCTGTTGGTTTATTAGCCTGATAGGTATGATGATATTTTTGTGTGCGCCGTTTGGCGATTATTATTTTGCGGGTTATCTGGTTCCGGCTATATTTATCTTTTTCTCTTTTGGCATCAGCCAGTTGGCTTACCCGCTGGTCGTCATGACCTGGACGGTTTCCGCCTTCCTGCTGGTGATGTACAACAAAAATTTCCTTCATGGCATACAAACCCAGTATTCGCTGGCTTTTATTCTGTCGTCGCTGATCTCCTTCACGGTGTGCCTGCTTTACCTGCTTCAGGTCTACCATCGCAGCCAGCGGCTGCAGGCAAAGTGGCAGGCGCAGGCCATGCAGGACCCGATAACTGGCTTACCGAACCTGCGTGCGCTGGAGGAGTATATGATGACGCCGCGCGCTGGCGCGATCAGCCTGTGTTGTCTGCACATTGGTAACCTCGACTTCCTCAGTCGTCACTATGGCATGATGATGCGTATGCATTGCAAACGCAGCGTCACGCATATCCTACAGCCGATGCTGTTCAGTGAAGAAAAGTTGTTCCATCTGCCGGGTAATGAACTGCTGCTGGTGCTGAACGGTCCGGATACCGAGGCCCGGCTGAAGCATCTGATTAATTTTCTGAGCAATAAAGAGATTCACTGGAACAATGCGGTTCTGAACCTGGAATACGCGATCTCCTGGGCGCCGGTGAGCCCGCGGGATAAAAATATGCACCATATGCTGGGGCAACTGAGCTGGTTAGTGGAGCAGGCCGATGAAGGGAATCAAATCCTCAAGCTGGATAACGGCCACGTTGACGCTTTCGACCAAAGCAGCGAACAGGTTGTGCTGTTGAATCGGGTTAAAAACGCGCTGGACTGGGGCGGTTTTGTGCTTTACGCCCAGTCGATCAGAAAGCCTTCCGGCGAAGGTTACTACGAGATACTGAGCCGCCTCGTTGACGCTGACGGTATGGTGACGCCGGATAAATTTATCCCGGTTCTTGCGCAGTTCAACCTTAGCAAGCGCTTTGACATGCAGGTACTGGAGTATCTGTTCAGCTCGCTGGATGAGCTTCCCGATGAGAATTTCTCGGTGAATCTGATGCCGTACACCTTGATGCAAAAGGGGAGCGCAGCCGAGATTATCGCGCTGTTCCGCCGTTATCACGTCGATGTTAAACGCATTATTATCGAGATTACCGAAGAGCAGGCTTTTTCCAACTCTGATGTCAGCGTTGCCAATATCCAGCAGTTGCGTCAGTTTGGCTGCCTGATTGCGATTGATGACTTCGGTACCGGCTACGCGAACTACGAGCGCCTGAAGCGACTGGAAGCTGACATTATCAAGATAGATGGCTGCTTCGTACGTGATGTTTTAAACAACCCGATGGATGCGATGATTATTCGCTCTATCTGCGAAATGGCGAAGCTGCGGAATTTGTCCGTGGTGGCAGAATATGTCGAGACGGAAGAACAGCAACAGCTGCTGGAACGCCTTGGCGTGCACTATATGCAGGGCTACCTGATCGATAAACCGCGTCCGCTCTGGCAGCTTGAGAACAAAAAAAAGGACCTGTAACAACGTTACAGGTCCTGATGTTAGCGACGGTGAATTACAGAACCAGCGCGGCGATAGACGCAGACAGCACGCTCACCAGCGTAGAACCGTAAACCAGCTTCAGACCGAAGCGAGAAACCACGTTGCCCTGTTCTTCGTTCAGACCTTTAATCGCACCGGCGATGATGCCGATGGAAGAGAAGTTGGCGAAGGAGACCAGGAACACGGAGATGATGCCGACCGCGCGCGGAGAGAGCTCTGCGGCGATTTTCTGCAGGTCCATCATGGCGACGAATTCATTGGAAACCAGTTTGGTTGCCATGATGCTGCCCACCTGCAGGGATTCACTTGCCGGTACACCCATGATCCATGCAACCGGATAGAAGATGTAGCCCAGAATGCCCTGGAAGGAGATGCTGTAGCCAAACCAGCCGGTCACGGTGGCGAACAGGGCGTTCAGCGCGGCGATCAGGGCGATAAAGCCGATCAGCATCGCAGCAACGATAATTGCCACTTTGAAACCTGCCAGAATGTATTCACCCAGCATTTCGAAGAAGCTTTGACCTTCGTGCAGGTTAGACATCTGAATGTTTTCTTCGCTGGCATCAACGCGGTACGGGTTGATCAGCGACAGAACGATAAAGGTGCTGAACATGTTCAGTACCAGCGCCGCGACAACGTACTTCGGCTCCAGCATGGTCATGTAGGCGCCAACGATAGACATCGACACGGTAGACATCGCCGTCGCCGCCATGGTGTACATGCGGTTACGGGACATTTTACCAAGGATGTCTTTATAGGCGATGAAGTTTTCAGACTGACCCAGAATCAGGGAGCTGACGGCGTTGAAAGACTCCAGTTTGCCCATGCCGTTGATTTTCGACAGCACGGTACCAATCGCGCGGATCACGATAGGCAGTACGCGAATGTGCTGCAGGATACCGATCAACGCAGAAATGAAGACGATAGGGCACAGGACTTTCAGGAAGAAGAAGGCCAGACCTTTATCGTTCATGCTACCGAAGACAAAGTTGGTCCCTTCATTAGCAAAGCCGAGAAGTTTTTCGAACATCTCGGAGAAGCCTCTGACAAAACCCAGACCGATATCGGAGTTCAGGAAGAACCAGGCCAACAGCACTTCAATAACCAGAAGCTGAATAACGTAACGAATGCGGATCTGTTTGCGGTTCGAACTGACCAGCAGGGCCAGAACAGCTACCACAACGAGCGCGAGAATAAAATGCAAGACGCGGTCCATATTTGCTCCAAACATGAGACGGGTTAAATTTTCGTGCACATTCTATGTAACATGATTAAATAAAACGAGATCTGTCTCTCACTATATTCAGAAGCTGTGAGCAAACTCAAAATTAGTGATCAAACATACATTTTTGTTATGTTGAGTAAATGTATGAAAAGTTTCCGTGTTGTACTACTCTCTTCTTAAGCGTATACCAAACCTTCCCAACCTCCAGTCTGGCTATTGGTTCCGGCTATCAGAATAATCATTATCACCTTGCTTAAATGAACTTGATAATCATTCTCATTCTGTTAGCCTAAAACATAGCAAAGGCTATGTTTTTGAGGCAGAGAATGACAAACAGTCGCATTGAAACTAACAGCTGTCGTACCGCACGCCGTATGCGGCTGGCGCTGATGGGGCCGGCATTTATTGCCGCGATCGGCTATATCGATCCGGGCAACTTTGCGACCAACATTCAGGCGGGCGCCAGCTTTGGCTACCAGTTGCTGTGGGTGGTAGTGTGGGCCAACCTGATGGCGATGCTGATTCAGGTGCTTTCAGCAAAGCTGGGTATCGCCACGGGGAAAAACCTCGCGGAGCAGATTCGCGACCATTACCCACGACCGGTGGTCTGGTTCTACTGGGTGCAGGCGGAAATTATCGCCATGGCGACCGATCTTGCCGAGTTTATCGGTGCGGCGATCGGCTTTAAGCTGATTCTGGGCATTTCGCTATTGCAGGGCGCGGTGCTGACCGGGATTGCCACCTTTTTGATTCTGATGCTTCAGCGCCGTGGGCAAAAACCGCTGGAAAAAGTTATCGGCGGCCTGCTGCTGTTTGTGGCTGCAGCCTATATCGTTGAGTTGGTGTTCTCTCAGCCCGCGCTGGCGCCGCTGACCAAAGGCATGCTCTTGCCATCGTTGCCAAACGGCGAGGCGGTCTACCTGGCGGCGGGCGTGCTGGGGGCAACCATTATGCCGCACGTTATTTATCTTCACTCATCGCTGACCCAGCATCTGCACGGCGGCAGCGCTAAAGAGCGCTATCAGGCCACCCGCTGGGACGTCGCTATCGCCATGACCATCGCCGGCTTCGTGAACCTGGCGATGATGGCGACCGCCGCAGCGGCTTTCCATTTCCACGGACATACCGGGATTACCGATCTCGATCAGGCCTACCTGACGCTTGAACCGCTGCTCAGCCATGCGGCGGCGACTATTTTTGGCCTCAGCCTGATCGCGGCCGGTCTCTCCTCTACGGTGGTGGGTACGCTTGCCGGCCAGGTGGTGATGCAGGGCTTTATTCGCTTCCACATTCCGCTCTGGTTCCGCCGCGCGGTCACCATGCTGCCGTCGTTTATTGTCATTCTGATGGGGCTGGATCCGACGCGTATTCTGGTGATGAGCCAGGTGCTGTTGAGCTTTGGGATTGCGCTGGCGCTGGTTCCGCTGCTGATTTTCACCAGCGACCGCAAGCTGATGGGCGAACTGGTCAACACGCGGTGGATTAAACGCCTCGGCTGGGCGATCGTTGCGGTGGTGGTGGCGCTGAACGGCTGGCTGCTGCTGGAAACCCTGCTGAATTAATTTCCCGATTGCCGTGACCCGCGACAGGTCACGGTTTTTCTGGCGTTTTTTCGTTACGCTGTGCTTTGCGTTTAACCTCAGCGAACGTTCATGAACTCTTTTGATCTCTCTTTTCTCAAATACCTTCAGGATAACAGCCCGCTCGCGGTCGATAGCGCGGTGCTGCGCTTTGGCAAAACGCTTTCCACCCTGAAGCGAACGATGAAAGAGCTTAACGAACTGCTGCCGAATGAAGCGCATCTCCATCAGGATAATGCATTTATTACGACCGGCATCACCTACAGTGATTACATCCAGTTTTTACAGCGCGTGCGTTTTAACCGCTATCTCACGACGGGTGAAGAGCGCGTTCAGGATCTGTTTGTTGCGCTCTGTCTGCACGATGTGGTCAATAAAAATGAGTACTATAAAAAGTTCTATGTCAGCGCCGGGACGGTGAAAAACGATAATCCGCTCATGCTCAACCGAGTGCAGGAAAGTGGGTTAACGCTGCTGAGCATACCGAGAAAAGGTTCGCAGCTGGTGGGCGATGAATTCAGTCTGCGTCTGGCTGCCTGTCTGTCGATTCTGAAAACCGTCGAGATCGGTACCGGTCATCAACTGATTGCGCATCAGGCCAACGAGCCTATCAATCGTTCCATTGCCGAGCAGTTTCTCCATGAGTGTGCGCAGGAGATTACCCAGGCGGCGACCTATTATGAAAAGGTCATCAGCCCGGTGATTCACCTTGGCTACAACGGGCGGAAATATCTGCTGGTCTATCTCAGCCTGGCGCTACAGCGTATTCGTCGCGGGCGACTCATTCACGACAGCTCGGCGGCGGCATTTCTGACCACCTATCCCTACCGCGTGCTGGCCGAGAAAGATGAAAATGCCTGCCTGGATATGCTTATCGCTTCGCTGACTTTTACCTGGCGCCCTTTTACGCTCTACGACGCGCGGCTGGTTGGGTTCGTTAAGCAGGCCTGCGAGATGATGTCCCACGGTCTGAAGGCAACGATTCACAATCACCACGGCTGGTTTGCCGAAATTTACCACTTTATCTATGCGGCCATTGTGCAGAACAAACTGCGCCTGTGGTTTGATGATAAAAAGTTGCACGATGTGCAGCGCCGTTATCCGGACCTCTGGCTGCACGTTCAGCGTGCGCTGCGGGAAATTGAATCGCGTTGGCAGATGTCATTTTCGGCGATTCATCTGGCGACCCTGGTGCTGATTATCAAAAAGCATGAACTGAAAAATCGCGTGGTCAGCGATGTGAAAAAGCGCGTCATCATTGTGACCAACTCATCAGAGAGTAAAGTGGGCTACTTCAAAGAGGTGCTGCTTTCGCGTTTTCACATTGAGGTGCTGGCCTGCGTCAACATCAACGAGCTGGACAGGCTCCAGCAGCAGGATTTCGACCTGTTAATTGCCTTTACCAATAAAATTGCCAGTCATCTTCGCCATGCTCAACTGAGCTACGTGAAGGTGAATTTCTATCTGACGCAGGATGATTTTCAACTGCTGCGTGAGCACGGGTTGAGCCCGGCGCGCAAAAAAATACCCGTTGACGCGTTCGTGCAACAGGTACAGGGGATGAGCCCGCAGGCGCTAAAAACCTTCCTCGAGCAGCACTACGGCGACGTCTTTATTTAACCCGCGGCTGGCGCACGCCGCGACACCATACCGCGTGCAGTTCATGTTCGGCGTTAAGCACCAGAATATCGGCATCTTTGCCGGGGGTCAGGCTACCTTTGCGATCCGCCACGCCCGCGAGGATGGCGGGATTGAGACAGGCGACCTGCGCCGCTGACACCCAGCCGTGCGCCAGACGCTCCACCACGTTCTTGACGGAATCCAGAAAACTCATTTCCAGCTTGCGTACTTCCGGCCAGTCTTCGGCGCGGATGGTGCGGGTGCAGCCGTGGCAGTCGGTGATTTCCAGCGCATGTTGGCGGATACGAAATGTCTCCTGGCGCAGATAGTGATGAAACTCGAAGCCTTCGGGAAAGTCGACGTAGCCAAGACAATCGCTCATCATCACCAGTCGCCGATCCTTTTTCAGCCGATAGAGGATATCGAATACCTCCGGGCGCAGGGTAATTCCGCTTTGTTTTGCCACTTCTGCGTAGGTGTCTTCATAGTACATCAGCGCTCCCACCACGCCGGGCTCGCGGTGGTGTAGGCCGCGCATGGCGCTGAAGGCGTGTGTAAAATGACTCAAACCGGCGGTAATTGCCTCGCTGATTTCGTCAAACGTCGCATCGGTATGGCCCGCGGAAACGGTGACGCCGGATTGATGCAAATGGCGAATCAATGCCAGCGCTCCGGGAAGTTCCGGGGCCAGCGTCATCAGGCGGACGTGGCCGCGCGCGGCGCGCTGATAGCGCTCGAATCCGGCTATGCTGGGGGGCTGAACGCAGTCCAGGCGCTGCATGCCGATAAATTTCGGGTTGATATACGGGCCTTCCATGTGGATACCGACCGCTTCAGCACCTTCGGCTGGCGTGGCTTGCGCGATCCATTCGGCGGCGGTGGCCAGGCTTTCGCACAAGAAATCCTCCGGCTGGGTGGCCGAGGTCGCCAGCCAGGCCGTTACCCCCGCTTGTACTAAATCCTGACTCATGGCGCGCAGCGAGTCCCGCTCTCCCTTCCAGGCAAATGAACCTCGCCCCCAGCCGTGGACGTGGATATCGACAAACCCCGGCATCAGCATCGCATGGTGATAGTCGATGACGCGGCCACGCGGTGTTTCATCGATGCCGGTAATTTTATCGCCGCAGATGTGAAGGTAGCCGGACCGTATGCCATCCGGCGTCACAATTCGCTGACTGGCGAGAGAGAGCAGGGTGTCAGTCACCATGGGCCTCCTGTACGCGCGCGGCGGTTTCCAGCGCCATCTCTGAGCACAAACCGATGTAGTGCGATGGATCAATCAGCGCGTCAATTTCCGCCTCGGTGAAGTTCTGCTGAATCACCGGATCCTGGCGCAGCACCTCGCCGTAAGGAATGCCTTCATGGGTACTGCGCATCGCCAGTTGGTAAACGCGCTCGTGCGCCGCATCTTTGCCGAGCTTCGCCACCAGATGCATCATGATTTTTTCGCTATTGATTAAGCCGTGGGTCAGCTGCACATTTTGCTGCATCCGCTCGGTGTTGATCACCAGCGTGCGGGTCAGTTCCTCGGCGCGCATAACGATCTCGGCGATGCACTCCATGCTCTCCTGAATATTGCCATCAAAGATAAAGTAGGCCGAGCTATCTGCCTCGAAGGGGCGTGGGCTGACGTACAGGCACGAGGTATGTACGGAGTAAAGCTTTTGTGCGTTAGCGATAATGCCTTTTGCCAGTTTCGGGTTGACCTTCTGCGGCATGGTACTGCTGCCGACGGTCCCTCTGGTAAAGGCTTCGGACACTTCGCCAAATTCTTCACTCGAAGTCTGGTAAACCTCTTCGGCAATTTTGTGCAGGGTAGTGGCAAGCAGGCACAGGTTGCTGATGTACTCGGTGCGATACACGCGCGAGTTGCGCGATGGAATGGCCATTGCGTGCATGCCTAAGGCTTTCGCTACGCTCTCCTGTACCCGTCGACCGGTTTCTCCGGTTGCGTGAAATGCGCCGACGGCGCCTCCCATCATCACGGTGAAGACCCGTTTTTCCGCTTCTTGCATACGCTGCTGGGCGTTGAGGAGTTCATCAATCCAGACGGCGGCTTTGTATCCCCAGGTGATGGGCAATGCATGCTTACCGTGGGTGCGTCCGGCCATGAGCGTGGCGTGATGCTCGCGCGCCATATGGGCCAGATTGCGCAGAATGTCATCAACGAAACCTTGCAGCACGACGTTGAACTGCTTCGCCAGATACAGCTGGGCCGTTTGCTGAATGTTCTGCGTGGTGACGCCATAGTGCACATACTTACCGCTTTCACTGTCGCAGGCTTTGACCAGCACTTTGATCATCGGTACAAAACCATGGCCAATTTCGCGTAACAGGCGTTCCATCTCGACCAGGTCGATATTCTCAACCCGGCAGTTGGCGGCGATATTCGCCGCCGCGCTGGCAGGAATCATCCCGTGCTCGGCCTGCGCCAGCGCCAGCGCGGCTTCGACGTCCAGCCATGATTGCACTCGAGCCTGCTGACCGAGCAGGGCTTTCATGCCGCGATCGTCAATGGTTTTACTTTTTGAATCATACAGTGCGCGCATTGCCGCCTCCTGGTTATTTATTTCGCGCCGACAATGCGGTCGTCAACCGCGTTGCGAACAAATTCTACGTGTGGGCCAAAAACCACGTGAACATGGTTGCTGGAGGGAATAAAGGTTCCCAACGAGCCGGACTCTTTGAGGATATCCATGTTGATTTTCTTCTGATCCTGCAAATCGATACGCAGGCGAGAAACACAGTTTTCGACGCGTTTGATGTTATCCCGGCCGCCGAGACCTTCAATCACCATGGCGGCGACCTTGTCGTATTCTTTATTGTTCAGTAAGGTGCTATCGGCAATTTCACTTTCGCGGCCTGGGGTCTTGATATCGAATTTACCGATTGCAAAACGGAACACGAAATAAAACACGACGAAGTTCACAATACCGAGAAGAATTAAATTTACCCAATGCGTATTTTCGTACATCAAGCCAAAAATGCCGAAGTCGAAAATGGTACCGCGAATATAACCGATGGAGACTTCCAGCATCTGTAGTGGGATAGTGAGTAAGCCACACAGCACCGCATAAACGATAAACAGTTTTGGCGCAATAAACAGGAAAGAGAATTCCAGCGGCTCGGTAATATTCCCCAGCATTGCCGTGAGTACGACGGTGAGAATCATCCCTTTAGCAAATTTCTTATTTTTGAAATAGGCCATATGGTACATCGCCAGGCCGATAGCCGGCACGCGGAACAGGGTCGTCAACATCTGTGAGGAGGCCAGGTAGCTGGTCAACGTAGGCATATATTCTTGCCACGCGGGGTGTGAAGGGCCCAGCTCAAAGAGGATCTTGTTCATTGCGGGCAGAATGCCGACGTAGGTTTGCCCATCAATAAGGTAGGTACCGCCCGCGGCGGTGAAGCGCACGGTGGAGCTCAGTACGTGATGCAGGCCGAACGGTATCAGCAGGCGGTTAAGCGTCATGTAGATGCCGGCGCCAATGTCTGGTGCCATCATAATGGTTGAGACGGCGCGCATTCCCGCGGTAAAAAGATCCCAGATAAAGGGGATGATCAGCCCAACGGGTATGGCAAAGGCAATCGCCAGAATCGCCACTGATTTCTTGCCGCTGAAGAATGCAAAGGCCAGAGGCAGCTGCAGCCGATAGAAGCGGTCGGTAATTTTGGCTGCCAGCAGGCCCGCGATAATGCCGCCCAGCGCCTCGATTTTTAGCGTCTGTACGCCAAGTACCATGCCCTGGCCCACCAGTGAAAGATCTTCTTTCGCCAGTGTCCCTGCGAGCTTGAGATGCACGTGCATGGCAATCAGCAACGTTAAATAGGCGACGACCGAGGCGAATACCGCAATGCCTTTTTCTTTTTTCGACATGCCGTAGGCAACGCCCATCGCAAATAATAAAGGAATATTATTAAAAACGACGCTGCTGATTAAGCCCAGTGATGATAAAACCGCTTTGAAAATATCATTACCCAAAAAGGGGAGTTTATCGATCATATAGCTCTGGCCAAGCGCCGAGCTGATTCCCATGACCATCCCGACGGGGGCTAATACCGCGATAGGTAACAGAAGTGAACGACCGAATGTCTGAATTTCATTTTTAAAATTAGCATTCATGATGTTAATCCTGACGTGAAATATCTTGACGATAAGATACTGGCAGGATTTTTTTGCTCAAGGGCAAATGCTGATAAATAAGAAGCGCAGGATTTGACCATAAAAAAAGAGCCCGTA
>NZ_LXEU01000033.1 GCF_001654985.1 Kluyvera georgiana ATCC 51603
GCCCGTAGGCTCTTTTTTTGTTATTCAGGCGCAGCGCCTGAATAATGGAAACTAGTGGTGACCATGTCCGTGGCCGTGTCCATGACCGCGCCCGCGTCCACGATGGTCATCACGGTCGCCCCAACCGTCGCGATAGCCGCGCTCGTAGGCCTTATTTCGTTTGTCCCAACCGCGATGCCAGCCGTTGTCGTGGCGATACCAGTGTTTATGCCAGTAGTCGCCGTCGCGCCAGCGGCCGCCGTCCCAGTAGTTACCGTAATTATCGCGATCGCCAATTTGTAATTTTACGGATGGCAGCAGGGTGATTTCGC
Source organism: Kluyvera georgiana ATCC 51603 (assembly GCF_001654985.1). GTDB lineage: Bacteria > Pseudomonadota > Gammaproteobacteria > Enterobacterales > Enterobacteriaceae > Kluyvera > Kluyvera georgiana. The sequence goes on from NZ_LXEU01000033.1 coordinate 312, forward strand.
CAGCATTAGCGAACATCGGGGCCGATGCTAACAACACTGCCGCCAGAATCAGTGACCTGAACATACTTCTCTCCTATACGATCGTGGCCAGAAAGGCCTGTTAACGCAATATTACAATTCGGTAAACATACGAATTATTGGGTTAACTCTTAAACCGCCAGGAGAGCGCACTTTTTGCTAAAATAGTCGTTATTTTATGCTACGCAAAATGGTATCAATTTCGGCACATTCTGCGGCGCTGAAATGACGGTTTGCCAGCATACCGATCGCGTCATCCAGCTGTGAGACCTTGCTGGCGCCAATCAGAACCGAGGTGACCGCCTGTTGACGCAGTACCCACGCCAACGCCATCTGCGACAGTTTCTGTCCACGCTGTTCTGCCAGTTCGTTCAGTTGGCGAACGGCGTTAATCTTGCCATCAGTGAGCTGTTCTGGCTTGAGGAAGATGCTGCCGCTGGCGGCGCGAGAGTCGGCAGGAATGCCGTTCAGGTAACGGTCGGTAAGCTGCCCACCGGCCAGCGGTGAGAAGGCGATACAGCCGACCCCTTCCTGCTGCAGCACGTTCAACAGGCCGTTTTCCACTCCACGTTCCAGCATGGAGTATTTCGGCTGGTGGATAAGACAGGGGGTGCCCAGATCGTTGAGTATGTCAATTGCCTGCTGCGCCAGTTCCGCCGGGTAGTTGGAAAGCCCAACGTACAGCGCTTTGCCCTGACGGACGACGTGATCCAGCGCGCGCATGGTCTCCAGCAGCGGCGTTTCGGGGTCCGGGCGATGGTGGTAGAAAATATCCACGTACTCAAGACCCATGCGCTTCAGACTCTGGTCAAGGCTGGAAATCAGATACTTACGTGAACCCCAGTCACCGTACGGACCATCCCACATGGTGTATCCAGCCTTGCTGGAGATAATCAGTTCGTCGCGATAAGGCAGAAAATCTTCGCGCAGAATACGGCCAAAGTTGCTCTCAGCGGAGCCTGGCGGTGGCCCGTAGTTGTTGGCGAGATCGAAATGGGTTATGCCGAGATCGAACGCGTGGCGAAGCAGCTGGCGGCTGTTCTCTACGCGGGTTTCATCGCCAAAATTATGCCACAGCCCCAGTGAAACGGCGGGCAGTTTGAGGCCGCTGTTGCCGCAGCGCTGAAACGTCATAGTCTCATAACGTGTTGGACTTGCCTGGTAAACCATTGTGTCCTCCAGAATTTCCGGTTGTGTATGCGCTTACACTAACGAATGTCTCTTCGCGCGTACACAGCTGAAATCTGTAAAATTTGCTTTCCAGAGGACTTTCTTATCAATACTGGACACGCTTAACACTTCTTCAATACTCAAAGAAATAACCGGCTGAAGGAGTGGCACCATGGCTTCGTCCTATACCGTGGCAGATTACCTGCTTGACCGTCTTGCTGACTGTGGCGTCGAGAGTCTGTTTGGCGTACCCGGCGACTACAATCTCCAGTTTCTTGACCACGTCATTGCTCACCGCACGCTGCGCTGGGTGGGCTGCGCTAACGAACTGAACGCGGCCTATGCCGCCGATGGCTACGCGCGAATGCAGGGCTGTGGCGCGCTGCTGACCACTTACGGCGTGGGGGAAATTAGCGCGCTGAACGGTGTGGCCGGTAGCTTCGCCGAGCACGTTCCGGTGCTGCATATCGTCGGTGCCCCTTGTACCGGCGCGCAGCTGCGTCGCGAATGTTTACACCACACGTTGGGTGACGGCGACTTTGACCATTTCCGCCAGATGAGTGCGCCAATTTCCGTCGCTCAGGGTGTGCTGACGGCGCAAAACGCCTGTCAGGAGATCGATCGCGTGCTGCTGGCGGTGAGGCAATATTGTCGGCCTGGCTACCTGCTGCTTCCCGCCGATGTTGCCGCGCTGCCGACGGCGAAACCTGTAAACGCTCTCACCGCAGCGCCACGGGTATCGGATAGGGCTCAACTGGAGGATTTTGTTCATCATGCGCGTAGCCTGCTGGAGGGATGTTCGCATGTGTCTTTGCTGGCGGACGTGCTGGCTCATCGATTTGGGCTTCAGGCGACGCTCAATCAGTGGATGCGTGCGCGTCCCATTCCACACGCCACGCTGCTGATGGGGAAAGGGCTGTTTGATGAACAACAGCCGGGATTTGTCGGCACGTACAGCGGCGGGGCGAGTCTGCCGCAAACGCGAGAGGCTATCGAGGATGCAGAGGCGATCGTCTGCGTCGGCACCTGTTTTACCGACACCATCACCGCTGGCTTTACTCACCGGATTGCGCCGGAAAAATCAATCGAGGTACAGCCGTTTTCCACTCGCGTAGGCACCCGCTGGTTTAGCGGTATTGACATGCAGTCGGCGGTGAACGCGCTGATAACGTTGAGCGAAGATTTAGCCCCATGGCACACCGATATCCGGCGGATATCCTCGCCAGCGGTGCTCGACACCGGGCATCTGACCCAGCGTCACTTCTGGCAAACGCTGCAGAAATACCTGCAACCGCACGATATTGTGCTGGCCGATCAGGGGACGGCTGCCTTTGGTATCGCGGCATTAACGCTGCCCACCGGCGCCAGTTTGCTGGTTCAGCCGCTGTGGGGATCGATTGGCTACACTTTACCTGCCGCATTCGGCGCACAAACCGCGTGTCCGGACCGGCGCGTGATGCTGGTGGTGGGGGACGGTGCGGCGCAGTTGACCATTCAGGAGCTAGGCTCCATGTTGCGGGACGGGCAGCGGCCGCTGATTCTGTTACTGAATAATGAAGGCTATACGGTTGAGCGCGCGATCCATGGGCCAGAGCAGCGCTATAACGAGATTAGCCTGTGGAACTGGACCTTGCTGCCACAGGCACTGAATCTCGACAGCCAGGCCGAATGCTGGAAGGTCAGCAATGTCGCGCAGTTGAACGATGCGCTGGCGCGCGCCGCGCGCCGCGACAGGCTGACGCTGCTGGAGGTGATGCTACCCAAAATGGACATCCCTCCGCTGCTTAAAGCCGTTACCGACGCGCTGGAGGCGCGAAACAGCGGCCGTTAATCCTTACGCTTACGCGGCACCATCATCGTAGGTTTCCCCGCCAGCAATAGCCAGGCGGGGAGCATCACGATACACAGCAGCGGCAGCAGCGTGGTATCCGGTACGACGACTGCGGCCATAAACAGGCTGAGCCAGGCATCGCGGGTGACCACCAGCACTAACCCCATAATGGCGCAGGAGACGGTAATCGCGGCCGGTACCGCTTCCACGTGCGCATGCAGCATCAACCCCAGCGCCACGGCGACAAATACCGCCGGGAATATGCGCCCGCCGCGGAAACCGCAGGCCGCCGCAACGACCAGCGCCGCCAGTTTGCTCAGCGCGAAGAGCATATAGTCGCCTGCGCCGAAATTTTGCCCGGCGGTCAGGCGCTGCATTTCATCCAGCCCTTTAAACAGCGTTAACGGGCCGCCAATCGTGCCGATAATCCCCAGTACAAATCCACCGACGCCGAGAATTAGCACCGGATGTTTTAAACGGTGAACTAACCCATGCAGGTGCGGCAGGCACCAGACGCCGATCATACCGATGGCGATGGCGATGATAGCGACCATCGCGCCGCTGAAAATATCGACGATGCGCATCGTCTGATAATGCTCGATGGGGAGTGAGAACTGAGGGTGAAAGAACAGGCCTGTGGTCAACGCGCCCGCGGCGGCAGCCAGCAGAGGAGCAAACAGGCGATCCCACAGCGGCGCATCATTACTGCTGGTTAACGTCTGGGAAAAAATAAGCGCGGCGGCAACCGGCGTTCCGAACAGTGCGCCAATGGTGCCGGCAGCGGCGAGAATCGTCCAGTCTAGCGAACTGACTCGTGGGAAGAAGCGTGCGCCCAGCGCCACCGCCAGCGCAATGTTGACCGACATAATCGGGTGCTCTGGGCCCAGGCTTACACCGCCCGCCAGCCCGAGGATCAAGGCGATCGCCAGCCCCGGTAGATGTGCGACGGGAACCGCGGCGCCGATCAGCGGCTCGCTGGCGGGATCCGGGCCCGCATGGCCTGGGCTATAACGAATCACCAGACCTACGGCGAGACCGGTCAGCGTCAGCATCAGGATAATCCACAGCGACGAATTCATATCCATGCCGAGCGCATCCGGTAGGTTGCGCCACAGCAGATGCTGGAGCACCGTAGCAATCTTCATCACCACGATCAAAATCAGGCTGGAGGCGATGCCAATCAATACCGCGGGGATGGAGAGCAACAACATCGTTCGGGCTCGCGGGTGGAGCATGGTGATATCCTTTTTGCTGAATACTGAGTTTACTGTGCATTTTCCCGAGCCGATGTTCAGCGCAAATGATGCTGAAACGATACGGCCCTACAGCTTATCCCGTTCTATACCTGCTAAAAAATACGCAAAAAATGTGACCTGGATCGATAATCCTGGGGCGCCAACATAATCGTCATTGTTGTTAACGCGCCTTGAATTTACAGTGTGGCAAAGATTTATTCTGACTTTAGCGGAGCCGTAAAGGAATGACAAAGTTTGCTTTAGTGGGTGATGTTGGGGGCACCAATGCGCGTCTGGCATTGTGCGATTTAGCCAGCGGTGAAATTTCGCAGGCGAAAACCTATTCCGGCCTGGATTATCCAAGCCTGGAAGCCGTTGTCCGCGTCTATCTCGACGAGCATAACGTGTCGGTCGAAGACGGCTGTATCGCCATTGCCTGTCCGATTACCGGTGACTGGGTGGCGATGACCAACCACACCTGGCAGTTCTCCATTGCGGAAATGAAGAAAAACCTGGGTTTCTCGCACCTGGAAATCATCAACGATTTCACCGCCGTCTCAATGGCGATTCCGATGCTGAAAAAAGAGCATCTGATCCAGTTTGGCGGCACCGAGCCGGTTGAAGGTAAGCCGATCGCCGTTTACGGCGCGGGAACCGGCCTTGGCGTGGCGCATCTGGTTCACGTCGACAAGCGCTGGGTTAGCCTGCCGGGCGAAGGTGGCCACGTCGACTTTGCGCCAAACAGCGAAGAAGAGGGGATTATCCTCGAAGTGCTGCGTGAAGAGATTGGCCACGTTTCCGCTGAGCGCGTGCTCTCCGGTCCTGGCCTGGTGAACTTGTACCGGGCTATCGTCAAGTCGGACAACCGGGTGCCGGAAAACTACAAGCCGAAAGATATTACCGAACGCGCGCTGGCAGACACCTGCACCGACTGCCGTCGCGCGCTGTCGCTGTTCTGCGTGATCATGGGCCGCTTCGGCGGTGATTTAGCGCTGACGTTGGGCACTTTCGGCGGCGTGTACATTGCGGGTGGCATTGTGCCGCGCTTCCTTGAGTTCTTTAAAGCGTCCGGCTTCCGCGGCGGGTTCGAAGACAAAGGTCGTTTCAAAGACTATGTACACCCGATCCCGGTGTATCTGATTATTCACGACAATCCGGGCCTGCTGGGCTCCGGCGCGCACCTGCGTCAGACGCTGGGTCAGGTGCTGTAATACACAGAGCCCGGGGTTTTCCCGGGCTCATTCCTGCCGTCGATGTTCCGTCAGCGGCTACAAATGCATGATCTGCCGAAACTCTTTCACCTTACTGCGGCTCACCGGCACCTGAAACTCAAGGTCGCGCAGGCGTAGAATGTAGGTGTTATTAAACCACGGCTCTATCTCGCGAATTTTATTCAGGTTCACACAGAATGAACGATGGCAGCGAAAAAAGTGACTGCTCGGCAGCTTGCTGCAAAACTCGGTAATGTTCATCGGCATCACGTACGATTCGCGGCGTGTGTAGACGAAAGTCATCTTTTCGTGCGCTTCAGCGTAGTAGATATCGCTGATGGGCGTCACGATGATGCGTTCATCTTTCACCAGATTAATGGTGTCGTTTTCACGGGGTGCGCTGGGGCTGCTGCTGACGATGCTCGATTGCTGCTGTTGCCAGGCCGCTTCCAGTTTTTGCAGCATGCTGACGATGCGGGATTCCTGATACGGTTTCAGAATGTAGTCGAACGCTTCCAGCTCAAAGGCCTCCACCGCATGTTCTTTCCACGCGGTGATAAACACGATAAACGGCTTGTGGGCAAACTGACTGATGTTCTGTGCCAGCAGCACGCCGTCCAGTGACGGAATGTTGATGTCGAGGAAGATCGCGTCCACTTTGTTGTGCTGCAAAAATTTCAGCACGTCCAGACCGTCGTCAAAGGTGCCGACAATCTCCATCTGGCTGTGTTGTTGAATCAGCCAGGTTAGCTCCTGTTGCGCCAGGAATTCATCTTCGACAATGATGACTTTCATGGTGACTCCGGGTTAGGGCAATAAGGTGGCGGCGGCCGGAACGGACGTACGCTGGTTGGGAATATAGAACGCGATCTCCGTTCCCGGCTCGAGTCGGCGAATATGCAATCCCTCACCGTACAGCAGTTTGACTCGGTGATGGACGTTCAGCAGACCAATTTTATTGCCAGGCATTTCATTGGCTTCCACCCGCGCGATGACCAGGGGATCGATACCCGGCCCGGTATCACGTACGGCAATACGCACGCGGTTGCCCGACTCGGCAATGCTGATGGTCACCACGCCTTTGCCTTTGCTACGTTGAATACCGTGTACGATGGCGTTCTCAACCAGCGGCTGGATCAGCAGGCTGGGAATCACGCAGTTCACCTCATCATCAATATCGTAGATAACGGTCAGCTTGTCGCCAAAACGCGCCTGCTCAATGGCGATGTAGTCCTTAATCTGATACAGCTCCCGACGGATATCTATCTGCTCATCGTCTTTTAATTCAATGTTATAGCGCAGGTAGCGCGACAGATTGAAAATCAGCTGCCGCGCTGTGTCCGGATTAAGGCGAATGGATGATGAAATGGCGTTCAGCGCGTTGAACAAGAAATGGGGATTGATTTTACTCTGTAGCGCGCGCAGCTCTGCCTTATTTGCCATCTCGCGCAGCTGTTCGGCACGAGAGACCTCCAGCTGCGTGGAGATAATCTGCGACAGGCCGATAGCCATCTCCTGCAACGAGGAGGTGATCTGGTGCGCGTGGCAGTAGTAGATCTTGAGCGTACCGGTAATCACGCCTTTCTCCGACAGCGGGATCACCAGCATCGAGTGAATCTCCGGCGTACGATAGGCTTCATCATTGTTTTTAATGATGATTTCACCGTTGTTAATCGCCTGACGGGTGACCGGGCTGATGGAGTCATCGTTATTGTGGTAGTTATCTTCCCCGACGCCGACATAGGCCAGCACGCGTTCAGTGTTGGTGATGGCGACGGCGTCGGCGCGAATATCCTGACGAATGATGTCGCAAATCTGGCGCAGAGTGTCGCTGTTAATCTGACGAAATAGCGGCAGCGTTTTATTGGCTATATCCAGCGCTAGCTTGGCCTGACGCGCGGCGCTGGCTTCTTTCTCGCCCTCTACGCTTTGCACCAGCAGGACAATAAAACCGATGCACACGCTGCCGGCAATCATCGGAATACCGATTTTCGACACGATATCGACGCCGAGCGCAATGCTGGGCGCCCAGATGACCACCAGAATCATGGTCAGCGTTTCGCACAGCATGCCGCCGAGGATACCAATCTTCCAGTGCAGCTCTTTCGGTACCCGGCGGTTAATCAGCCCGGACAGGATCCCGGCGATAATACTGGTGATAAAACACGGCACGGCGGTGACACCGCCTGCGTCAATCAGGTAACGGTGGATCCCGGCAATCACCCCTACGATGCCGCCTACCCACGGGCCGAAGAGGATCCCACCGGACATCACCGCGATAATTCGAACGTTAACCAACGAGCCTTCAACCGGCACGCCGGACCAGGTGCTGAAGATGGCGAACATCGAGAAGATGACGGTAACGGCCAGCAGCTCTTTCGCGGTATGGGCCGTTTTGTGCAACAGTTCGCGGAACAGCCGGATACGGATCAGGAAAAAGAGGCAGATCAGCATCAATGCGGCCCGGTCGTAGACCGCGAGCAGCATATCGAATATTTCGTGCATGGGGGCGCCGAATGTTTTCAGTAAAGTCTTATGATAAGTAACCCGAGGGCAGATGACCAGCAGTACGCGGAATAGGGAAAAACCTTAATTTTAAAAGGGGATTGTCAGGCAAACGTATTGTACAAGAAGAGATGGCCACTTCAGGGGGGACTTGAACTGCCTGCAATGAAAAACAATGGATAATTTATTGTTGCCATTGTGTTTTATATACATTGAATCCCTTATTTTAATTAATGATTCTCGTTTTCATTGGTTCCTCTTTTTACCGATAAAACATTTTTTTGCTTACCCTCTCGACAGCGCTAATTTTTTCAGGTTATTTTCTGTTCATGCCACATCGGTGGCAGCGTCGCTCGAACGGTTCGGGCGCTTACGTAATCCTGAGGAACCTATGGCTGAATCCAGCTCTGAACGCCGTTTTACGCGTATCGATCGCTTACCCCCGTACGTTTTTAACATCACCGCTGAACTTAAGATGGCTGCGCGTCGGCGCGGCGAGGATATTATTGATTTCAGCATGGGGAACCCAGACGGCGCCACGCCTGCGCACATTGTCGAAAAGCTCTGCACCGTGGCCCAACGCCCGGACACCCATGGTTACTCAACTTCACGCGGTATTCCGCGCCTGCGTCGCGCCATTTCGCGCTGGTATCAGGACCGTTATGACGTTGAAATTGACCCGGAAAGCGAAGCGATCGTCACTATTGGTTCGAAAGAAGGGCTGGCGCACCTGATGCTGGCGACGCTCGATCACGGCGACACCGTGCTGGTACCCAACCCAAGCTATCCCATTCATATCTACGGTGCGGTGATTGCCGGGGCGCAGGTGCGTTCCGTACCGCTGGTGGAAGGCGTTGATTTCTTCAACGAGCTGGAGCGCGCCATTCGCGAAAGCTATCCGAAACCCAAGATGATGATTTTAGGCTTCCCGTCGAACCCGACTGCCCAGTGCGTTGAGCTGGAGTTCTTCGAAAAGGTGGTCGCGTTGGCTAAACGCTATGACGTGCTGGTGGTACATGATCTGGCCTACGCGGATATCGTTTACGATGGCTGGAAAGCGCCGTCGATCATGCAGGTGCCCGGCGCGCGCGACGTGGCGGTAGAGTTCTTCACGCTCTCTAAGAGCTACAATATGGCGGGCTGGCGTATCGGCTTTATGGTCGGTAATAAAACGCTGGTTAACGCGCTGGCACGGATTAAGAGCTACCACGATTACGGCACCTTCACTCCGCTACAGGTGGCGGCGATTGCCGCACTGGAAGGGGATCAGCAATGCGTACGTGATATCGCTGCGCAGTATAAACGTCGCCGCGATGTGCTGGTGAAGGGGCTGCATGAAGCAGGCTGGATGGTTGAAATGCCGAAAGCATCGATGTACGTGTGGGCCAAAATACCCGAGCACTATGCGGCGATGGGCTCCTTAGAGTTCGCGAAAAAGCTGCTGCAGGACGCCAAAGTATGCGTTTCGCCAGGCATCGGTTTTGGTGACTACGGCGACACCCACGTACGTTTCGCGTTGATTGAGAACCGCGATCGTATTCGTCAGGCGGTGCGCGGAATTAAAGCGATGTTCCGTGCCGACGGTCTGCTGCCGTCAGAGCAAAAATCAGCGGGATAATTTTTCGCTCGCAGAAATGCAAACAGGAGCCAGATGGCTCCTGTTTTTTTTGCATTTTTATCGACTAGATCATCAGGGCAAAGGTGCCGGCAAAAACGATGACCATAAAGGAAATGCCCATAAAGAAATATTTCACGACTCATCTCTCCGCGTATCTTTTTTTCTACGCACTTATGAACGGTAGTGGTACTGCGAGCTGGTAACAACCGACGAAAAAAACGGACCTCTTTCGCGGCTGGCATCACCTCAGAATTCTGTGCTGTTGTGCTCCAGATGGCGCTAATGTACGCCTAAAAAATGGGGGAGACAAGAGGGATTTTTTTATTAATTTTTAGTTACTTACGACTGTCGTGATTCGACGACACTTTAATTTCATACGGTAATAAATTTCATTCTGGCGACGCTTCGTTTTGCCTCTGATGACACCTTAAACCCTATTGATTTTGCGCCTATTTTTCTGGCGTTATTCCGAAAATGCTATCCTGGCGACAATTCCTGGTGTGACCGAGTGGAGTTAAGAGGGGACGCGTGTTTTTTGTTTTTTACTTTTTGTACTCACTGTGAATACTTCACTCACACGAATTGAATGTTCAGGGGATTAGGATGATGAGAAAAAGCGTAAGGCGGGCGATATTAATGACGACAGCCTGTGTTTCGCTGCTGTTGGCCAGTGTGCCGCTGTATGCCCACGCGAACGATGTTCAGCAAAAGCTGGCGGCGCTGGAGAAAAGCAGCGGGGGACGACTGGGTGTGGCGTTGATTAACACCGCCGATAACACGCAGACGCTCTACCGCGCCGACGAGCGTTTTGCTATGTGCAGCACCAGTAAAGTGATGGCGGCGGCGGCGGTGCTTAAGCAAAGTGAAACGCAAAAGGACTTACTGAGTCAGCGGGTTGAAATTAAGTCCTCAGACTTGATTAACTACAACCCAATCGCTGAAAAGCACGTCAATGGCACGATGACACTCGGGGAGCTGAGCGCGGCGGCGCTGCAGTACAGCGATAATACTGCCATGAATAAGCTGATTGCCCATCTCGGGGGGCCGGGTAAAGTGACGGCATTTGCTCGTGCGATTGGCGATGACACTTTCCGGCTCGATCGTACCGAGCCGACGCTCAACACCGCGATCCCCGGCGACCCGCGCGATACCACCACGCCGTTAGCGATGGCGCAGGCTCTGCGCAATCTGACGTTGGGCAATGCCCTGGGTGACACTCAGCGTGCGCAGCTGGTGATGTGGCTGAAAGGCAACACCACCGGCGCTGCCAGCATTCAGGCAGGGCTACCCACATCGTGGGTTGTCGGGGATAAAACCGGCAGCGGCGATTATGGTACGACGAATGATATCGCGGTTATTTGGCCGGAAGGTCGCGCGCCGCTCGTTCTGGTGACTTACTTCACCCAGTCGGAGCCGAAGGCAGAGAGCCGTCGTGACGTGCTCGCTGCTGCCGCCAGAATTGTCACCGACGGTTATTAATACTCACCATGTGGAGTGATTTTTCGCTCCACTTACTATTTGTATTCT
>NZ_LXEU01000034.1 GCF_001654985.1 Kluyvera georgiana ATCC 51603
ACGATCGTTCAGTAAATCTGCCGCTGTAATCGGCGTTTTGGTGACATATAGCTTGCAGTGAGCGACCTTTGAGTAGGTATCAACGAACGTCTGCTGGTAGATACGCCCGACACCTTTCAGGTTGCCGACGTAGAACGTATCCTGTGATCCCAGATAACCCGGATGAGCAGTTTCGATTTCACCACAGGCCTCGTCATCACTGGCTTTTCGTTCCAGTGCGACTATCTGTGCGTCGGTCAGTTCGATACCGTCACGGGCCACTTTTTCTTCCAGCGCTTTCAGACGCTTTTTGAAGTTCTCAAGGTTGTGCCTCAGCCAGACGGAGCGGACGCCACTGCCGGAGATGAAGACGCCTTGCTTGCGCAGCTCGTTACTGGTCCGATGCTGACCATGTGCCGGGAACGCAACGGCGTAATCAACCACAGCGTTCTCAGTAGCATCATCGATCCGATTTTTGATATTGGGAACACGCCGGCTGCGGTTAATCAGTGCATCAACGCCGCCTTCATCAGCCAGTTCGCGGTAACGATAAAACGTATCGCGTGAGACACCCATGATTTTACAGGTTCTCGACACATTGCTGAGTTCTTCGGCCAGATTGAGCAAACCTGCTTTGTGTTTGATAACGGGATTGTTAGTATGAAGCATGAGAGTTACCTCGTGTTTTGTATAAGGATTCGACACCCATATCAAAACCGGTAACTCTCAACCTTTCAAGGTCCAGTGTCAGATCAAGTCGCGACTAATACATATCATTCGAGAGCTATCGCTTCAAAAGTGTTCGTTACTGAGAGCTTTTGGCAAGTAGTTCGGCTTTTTAACTTCACCAGGATCTTTATCATTCGCTAGTGTTTTTCTTGCTTCATCATGCTTAGTACGGGCTTCCGCAAGCGAAATGTCCGGGTAGGTTCCAAATGAGAGCTTTTTTCCTTCCCGGCAAATCGATACTTCATACGCCAGTACTTTGAACCGTTAGTATTGACCATGAGATAGAGCCCTCTGCCGTCAGCGAGCTTATAGTCTTTATCTCTGGGCCTATGCAGTCTCGACCTGACGCGCATTCAGCGACATTTTGGGGGCTCATTTTTCATTGAACAGGATAAGCACCCAATTAGGTCCCAAACGTTTATTGATTCACCTGGATATGGATTAACTTCAGTTGAAGTCGCATAGCCGGACAAGAGGGTTTATCGCTGATTATACGGGGGTTTTATTGAATTCGGTAGACGTCAGGAGAGGTGTATATGGTGTCCCCTGCAGGAATCGAACCTGCAACTAGCCCTTAGGAGGGGCTCGTTATATCCATTTAACTAAGGGGACGAAGCGGCACGAGTATAGCGTTTTTTGCGCATTCGGGTAAGTGCGCTGCCGCTTGACTGCTCAAACAGTCGCCATTCAAAGCTGTTTTTCCTCACGTTTCTGCTTTTTGGCCTCTTGTTCTGCTTTTAAACGTGCTTCTTCTTTGCGTTTGTTGCTCATGTCATTGCGAATTTGCGCGTGACTCATCAAGGCAAAGATAAACGTACCGCCGAAAATATTGCCTGCGAGGGTAGGGAGGGCGAAAGGCCAGATAAAATCACTCCAGTGCAACGTGCCGTTAAAAACCAGATAGAGTATTTCTACGGACCCGACCACAATATGGGTGGTATCGCTAAGGGCGATTAGCCAGGTCATCAGGATGATAACCACGATTTTCGCCGCGCCCGCGGCGGGAAACATCCAGACCATGGTTGCAATTAGCCAACCGGAAATGATGGCGTTAGCGAACATCTCCGTTGGGCTGTTTTTCATCACATCCATGCCTATTTTAATAAAGGCATCACGGGTCTCTTCCTTAAAGATAGGCATATACTCAAACGCCCACGCCGCGATACCGGTGCCGATCAGGTTGCCGAGCAGAACCACGCCCCACAGTCTCATCAGCAAGCCGACATTGCCCAGCGTCAGGTTTTGCATGACCGGCAGGACGGCGGTGACGGTATTTTCGGTAAACAGCTGCTGTCGCGCCATGATGACGATGATGAAACCGAAGGTGTAACCGAGGTTTTCGAGTAAATAACCGCCCGGTACGCCGGCCAGTTCAACATGAAAAATCCCTTTGGCGACTAACGATGCGCCCATCGATAGCCCGACAGCGATTGCTGACCATAGCAGTGCCATCGCGTCGCGCTCCATCTCTTTTTCACCTTCCTGGCGTATATGTTCATGAATCGCCATGGCTCGAGAGGGGAGTCGGTCTTCATTGATTTCGATTTTTTGTCCGCTAAGCTTCTCTTCGCTTTCCACCTTGATGTCATCCATCATAATGTTCCTGAATAAAGAGACGTATTGCTAAAGCGTAGCGGCTGCTGGCTTGATGGGCGGTGGATATATTCTGAAAGTGCAAAAATGGTAATATTTGTTTTTTTCTCACCGTTAGAATATAAGCGCCACGGCGTGCTCTTTACCAGGCTATGATCAGATCAACAAAATTGGCTATATAGACATCGTCGGCGTGCTGTTACAATCACTTACACCTAAACAGGCGGATACGATTAAGGTCCGTCATGGATGGCAATCAGTGATAGCCATAATCACCAGGGAGACATTTATGAAGCTTCGCCTGTCGGCGCTTGCGCTCGGAACAACACTGCTGGTGGGCTGTGCAAGTTCCGGAACAGAACAGCAGGGGCGTTCTGACCCGTTTGAAGGTTTTAACCGTACGATGTACAGCTTCAACTTTGATGTGCTGGATCCGTACATTGTTCGTCCTGTCGCCGTCGCGTGGCGCGACTACGTTCCGCAGCCCGCGCGTAATGGCCTTGGCAACTTTACCAGCAACCTTGAAGAGCCGGCCATTATGGTCAACTCATTCCTGCAAGGCGACCCGTACACGGGGATGGTTCACTTTACCCGCTTCTTCCTGAACACCATTCTGGGGATGGGCGGCTTTATTGACGTTGCCGGGATGGCAAACCCGAAACTGCAGCGCGTGCAACCGCACCGTTTCGGCAGCACGCTGGGGCACTATGGCGTTGGTTACGGCCCGTATCTGCAGCTTCCGTTCTACGGCAGCTTCACGCTGCGTGACGAAGGTGGTGATATGGTCGACACCACCTATCCGGTGCTCTCCTGGCTAACCTGGCCGATGTCTATTGGCAAGTGGATGGTTGAAGGCGTAGAGACACGCGCTCAGCTTCTCGACTCCGACGGCCTGCTGCGCCAGTCTTCCGACCCGTACATTATGGTGCGTGAAGCCTACTTCCAGCAGCATGACTTTATCGCCAATGGCGGCAAGCTGAAGCCGGAAGAGAACCCGAATGCGCAGGCGATTGAAGGCGAACTGAAGGATATCGATTCCGAATAACGAATCGACAATAAAAAAGGGTGAACATTTGTTCACCCTTTTTTGATGTCGACAATCTATCAGAAGCGATAGTTGAAGTTAGTACCGAACAGCCACGCCTTACCTTCAGATTTGAAGGTGTAATCCCCTTCCTGAATGGTGACGTTCTGACCATGCATATAAGAAGCGCCGACGTCGATAGAGGCATCTTCGTTAAACGCATAGGTGGTACCGGCGCTCAGCCAGAAACGATCCTGGTCCGGGATGGAGATTGAGCGATGGTTGGCCGGAACCGGGCTATCGTCAAACGCAATACCGGCACGGAAAGTCCAGGTTTTGTCGTAGTAATAGGTGGTACCCAGCGCAATACGGTAGGCGTCTTTAAAGCTTTCGTCTTTATAGAACAGCTCCTGACCGTTTGAGCCGGTGGCTTTCAGCTCCTGGAACTGGCTCCAGCTGGTGTACGCGATGCTATAGTGAATCGCCCACTGTGGGTCAACGCGGTTATAACCGGAGATTTCCCACATTTCAGGCAGGTTCAGGGTCAGAGAACCATTGATAGTGCGGCCATCGGTGCCGTACGGCAGGCCGGTAATGCCGGCCCCTGCAAGAATCTGGTTACCTGCGGCGGTGATGGAACTTTTGTAATCACCGTCGAAATCAATTTTCACTTCAGAACGGTAGGTCAGGCCCCAACGGTTGTTTTTATCCAGTTCATACAGGATACCGGCGTTCCAGCCATATCCCCACTCATCACCTTTCAGGTGCGCAATCTGTGAATCTGGGCCAGTGACGCCAACAACCGGGCCGTATCCAGGTGGGATCAGACTACTGGCTTCACCTGCATAGCGTTCAATCTTCGCTTTCGCGTAAACAGCATCAAAGCCAAGACCGAAGCTCCAGTTGCTGCTCAGACGATAAGCCCCGCTCAGGTTCAGGTTAGCGGTTTGCAGATCGGTTTTACCGCCGTACATACCCGCCGCGTAGCTATTATTAAATTCAGTTGCCAGACCATAGTTAGAGGTGACAGATGCCCCCCAGCCAAACTGGTCGTTAATCGGCATAACGAAATGTACGTTAGGAACCCACGCGGTTGGCGCAATATTATCGGCGTCGGTGCTATTCCCGGCCGGAGAACGGCCCGAAATATTCACATCAGGGTCGATATAAACCGCACCGGCAGAAAACGTTGGGCGATCGAACATCATAATTAACGCCGGGTTACGGCTGGCGTTACCTGCGTCATCGGCGATAGCGCCTTCACCAGAATAGGCACGGCCCAGACCAGAGGACGAAAATTCATTAAGCTGGAAGCCCGCTGACCAGGCTTGGGTTGAAACAAGTGCCACTGCGACAGCAAGAGCGGACTTCGTGTAACGGGTTTTCTGGCTCATGACCATAACCTCATTGAGTTATTTTTATACAAACAATGTTACATATAGTAACAGAAGCGCGAAGTGTAGGGGCTGGACTACGACAGAGAAATCAGACCAGTGACGAGAGTATAGGTCTGACCAGCTGGTATGTTGCAATATTGTTTATTGTATTTTTCTAAGATGTTGTTTGAAACGAGATCTGGTTGGCAAAAATGCGGGTTTGGTCATAGCGTCTGAATGCTGGAATTTGTTTTAGATCATTTTTAATTGTGATTTCGGTCACTTATCGCCTTGGATCACATTCTCGACTGGAGACGCACAATGGGCGGGCGTAAAATAAACGCATAGTTTATCTGGCACCCTGAGTGCACCAAACAGAGGAAATCTACGATGAGTAAATGTAGTGCTGATGAAACTCCGGTATGCTGCTGCATGGACGTTGGTACCATTATGGACAACTCCGACTGCACCACATCTTACAGCCGCGTGTTCGCCAACCGCGCAGATGCGGAAGAAACGCTGGCGGCGCTGACTGAAAAAGCGCGTGGCGTAGAGTCCGAACCGTGCAAAATCACCGCTGACTTTAAAGAAGTTGAAGGCGGCGTGCAGCTGGATATCGACTTTGTCTTTGCCTGCGAAGCAGAAACCCTGATTTTCCAGTTGGGCCTTCGTTAATCGCCTCTGCGAACGACCTCTCTCTTTACGCCCCCGCTGCCGATGCAAAGGGGGCGTTTTCTTTTCTGCTCAGTGTGTTTTAGCTCGCATTTTTTCCTCTCCCTGATTGGCTAAGTGTAAAAAATTAGTTAAGAATGTTATCAGGTCAGACCACTTGGTCGATTTCCGATAACAGGGGAGAGCTATGAGTCAGGCGTTACCGCTAATCACCCGCCAGGGCGATCGCATTGCAATTGTCAGTGGGTTACGAACCCCTTTTGCCCGACAGGCGACGGCTTTTCACGGCGTACCCGCCGTGGATTTAGGCAAAATGGTGGTGGGTGAAATGCTGGCGCGCAGCGAAATTCCCCCCGAAGTCATCGAACAGCTCGTTTTTGGTCAGGTGGTGCAGATGCCGGCTGCGCCCAATATTGCCCGTGAGATCGTCCTCGGCACCGGGATGAACGTGCATACCGATGCCTACAGCGTGAGCCGTGCCTGCGCCACCAGCTTCCAGGCGGTGGCGAACGTGGCGGAGAGTCTGATGGCGGGAACTATTCGCGCGGGGATCGCCGGTGGAGCAGATTCCTCTTCTGTCCTGCCGATAGGCGTGAGTAAAAAGTTGGCGCGTACGTTGGTTGATGCCAATAAAGCCCGTACGCTTGGCCAGAAGCTCAAACTTTTTTCTCAGCTGCGTCTGCGCGATCTCTTGCCGGTACCGCCTGCGGTGGCCGAGTATTCCACCGGCCTGCGTATGGGCGATACCGCCGAACAGATGGCCAAAACCTACGGCATTACCCGCGAACAGCAGGATGCGCTGGCAAACCGCTCGCACCAGCTGGCCGCGCAGGCTTGGGCGGCGGGCAAGCTCACTGATGAGGTGATGACCGCCTACGTGCCTCCCTACCGGAACCCGCTGGAGCAGGACAACAATGTCCGCGCCAACTCTACGCTGGCGGACTACGCCAAGCTGCGTCCGGCGTTCGACCGTCAGCACGGCACCGTCACGGCGGCCAACAGCACGCCATTAACCGACGGCGCGGCGGCGGTGATTCTGATGACGGAATCGCGAGCGAAAGAACTGGGGCTGACGCCGCTGGGTTATCTACGTAGCTATGCCTTTACCGCCATTGATGTCTGGCAGGATATGCTGCTGGGGCCAGCATGGTCTACGCCGCTGGCGCTGGATCGCGCCGGGTTGACCTTCTCCGATCTGACGCTGATTGATATGCACGAAGCCTTTGCTGCGCAAACGCTGGCCAATATTCAGTGTCTGGCCAGCGATAAATTTGCTCGCGAGGTGCTGGGGCGCAGCCAGGCGACCGGCGAAATTGAAGAGAGCAAATTTAACGTGTTGGGTGGTTCCATCGCCTACGGACACCCGTTTGCGGCAACCGGGGCGCGGATGATCACGCAAACGCTCAATGAATTGCGACGCCGCGGCGGCGGTTTTGGGCTGGTAACTGCCTGTGCTGCGGGCGGGTTAGGCGCGGCGATGGTTCTGGAGGCTGAATAATGGACGCGATGAAATCGGCATTTACTTTCACCGTACGCCCGGACAACGTGGCGGTGGTCACCATCGACGTCCCTGATGAAAAGATGAATACCCTAAAGGCGGAGTTTGGCGGTCAGGTGCGTACTATCCTCAAACAGATTCGGGATAACAAAGCGCTGCAGGGCGTGGTATTTATCTCCGCCAAACCCGATAACTTTATCGCCGGGGCCGACATTAATATGATTGGCCGCTGTCAAAGCGCCCAGCAGGCCGAGTCGCTGGCTCGTCAGGGGCAGCAGGTGATGGCGGAAATTCAAAGCCTGCCGATTCCAGTGGTGGCGGCGATTCACGGGGCTTGCCTGGGGGGCGGTCTCGAGCTGGCGCTGGCCTGCCATGCGCGCATCTGTTCTGATGATGGGCGAACGGTGTTGGGACTACCGGAAGTGCAGCTGGGGCTGCTGCCGGGGTCGGGCGGCACTCAGCGTTTACCGCGTCTGATTGGCGTCAGCACCGCGCTGGATATGATTTTGACCGGCAAACAGCTTCGAGCTCGTCAGGCGCTAAAAGTGGGGCTGGTGGATGAGGTTGTGCCGCGTTCGATTTTGCTCGATGCCGCTGCGGAATATGCGCGTAAAGCACATCATCAACATCGCCGTCTGTCGGTGCGCGATCGTATTCTGGCTGGTCCGCTGGGGCGTCATCTGCTGTTCAGCATGGCGGCAAAGAAAACCGCGCAGAAGACCCAGGGCAACTACCCGGCGACGGATAAAATTCTCCAGGTGATTGAAACCGGGTTGGCGCACGGCGCCAGCAGCGGCTACGAGGCGGAAGCTCGCGCCTTTGGCGAGCTGGCGATGACGCCGCAGTCGCGCGCGTTGCGCAGTATTTTCTTTGCCAGTACGGATATCAAAAAAGATCCCGGCGCCAGCGTTGCATCTGGCCCGCTGGGTTCGGTCGGCGTATTGGGCGGCGGTCTGATGGGGGGCGGTATTGCCTACGTTACCGCCATTAAGGGCAAGCTGCCGGTACGTATTAAAGATATCAACGCCAACGGTATCAACCACGCGCTGAAATACAGCTGGGATCAGCTGGAGCAAAAAGTACGCCGCCGCCATCTGAAACCCGCCGAGCGCGACGCGCAGCTGGCGCTGATTTCCGGCGGCATCGATTACCGGGGCTTTGCGCATCGTGATCTCGTAATCGAGGCCGTTTTTGAAGACCTCGCGCTCAAACAGAAGATGGTGGGTGAGATTGAACAATATTGTGCTCCTCACACCATTTTTGCTTCAAATACCTCTTCTTTACCCATTGGCGATATTGCAGCCCACGCACAGCGCCCTGAGCAGGTTATCGGTTTACACTTTTTCAGTCCGGTAGAGAAAATGCCCCTTGTGGAGGTTATTCCACATGCGGGAACGTCCGAACAGACGATCGCAACGACCGTCAAGCTCGCGAAGAAACAGGGCAAAACGCCGATTGTGGTCGCTGATAAAGCAGGATTCTACGTAAACCGTATTCTCGCACCATACATCGCCGAAGCCATGCGCATGCTTGTTGACGGCGAGCGCGTGGAAGATATTGATAATGCGTTAGTTAAATTTGGTTTCCCGGTTGGACCTATTCAGCTACTGGATGAAGTGGGTATCGATACGGGGACTAAAATTCTCCCTGTGCTGGAAGCGGCCTACGGCGAACGTTTTAGCGCCCCTGCAACGTTGATTCAGGCAATTTTGAATGACGATCGCAAAGGCAGAAAAAATGGCCGTGGTTTCTATCTTTATGGTGTAAAAGGGCGTAAAAGCAAGAAACAGGTTGATACCGCGGTCTACGCCCTGGCGGGCATGTCAGCGCGTAACGCCCGCTGCTCGGCAGAGCAGATTGCCGAACGTTGCGTGATGCTGATGCTCAACGAGGCGGCGCGTTGTGTTGATGAAGGTATTATCCGTAGCGCGCGCGATGGCGATATCGGCGCGGTATTTGGTATCGGTTTTCCACCGTTCCTCGGTGGCCCGCTCCGCTATATGGA
This sequence comes from Kluyvera georgiana ATCC 51603, assembly GCF_001654985.1. GTDB lineage: Bacteria > Pseudomonadota > Gammaproteobacteria > Enterobacterales > Enterobacteriaceae > Kluyvera > Kluyvera georgiana. The sequence goes on from NZ_LXEU01000034.1 coordinate 8,877, forward strand.
TGCGCTCGGCGCGGGTGAAGTGGTTGCCAGACTGCAACGATTGGCCGGTCTGTACGGTCCACGCTTTACGCCGTGTGATGCACTTTTGCAGCGGGCGGAGCGGGAAGAGACCTTTTGGCCCGAGGATGAACAGATTCAATGAATGGCTGTCAAAGTAGGTGAACCCTGATGAATCGCAAGGTTTTTGGCTATTTTGTAAACAGATGTTGACTATACTTACGCCAGTAAGGTAAAAATCAGCGTTTCATTCAGTGAATGGATAAGGCACAATGCCCGGCTACCGCGTCATCCTCAGGGTGACGCTGGTGCTTCTGGTTAACAAAAGCGGTGCAATATGCAAGTGTTTATTATGCGTCACGGCGACGCTGCCCTCGATGCAGCCAGTGACTCGGTTCGTCCTCTGACCGGCTGTGGTTGTGATGAATCTCGTCAGATGGCAATCTGGTTGAAAGACCAAAAAGTGGATATCGGTCGCGTTCTGGTGAGCCCATATCTGCGTGCGGAACAGACGCTGGAAGTGGTAGGGGAGTGCATGAACCTGCCAAAAGAGGTGGATGTTTTGCCCGAGTTGACGCCGTGCGGCGATATCGGTCTGGTCAGCGCCTATCTTGAGGCATTAGCGAATGAAGGCGTTTCATCGGTGCTGGTGATTTCCCACCTTCCGCTGGTGGGCTACCTGGTCGCCGAACTCTGTCCTGGCGAAGTTCCGCCGATGTTCACCACTTCCGCCATTGCCAGCGTCACCCTCGACGCTAATGGGAAGGGGACCCTGAACTGGCAAATGAGCCCCTGCAATCTCAAAATGGCGAAAGCGATTTAAGGCGATCGCGGCTTAAGTCCTCTCTGTAGGCCGGATAAGCACAGCGCCATCAGCCATCCAGCGCACATTGCCGGATAGCGCTGCGCTTATCCGGCCTACGTTGACTTACGGTAACTCCGGCGGCAGCCACTCTTCTACTTCAATCAGCACCAGCAGCGCGGCGTCGCCGCCATACTCCTTCGATGCCTGATGAAAGGCCATCACGTGTGGATGTTGGGCCAGCCACAGCGGCGTCTGCTGTTTGAGAATATGTTTGCCGTGACCATGCATGACGCAGGCGCAGAACACATGTTCGCGGCGGCAGGCGGCGATCAGCGCGCCCAGTTCCTGCTTGGCCTGCATCTGCGTTAACCCGTGTAGATCGAGGAACAGTTCGGGCGAGTAGTCGCCGCGACGCAGCTTCTTCAGCTCAAAATGGCTGACATCCTGGCGCACGTATTTTACCGGCCCGTTAGTATTGAGCAGCGGCTGGAACTCGTCGGAAAAATAGTGGCTGTTGTCCGCCTGCTCCTGCAATAAACGCTTAGGCGGCACTTCGCTGATTTTCTTGCGCTGCGGACGGTGGACAATGGTGTCCTGCTTTATTTTGCGCGTGCCCGTCATCAACTGCTGGAAGAGCGCCTGATCCTCCTCGCTCAATGAGTTTTTGTTTTTCATCGATTCTTCTCAAATTCGCATTTTTCTCTAGTTTACCTTTTCGCTGCCCTTCCTGCAGCGAAAACGCTTTTTTCCCCGCGCCCTACGCAAGAATGCTGATTTATCGCCGTCTTCATGGCAAACTAGCCGCCGAATTTACCCCGACGCATGCCCTGGAGGACAACGTGGATAAGATTTTTGTTGAAGAAGCAGTCAATGAGCTGCACACCATTCAGGACATGCTGCGCTGGGCGGTAAGCCGCTTTAGCGCGGCCGAAATCTGGTACGGTCACGGAACCGATAACCCGTGGGATGAAGCCGTCCAACTGGTACTGCCGACTTTGTACCTGCCGCTCGATATTCCGGAAGATATGCGCAACGCGCGCCTGACCACCAGTGAAAAACAGCTGATCGTCGAGCGCGTGATTCGTCGCGTCAACGAGCGTATCCCGGTAGCTTACCTGACCAATAAAGCCTGGTTCTGCGGCCATGAATTCTACGTTGACGATCGCGTGCTGGTGCCGCGTTCGCCGATTGGCGAGCTGATCAACAATCGCTTTGCCGGCCTGATTAACCATCGCCCCGAGCATATTCTCGATATGTGCACCGGCAGCGGCTGCATCGCGATTGCCTGCGCCTATGCCTTCCCGGAAGCGGAAGTTGACGCTATCGACGTCTCTACCGACGCGCTGGCCGTGACCGAATACAACATCGAAGAACACGGCATGATCCACAACGTCACGCCGATCCGCTCCGATCTCTTCCGCGACGCGCCGCAGCTGCAGTACGACCTGATCGTCACTAATCCGCCGTACGTGGACGAAGAAGATATGTCCGACCTGCCGTCAGAATATCGCCACGAGCCCGAGCTGGGCCTGGCCTCTGGTTCCGATGGTCTGCACCTGACCCGCCGCATCCTCGGCTGTGCGCCGGATTATCTGACCGACGACGGTATTCTGATTTGTGAAGTGGGTAACAGCATGGTACATCTGATGGACCAATATCCGGATGTTCCGTTCACCTGGCTTGAGTTTGATAACGGCGGTGACGGCGTCTTTATGCTGACCAAAGCGCAGCTCGTCGCCGCGCAGAACCACTTCGGGCAGTACAAAGACTGATTTATCCAGCACGCAACAACAGAACAACGATAACGGAGCCGTGATGGCAGGAAATACAATTGGACAACTCTTTCGCGTAACCACCTTTGGCGAGTCGCACGGCCTGGCGCTGGGCTGCATCGTTGACGGCGTGCCGCCCGGCATTCCGTTAACCGAAGCGGATCTTCAGCACGACCTGGACCGTCGTCGCCCGGGCACGTCGCGCTATACCACCCAACGTCGCGAACCGGACCAGGTGAAAATCCTCTCCGGTGTGTTCGAAGGCGTGACCACCGGTACCAGCATCGGCCTGCTGATTGAAAATACCGATCAGCGCTCTCAGGACTACGGCGCCATTAAGGACGTTTTTCGTCCGGGGCACGCCGACTACACCTATGAGCAAAAATACGGCCTGCGCGACTATCGCGGCGGCGGACGTTCCTCCGCCCGTGAAACGGCGATGCGCGTGGCGGCAGGGGCGATTGCCAAGAAATTCCTCGCGGCGAAGTTTGGTATCGTTATTCGCGGCTGTCTGACCCAGATGGGCGATATTCCGCTGGCGATCAAAGACTGGGAACTGGTGGAACAAAATCCGTTCTTTTGCCCGGATCCGGACAAAATCGACGCCCTTGACGAACTGATGCGCGGCCTCAAAAAAGAGGGCGACTCCATCGGCGCGAAGGTCACCGTAGTCGCCGACGGCGTACCGGCGGGTCTCGGTGAGCCGGTATTCGATCGTCTTGATGCGGACATTGCCCACGCGCTGATGAGCATCAACGCGGTGAAAGGCGTGGAAATTGGCGACGGTTTTGAAGTGGTCAAACTGCGCGGCAGCGAAAACCGCGACGAAATTACCAAAGCCGGTTTCCAGAGCAACCACGCGGGCGGTATTCTGGGCGGTATCAGCAGCGGCCAGCAGATTGTGGCCAATATTGCGCTGAAGCCAACTTCAAGCATCACCGTTCCGGGTAAGACGATCGATCGCTTTGGCGAAGAAGTTGAGATGATCACTAAAGGTCGTCACGATCCTTGCGTCGGTATCCGCGCGGTACCGATCGCTGAAGCGATGCTGGCAATCGTGCTGATGGATCACTTTATGCGCCAACGCGCGCAAAACGCCGATGTGACGACCTCAATTCCACGCTGGTAAACATGAGAAAAACCGTTATTGCGCTGCTGGCTCTGGTGGCCAGCAGCACCGCGCTGGCGGCAACGCCGTGGCAAAAAATCACGCAACCTATTAACGGTAGCGCCCAGTCTATCGGGGCGTTTGCTAACGGCTGCATCGTCGGTGCCGAAGCGCTGCCGTTGCAGTCGGATACCTATCAGGTGATGCGTACCGATCAGCGCCGCTACTTTGGTCATCCCGATCTGGTGCAGTTTATCCAACGTCTGGGCCGGAACGTGCAGCAGCACGGAATGGGGACGATGCTGATTGGCGACATGGGGATGCCTGCGGGTGGGCGCTTTAACGGCGGACACGCCAGCCACCAAAGCGGGCTGGATGTCGATATTTTCCTGCAATTACCGAAAACGCGCTGGAGCTCGTCGCAGTTGCTGAAGCCGCAGGCGTTGGATCTCGTCAGCGCCGACGGTAAGCGCGTAGTCCCGACCCTGTGGAAACCGGAAATCGGCCAGTTGATTAAGCTGGCGGCGGAAGACAGCGAGGTGACGCGCATTTTCGTCAACCCGGCGATTAAACAACAGCTTTGCCTGGAGGCCGGCAGCGATCGCGACTGGCTGCGTAAAGTGCGCCCGTGGTTCCAGCACCGCGCGCATATGCACGTGCGGCTGAAGTGCCCGGCCAATAGCTTCGAGTGTGAAGAGCAGGCGCCACCGCCTGCGGGTGACGGCTGCGGCGCTGAGCTGCAAAGCTGGTTCGAACCGCCAAAACCTGGCACCACCAAACCTGTGAAGAAGACGCCTCCTCCGTTGCCGCCTTCCTGCCAGGCGTTACTGGATGAACACGTACTCTGATGGACAGTTTCTCCGCGTTATTTATGGTTGAGCCGCTGATGCTGGTGGCGCTTTTTCTCATCGCTATTCTGGCGGGCTTTATTGATTCCCTGGCGGGCGGCGGCGGTTTGCTGACCGTCCCGGCGCTGCTGGCTGCGGGCATGCCGCCCGCGCAGGCGCTGGCGACCAATAAACTGCAGGCCTGCGGCGGCTCGCTTTCCGCCTCGCTCTATTTTATTCGCCGCAAGGTGGTGAATCTGGCCGACCAGAAGCTCAATATCCTGATGACCTTTATCGGCTCGATGAGCGGCGCGCTGCTGGTGCAGCACGTGCAGTCTGACGTTCTGCGCCAGATCCTGCCGATTCTGGTGATCGGCATTGGTCTCTATTTTCTGCTCACGCCGAAGCTTGGCGAAGCCGATCGCCAGCAGCGTCTCTATGGGCTGCCGTTCGCGCTGGTCGCTGGTGGCTGCGTCGGGTTTTACGACGGCTTCTTCGGCCCCGGCGCGGGCTCATTTTACGCGCTGGCCTTCGTCACGCTGATGGGCTTTAACCTCGCTAAGTCTACCGCGCACGCTAAGGTGCTGAACGCCACTTCGAACGTCGGCGGCTTGCTGCTGTTTATTATCGGCGGCAAGGTCATCTGGGCGACTGGCTTTGTGATGATGATTGGCCAATTTTTCGGCGCGCGCATGGGCTCGCGCCTGGTGTTAAGCAAAGGGCAGTCGCTCATTCGCCCAATGATCGTCATTGTTTCGGCGGTTATGAGCGCCAAGCTGCTCTACGACAGCCATGGACAGGAAATCCTTCAGTGGTTAAGGATGAGCTAATGACAAAGACGCATGACTACCAGCAGTTGATCGCCATCTTCGATGACTGCTTTGCCGACGAGTTTAATACTCGTCTGATTAAAGGCGACGACGAACCCATCTATCTTCCGGCAGATGACGAAGTGCCTTACAACCGTATCGTTTTCGCCCACGGCTTTTTTGCCAGCGCGCTGCACGAAATCTCCCACTGGTGCATTGCCGGCAAGGCGCGCCGCGAGCAGGTTGATTTTGGTTACTGGTACTGTCCGGACGGGCGCGATGCTAAAACCCAGGGGCAGTTTGAAGACGTCGAGGTAAAACCGCAGGCCTTTGACTGGCTGTTCTGCGTGGCGGCGGGCTTCCCGTTCAACGTCAGCTGCGACAACCTCGAAGGCGATTTTGAGCCCGACCGCATCGTCTTTCAGCGGCGCGTGCACGCGCAGGTGATGACCTATCTTAACGAGGGTATCCCGCCGCGCCCGGCGAAATTTATCAAAGCGCTACAGAATTATTACCAGACGCCGAGCCTAACGGCGGAACACTTCCCATGGCCGGAGGATCTCTAAGCCATGTTACAGAAAGAGGAAAGAAGATGATCGCGGAGTTTGAAGCACGCATTCTGGCGTTAATTGATGAAATGGTGGAACACGCCAGTGATGATGAGCTGTTTGCCAGCGGTTATCTGCGCGGTCACCTGACGTTGGCGGTTGCCGAGCTGGACGAGAGCGAAGCGCACTCGGCAGAGGCGCTGTATCGCAACGTGACCCAGAGCCTGGAAACGGCCATTGGCGCGGGCGAACTGTCGCCGCGCGACCAGGCGCTGGTCAAGGAGATGTGGGACAGCCTCTACCAGCAGGCTTCCCGCTAAGCCGGGTTGCCCGGTATCGCTGCCGGGCAAACTCATGATGCAGGATGTGGTAGGCCGGATAAGCGTAGCGCCATCCGGCAGCCCGAGCAGTGCCGGATAGCGGCGTAAATGCCTTATCCGGCCTACTGTTTCTTTACCCGGTACATCTCCGCGCTTATTTTACCGCCTTTCCCTTCAGCAGTTTTCGAACCCACAAACGATTTGGATTAAGACCTGCCAGCGTTTGCGCGTCCAGCGGCAGCGGTTCATTGCTCATCTGCGCCGCCAGCACTTCCGCGGTTAACGGCGCTGAGCATAGCCCTCGCGATCCAAGGCCGCCAAGCATAAACAGCTCGGGATAGATTGGCGCGGCACTCGCCGTCTCTGGACTCTCGTTCAGCGTGGCGTATTCAGCAAGCGTGGCGGCGTAATCCGGCACGTTGCCGACCATCGGCAGATGATCGCGCGTGGCGCAGCGCACGCCGCAGCGGGCATCGTTAGCGCTGACATCAACCTCCTGCGGCCACGTCTGCTGTGGGAAACAGTCCAGCAACCGCTGGCGGTTATGCTGCTGATCGTCCTCGTTGAAGGTCATCTCGCGCTGGCCGCGATGATAGCTGGCGCCGATACAGTGCTGCTGATTATTCGGATTCTGCGGCGTGAGATAGCCGTCGTAGCACAGCACCTGTTCAAGTTTTGAGAGGCTTTCGGTGGTCGGAATATGGCTCACCTGCCCACCGACGGCATACACTGGTAATGCCTCGGTTTGCGCGAACTGATTGATGTTGTGGCCGTTTGCCAGCACGACGCACGGTGCAATGCTTGTCTCTCCGTCGCTGAATGTCAGCTGCCAGCCCTCGTCCTGCCGGGTGAGGGTGGTCAGCGTTTTCCCCCAGTGCGCCTGTAACCCTTGCTGGCGCGCCAGTTCAAATGCGCCTGCGGTGAGCTGTGCCGGGCATAACCAGCCGCCCAGCGGGTACTGAATGCCACCGCAGCCTGTCTCCAGGCCGATACTGGCTCGAGCTTCTTGCGCCGTGACCGCGTGAGCGATCTCTTCGGGCAGGCTCAGCGTCAGCATTTGGGCAATCTTCTGCGCGCTTTTTTCATCCCAGCCAAGCTGCGTTACGCCGCACCATTGATGGTCGAAGGCGACGGGCAGCGTATCGTACAGGCGACGGGCATAGAGATAGGCTGCGGGGAAGAACTGCGCCAGCGCCGCGTCGTGGGCGCTCAACAATGGATAGAGCGCCCCCTGACGGTTGCCGGATGCGCCATGTGCGGGTTCAGCATCGGCGCAGTAGAGCGTCACCGACCAGCCGCGGCGCAGCAGGGCCAGCGAGAGCAGGGCGCTGGCGATGCCGCCGCCGATAATCGCGGCTTCCCGTGCCTGGCTACCGCTACGCGCAAACCACGGCGTACGGGGAGCGTTGGTCTGAGGTTCCATCATTTCGCCGGTCAGCATTTCGCGTTTACGGCCAAAACCTTTGCTCTTGCGCATGGTGAACCCGGCCTCCTGTAGCCCACGGCGCACAAAACCCGCCGAGGTAAAGGTGGCCAACGTGCCGCCAGGACGTGCGGTACGCGCCATGGCCGCAAACAACGCGGGCGTCCACATATCCGGATTTTTGGCCGGGGCGAAGCCGTCGAGGAACCAGGCGTCTACCTGCTGATTGAAGGTATCGTCGAGCTTATCGGTCAGCTCATTGATATCGCCGAACCACAGGTCCAGCGTCACGCGCCCTTCATCGAGCAGCAGGCGATGACAGCCCGCCAGCGGCAGCGGCCACTGCGCCTGAAGCTGCTCGGCCCAGGGGGCCAGCTCCGGCCAGTGTTGGTGGGCCAGGCGCAAGTCATCGGCCTTCAGCGGAAATTTCTCAAAACTGACAAAATGTAATCTTTGTAGCGTAGCGTCAGGATGCTCACGGCGGAATGCGTCAAAAGCTTGCCACAGCGTCAGGAAATTGAGGCCGGTGCCAAAGCCGCTTTCTGCGACCACGAAAAGTGGATGCGGGTGCAGAGGGAAACGTACCTCTATCTGGTTACCCCCGAGAAAAACGTAGCGGGTCTCTTCCAGACCGTTATCGTTGGAGAAATAGACGTCGTCAAAATCTCGGGAAACAGGTGTACCCTCACTGTTAAATTCGAGGTTGGCGGATTGTATGGCGTTTTGTTTCACGTAAGTTACTCGCGCGGCAAGGAGTCTGCCGATCTTAACGATGAGCGTCCGCAGGCGCAAATTTCTGCATAAATTTGCTGATCGGACTTGTTCGGCGTACAAGTGTACGCTATCTTGCGACTCGAAACTTTAAAATAGTGATGACTTACAGAGGTATTGAATGAAACGTGCAGTGATTACTGGCCTGGGTATCGTTTCCAGCATCGGTAGCAACCAGCAGGAAGTCCTGGCATCTCTGCGTGAAGGACGCTCGGGGATCACTTTCTCTCAAGAGTTCAAAGATTCTGGGATGCGTAGCCACGTATGGGGTAACGTCAAACTGGACACCACGGGTCTGATCGACCGTAAAGTGGTCCGTTTCATGAACGATGCCTCTATCTATGCTTATCTCTCCATGCAGCAGGCGGTTGAAGACGCTGGCCTGAAAGCAGAAGACTACCAGAACAACCCGCGCGTGGGCCTGATTGCCGGTTCCGGCGGTTCCTCCCGTGCGCAGGTATTTGGCGCAGACGCAATGCGCAGCCCGCGCGGCCTGAAAGCGGTTGGCCCGTACGTGGTTACCAAGGCGATGGGTTCTGCGGTTTCCGCGTGCCTCGCTACGCCGTTTAAAATCCACGGTGTGAACTACTCCATCAGCTCTGCTTGCGCTACCTCCGCGCACTGTATCGGTAATGCGGTAGAACAGATTCAGCTAGGTAAACAGGACATCGTGTTTGCCGGCGGCGGCGAAGAACTGGGCTGGGAAATGGCCTGTGAGTTCGACGCGATGGGCGCACTGTCTACCAAATATAACGAAACGCCAGAAAAAGCCTCCCGTACCTATGACGCCCACCGCGATGGCTTCATCATCGCAGGCGGCGGCGGTATGGTTGTGGTTGAAGAACTGGAACACGCGCTGGCTCGTGGCGCGCATATCTATGCAGAAATCGTTGGCTACGGCGCAACCTCCGATGGCGCAGACATGGTTGCTCCGTCTGGCGAAGGCGCGGTGCGCTGCATGAAGATGGCAATGCACGGCGTTGACACGCCGATCGACTACCTGAACTCCCACGGTACCTCCACCCCTGTAGGCGACGTGAAAGAACTGGGCGCTATTCGTGAAGTGTTCGGCGACAACAGCCCGGCTATCTCCGCAACGAAAGCGATGACCGGCCACTCTCTGGGCGCCGCTGGCGTACAGGAAGCAATTTACTCTCTGCTGATGCTGGAACACGGCTTTATCGCCCCGAGCATCAACATTGACGAAATGGACGAGCAGGCGGCAGGTCTGAACATCGTGACTGAACCGACCGATCGTGAGCTGACCACCGTCATGTCCAACAGCTTCGGCTTTGGCGGCACCAACGCCACGCTGGTGATGCGTAAGCTGTAATTTTACGGCTGATGAGAAAAAGGAGCCTTCTGGC
>NZ_LXEU01000035.1 GCF_001654985.1 Kluyvera georgiana ATCC 51603
TTCTGGCTCCTTTTTTTATGCGTTGACAACGGCCTGAAAGAACAGGCAAACTCGCGGCTCAACATTATCATCATGATAATGCGTAAGCGTTTAACGTCATCCGACGCACCTTAATCCTGATTGCCAGGTAGAGGGGGCGTGGCTACAGATCCTCGCCTTACTCAGCATTCGGAGTAAAGCATGACCGCAGTAACTCAAACTGAAAGTACTTCTTCATCCAACGTGTCGCTCTTTCGCATCGCGTTCGCGGTGTTTTTGACCTATTTAACCGTCGGTATTCCGCTGCCGGTAATCCCGCTATTTGTTCACCAGGAGCTGGGCTACGGTAACACCATGGTGGGTATCGCCGTCGGCATCCAGTTTTTTGCCACGGTATTAACGCGTGGCTACGCCGGGCGTCTTGCCGATCGGTACGGCGGCAAGCGTTCTGCCCTACAGGGCATGTTTGCCTGTGCCTTTGCCGGGGCGGCGTGGCTTGGCGCAGCGCTGCTGCCGGTGGATACGATGGTCAAATTTGGCCTGTTGATCGTCGGGCGCTTAATTCTTGGCTTTGGTGAAAGCCAACTGCTGACCGGCACGCTTACCTGGGGGATGGGGCTGGTTGGCCCGAAGCGTTCCGGTAAAGTGATGTCGTGGAACGGGATGGCGATTTTCGGCGCGCTGGCGGCCGGCGCGCCGTTGGGGCTGTATATCAATAGCCGATACGGCTTTGCCGTGCTGGCTGGCGTCACCATGGCGTTGCCTCTGCTGGCCTGGGCCTTTAACGGCTCGGTGCGTAAGGTGGCGGCGATGGCCGGGGAACGCCCATCACTGTTCAGCGTAATTGGCCTTATCTGGAAGCCGGGGGTAGGGCTGGCGCTTCAGGGCGTGGGCTTTGCGGTGATTGGCACTTTCGTCTCACTGTACTTTGTCAGCAAAGGCTGGTCGATGGCGGGCTTCACCCTGACGGCCTTTGGCGGCACCTTCGTGTTGGTGCGCATTTTGTTTGGCTGGATGCCTGACCGCTTTGGCGGCGTGAAGGTGGCGGTCGGCTCGCTGCTGGTGGAAACCGTTGGTCTGCTGCTGCTGTGGCTGGCGCCTGACGCATGGTATGCGCTGGCCGGCGCCGCTTTGACCGGGGCCGGTTGCTCGCTGATCTTCCCGGCGTTGGGGGTTGAAGTGGTTAAGCGTGTGCCGCAGCAGGTACGCGGGACGGCGCTCGGCGGTTATGCCGCGTTCCAGGATATTGCGCTCGGTATCTCCGGGCCCTTGGCGGGCATGCTGGCAACCTCGTTCGGCTATGCGTCCGTGTTTCTCGGCGGCGCCATTGCCGCTATATTGGGAATTGGCGTCACGCTGTGGTCGTTCCGCAAATAGCGTTTATCGGCCGGCTCTGCGCACCTGAGAGCCGGTCGTCGCTTTACGCGGCAGAAAATATTTCACCTGGAACTCGAACATGTTGGTGTAGAGAATGGAGTAGTCGATGGGATTCTGCTGCTCGTCGACGGCCTGAGTTTGCATCCGGACTATCGGATCCAGCGCGCTAATGTGCAGGAGCTGCGCCACCTCTGGCGACGGCAAAATCGGCTGGATAGATTCATAACACCCCAGAATTTTCACCCCGCATTCATTTTCTATGTAGGCAAACTTGGAGTTCTTCATGTGGGCGATCGTCAGGTCGGGAAAACGGCTGGCAGAAAGCCAGGTTTCCTCCACCTGCATGGCGATATTGTCGATAAAACGCAGCCGTTTGGCGTAATAAACCGGTTCGCCGTGGCTGACCTTCAGGCTGGCGGCGATATCGTCCGACGCACGCTGCAGCTCAAATTTCAGGATCTGGCTCGTGGGCGTTTTGCCTTCGTTGCGGGCAATTTCGGTAAAGCTGTCGAGGTGCGTCAGTGACGCCTGAAAATGTTTGTTCCGCAGGTAGGTTCCTGAACCGTGCCGCCGTTCAATCATCCCTTCCTCTTCCAGCGTTTTTAACGCCTTGCGTAAGGTATTACGCGAAACATCATAAAGCGTCGCCAGTTCTTTTTCCGAGGGTAGAAGATCGCCGACATTGTAGATTGAGCTGTTTAATCTGTTTTTCAGCAAATTTATGATGTTCTGATATACCACTTTTGAACCTCCTAAAACCTTTTTAAAACAAAAGGTTAAAAATCCATTTCGGCGAGAAAAAGGCGACACGTTCACGTATTGCATCATTATTGAACAACTTCGACGCCGTTAACTGTGATCGGAATACTAGTTACGGAAATTAACAATTATTAAAGTGGGCGTCAATTAATGACCTATTTTATTAAAAAGGATAAATAGTATGAAAAATATATTGCTGGTATGTGCGGCGGGAATGTCGACGAGTATGTTGGTCAAACGGATGCGTGAACATGCGGAGTCAGTCGATATTTCCGCCAATATTAATGCATTGGCCATTTCTGAAGCGAAAGAAAAAATAAAACAAAATGGCGTAGATGTGGTGCTATTAGGGCCTCAGGTGCGTTTTCAGCAAAAGGAAATTGAAGCGATTGCACAGGGTAAAATTCCTGTTGCGGTTATTGATATGAAAAGTTACGGGCAAATGGATGGTAAAGCCGTTTTAGAACAAGCGCTGCAATTATTAAATAAATAATGTGTTTTTTATTCAAAATTAAGGGAACATTATGGGGTTAATGAATTCATTTGAACGAGGAATGGAAAAAATCCTCGTTCCTATCGCTATAAAATTAAACTCTCAGATACACGTCTCGGCAATTCGTGATGCTTTTATTCTCTCATTCCCGATTGTTATGGCAAGTTCGCTGATTATTCTGATCAACTTTGCGATACTGTCGCCGGATGGCTTTATTGCCAGCATTCTGCATTTAGGAACACTGTTCCCAAACCTTGCTGATGCACAGCAAATATTCACTCCGGTGATGAACGGCTCAGTGAATATCATGGCGGTGCTGATCACCTTCCTCGTGGCTCGCAATATGGCTATCAGCTACCAGCAGGACGATCTGCTGTGCGGTTTGACGGCGATTGGTGCCTTCTTCGTGGTCTATACGCCGTATACCATTATCGACGGCCAGGCCTATCTAACTACCAAATATCTGGGGCCGCAGGGGCTGTTTGTGGCGGTTATTGTGGCGCTGCTCGCCAGTGAAATTTTCTGCCGACTGGCGCGTAACCCGAAGGTGACGATCAACATGCCTGCGGCAGTGCCGCCTGCGGTGGCTCGCTCCTTTAAAGTTCTTCTGCCGATTTTCTTCGTGATGATCTTTTTCTCGATAGTGAACTACCTGCTGTCAAAAATCTCGCCGAACGGGCTGAATGACCTGATCTACACCCTGATTCAGGCACCGCTGAAAGACATGGGCACCAACATTTTCACGGTGCTGATTCTGGGGCTGGTGGCGAACTTCCTGTGGATCCTTGGTATTCATGGGCCGAATACCGTAGCGGCGATTCGCGAAACCATTTTCTCCGAAGCGAACCTGGAAAACCTCTCCTATGCCGCATCGCACGGTTCAACCTGGGGCGCGCCATATCCCATTACCTGGGGAGGAATTAACGACGCCTTTGCCAACTGCGGCGGTTCAGGAATGACCTTAGGGCTGCTGCTGGCGATCTTTATTGCCTCGCGCCGCAAAGATTACCGCGATTTAGCGAAAATGGCCTTTGTGCCGGGGTTATTCAATATCAACGAACCGGTGATGTTTGGCCTGCCGATTGTACTGAACCCGATCCTGGTGATTCCGTTTATTCTGGTACCGTTCGTTAACTCGCTGATAGGGTATTTCTTTATAACTCTGGAAATAATTCCGCCGATTGCCTATGCCGTACCGTGGACCACGCCGGGGCCGCTGATTGCCTTCTTTGGCACTGGAGGCAACTGGATGGCGCTATTTGTCGGCGTACTGTGTCTAGTTGTGGCGACGCTTATCTACCTGCCATTCGTTATTGCCGCCAATAAAGTGAATACGTCCGCAGCGGCAGAATAAAATTCGTAATCCCTCATTAGATATTTTCGTCAGGGAAAGACGAATAATTTAGAACACTCACTCTGTATTTGTACTCCTCCTTCAGCCTGCGATGGCTGAAGGAGCATTATAATTATATTTTAAGGGTATCCTATGAATTCAAGTGCATTGAATATTAGTCTGTTGTCATTATCTATTCTGGTAGCATTATCGCCAATCGAAGTGATGGCAGCAAAATTAACCGTTGAACAACGCCTGGAGATGCTGGAAGCGGAGTTGTCGGCCAATAAAACAGCGCTGAAACAAACGCAGTCCGAGCTGTCGAGCTATAAAGAAAAAGTCGCCACGCTGCAAAAAAGTATTAAAGAAAATGATCAACGTAATGTGACTGCAACAAATATAACGACATTGTCACCGGCTGCGGAAAATATTGAAAATGAGAATAGTGAAAAAGAAACACGGGTGTCGAAGTCGGAGGTAACGGCAACGCAGCAGGTGGCGGTTATTAATACCGAAGGAAATAAACCGACGATTGAAAGCGTAACCATGAAAGATATCAGTAAGTTTGTGAAAGAGGATATCGGTTTCAGCTATGAAGGCTACTTCCGCTCCGGGTGGGGAACGTCTAACCACGGATCTTCACAAACCTATGCCGCCGGTTCGCTAGGTCGTTTCGGTAACGAAATGAGCGGCTGGTTTGACTTAACGCTCAACCAGCGGGTTTACAATCAGGATGGAAAAACCGCCAATGCCGTGGTGACCTATGATGGTAACGTGGGTGAGCAGTATAACGATGCCTGGTTCGGCGACAGCGATAACGAAAATATCATGCAGTTCAGTGATATCTTCCTGACGACGCGAGGCTTTCTGCCGTTCGCTCCTGAGGCGGATTTCTGGGTGGGTAAGCATAAGCTGCCGGAGTACGAAATTCAGATGCTGGACTGGAAAACGCTGACCACTGATGTCGCGGCGGCAGTGGGTATTCAGAACTGGAATCTGGGCGTCGGTCAGTTCGACGCCTCATTAAGCCGCAACGATGTGGATGTTTATTCGCGGGAATTCAACAATACTACCCAGATGAACACCAACTCCGTCGATCTACGCTATCGCAATATTCCACTGTGGCAGGATGGTTCACTGTCGCTAATGGGTAAATACGCGTTTGCCAATAAGACGGACGATCAGAAAAATAATGAGAGTAACAATAGCTACTTTGAGATGAAAGATACCTGGATGGCGACCGGGATCGTACGTCAGGAGCTTGAACGCAAAGGTTTTAACGAATTTACCCTCCAGGTGGCGAATAACTCCTACGCCAGCAGTTTCTCCAATTTCTCCGGTGCCAGTGACTCCATGGCGAACGGACGTTACTACTATGGCGATCACAGCAATGGTATCGCCTGGCGCTTAATCTCGCAGGGTGAAATGTATCTGGCGGATCGCATTATCATGGCGAACGCGCTGGTTTGGTCGCATGGCGAAGACATCTATAGCTATGAGAGCGGCGCGCACAGCGATTTTAACAGTTTCCGCGCCGTTATCCGCCCGGCCTGGATTTGGGATACCTGGAACCAAACCGGTGTCGAGCTGGGTTGGTTTGCGCAGAAAAACACGACCCAGCAGGGCCAGGATCTCAAAGAATCGGCCTACAAAACCACGCTCTACCACGCCTTTAAGGTTGGGCCAAGTTTGTTAGGTTCGCGTCCGGAAATTCGTTTCTACGGCACCTACATCAATATTATCGATAACCAGCTGTCGCAGTTTAAGTTTAACGATGACAGTAAAGATGAGTTTATGGCCGGGGTACAAGCCGAAGTGTGGTGGTAAGTTTATTGTGCGCCGGTCAATGACCGGCGCTTATTCATGGAGACGTTATGATTAAGCTGATTATTACCGATCTTGATGGCACTTTTTTAAACCGTGGCGGCGATTACAACCGCGAGCGGTTTGTACACATTAAACATCTGATGGCGCAGCAGGGCGTGGCTTTCGCATTGTGTACCGGCAAGCAGTGTGAACGCGTTGAGGAACTTTTTGGTGAACAGGTCCGTGATTTCTGGATCCTTGGCGATAGCGCGACGCGCATTAAGCATGACGGCGAATATGTCTACCAGTCGCTGATTAAAAATGCGCTGGGGCGAGAAATTATCGCCAAGCTGGAAGCCGTGAACAGCGAGCCGGTGATTATCGCCTGTACGCCGCACGGCGCCTACGTCAAAACGTCGATTGCGCCGGAGATGCTGGCAAAGGTAAAAATGTCGTATGCCCATGTGGTACAGGTGGACACCTTCGCGGAGGTGGCGCACGACTTTGTCAAAATCTCACTGTTCGATATTAAGGGTCGCTGCCCGCAGATAAAACCACATCTCGCCGACTTTTTTGATAAGGCCTATATCGTGGTCTCAGAAGATGCGTGGATTGATATTGCTGACGTCGGGGTCCATAAAGGCCACACGGTGGAAATTTTGCAGCAACGGCTTGGGGTTAGCAAAGATGAGACCATGGTGTTTGGTGATGGTCTGAACGATATTGAACTGATGACGCGCGCAGCCTGGAGTTTCGCCATGCGTAATGCCTTTGACGAAACCAAACAGGTGGCGCGATATATCACTGGCAGTAATGAGGAAGACGCGGTGATGACGACCATCGCGCAGCTGCTGAACTTACAGCAGCAGCCACAGTAGTATCGCGGCAACAATGATCGCCACAAAGGCCAATCCCGGGCGCGCCGACAACGATTTCAGCGTGCTGATAACCGGCACGAACGGCGCATAAATAGGCTGGATATCGCGTGCTTCCAGGGTTTGGGCGTGGGCCACGCGTTCGCGTTCGATACGCTTAAGGAACAGCAGGTTCAGCAGCTCCTGTACCTGTACCTGGGTAAGCACCGTCTGCGGGGTGGCGTTCCAGTTTTGCTGGGCGAAATCGCGCAGTGTTTGTCCTTCCTGCGGCTCCAGCGGTTGTTTGAGCGCCGCCTGTAAAACGTTGAGCGTCGGGGCTGGATGCGTGCTGAGGGTCAGGCGCGCCTGCAATAGCGTCACCAGCGCGTTAAAGTGCTTTGCGGGTAACGGATCGCCGGACTTTACGCCGGAAAGCTCAAGCAGCGACTGCCAGATAAGCTTGCTGGAGTCACCGGTGGCGGCGGAAACCTTGGTCACCAACTGATTCAGGGTGTTGTGCTCGGCAGGCAGCAGCGGTCGATCGGTCGCCGGGCGCTGCTGAGGCTGCGGTATGGAGAGCTGGCCTTGCTGAAGCAATTGCAGCACGTTTTTCAACTGCTGCGGCGTCAGTTGGCTAAGGGCCGTTTGCCCATACTGTTGACGGATATAGTCGCTGACGGCCTGGCGATTATTCCCCTGGTTCAGCAGTTCAGTTAGTTGCGATAGCGTCTGACGCGTGCTGAGCTTCTGTTCGGCTGCGCCAATACGCTGATTCAGATTCTGCTCGGCGGCAGGAAAGTGGCGCGCCAGCAGCGGCGTGTCGTTTTTCAAACCCAGATCGTGTTTTACGCCCGCCCAAACCTCAGCATTCTGCTGCGAGGTCATTGCTATTAAGCGTGTGATCAGTCGTTCCAGCACCGTGCGTTGCTGGGTACTAAGCGGCTGCTCTCCGGCAGGAGAGAGCGGAGTGGGGCCTGTCCCCGGAGGGCGCGCGGGCATACCTGAAATGGGTTGCGTCATGATTGATCCTTTCCAAACCGAATACTGATGCCCGGCGCAAGTATGCCTGGCGGCCAGATTATGGCACACTTCCCCGGTTTACTCTCGTTCTCAGACAGGTACTGAACCGTGAAAATCCTCGTTGATGAAAATATGCCCTACGCCCGCGAACTTTTTAGCCGTTTAGGTGAAGTTAAGGCTGTCCCAGGCCGTCCGATCCCGACCGAGGCGTTAACCGATGCCGATGCGCTGATGGTCCGTTCGGTCACTAAGGTGAATGAAGCGCTGCTGGGCGATAAGGCGATTAAGTTCGTTGGCACCGCGACGGCGGGCACCGATCACGTCGATCAGGCGTGGCTGGAACAGGCAGGGATTGGTTTCTCCGCCGCGCCGGGGTGTAACGCGATTGCGGTCGTTGAGTACGTGTTTTCTGCGCTGTTGATGCTGGCCGGGCGCGATGGGTTTGCGCTGGCCGACCGCACCGTCGGTATTGTCGGCGTGGGTAACGTAGGCGGACGCCTGCAAAAAAGGCTGGAAGCCCTGGGCATCAAAACGCTGCTCTGCGATCCGCCGCGCGCCGACAACGGCGAAGAGGGCGATTTCCGTTCGTTGGACGAGCTGGTGGCGCAGGCCGACGTGCTGACTTTCCACACGCCGCTGTATAAAGATGGCCTGTATAAGTCGCTGCATCTGGCCAACGAGGCGCTGATTGCCAGCCTGAAGCCGGGCGCTATTCTCATCAATGCCTGCCGCGGCCCGGTAGTGGATAACGCCGCGCTGCTGAAATGCCTGAACGCCGGGCAGAAGCTGAGCGTGGTGCTCGACGTCTGGGAACCGGAGCCGGATCTTAATCTGGCGCTGCTGGATAAAGTCGACCTCGGCACTTCGCATATTGCGGGCTACACCCTGGAAGGGAAGGCGCGCGGCACCACCCAGGTGTTTGAAGCCTATAGCCAGTTTATCGGCCAGCCGCAGGAAGTGGCGCTTTCGTCGCTGCTGCCCGCGCCGGAATTCGGCCGGATTAGCCTGCACGGCCCGCTCGATCAACCTACGCTGAAAAGACTGGTGCATTTGGTGTATGATGTGCGCCGCGATGACGCGCCGCTGCGGAAAGTGGCGGGGATCCCGGGCGAATTCGACAAGCTGCGCAAAAATTACCTTGAGCGTCGCGAATGGTCATCGCTGACCGTCGAGTGCGATGACGCCGACGCGGCCGCGCTGCTGCAAAAACTCGGGTTTAACGCCGTACACTGTTAATGTCTTCTTAATGCCTCTGCCGGATACTCCGGCAGAGCCGCTTTTTTTCTGGAGTAAATCACCATGTCTGAAGGCTGGAATATTGCCATCCTGGGCGCAACCGGCGCCGTAGGCGAAGCCCTGCTTGAAACCCTTGCTGAACGTCAGTTCCCGGTGGGTGATATCTACGCGCTGGCGCGCACCGACAGCGCGGGCGAACATCTGCGTTTTAACGGTAAATCGGTCAGAGTGCAGGATGCGGCGGAGTTTGACTGGACGCAGGCGCAGCTGGCGTTCTTTGCGGCTGGCGTGGAAGCCAGCGCTACCTATGTTGAAGAGGCCACTAACGCCGGCTGTCTGGTTATCGATCTCAGCGGCCTGTTTGCACTGGAGCCGGACGTACCGCTGGTGGTGCCGGAAGTGAACCCATTCGTGCTGGCCGACTACCGCAATCGTAACGTGATTGCCGTGGCCGATAGCCAGACCAGCCAGCTGCTGGCGGCGCTGAAGCCGCTGATTGATGACGGCGGCCTGTCGCGCATCAACGTCACCAGCCTGATCTCCGCCTCGGCGCACGGTAAAAAAGCCGTTGACGCGCTGGCCGGGCAGAGTGCCAAGCTGCTGAACGGTATTCCAATTGATGAAGATGATTTCTTCGGCCGCCAGCTGGCGTTCAACATGCTGCCAATGCTGCCGGATCGTGAAGGCGCGGTGAGCGACGAGCGTCGTATTGTTGATCAGGTGCGTAAAATCATGCAGGACGACGGCCTGATGATCTCCGCCAGCTGCATTCAGTCGCCGGTATTCTATGGTCATGCGCAGATGGTGACGTTTGAAGCCATGCGTCCGCTGTCGGCGGAAGAGGCGCGAGACGCCTTTGCGCGCGGCGAAGATATTGTGCTGTCTGAAGAGCGCGAATTCCCGACTCAGGTCGGTGATGCCACCGGTAGCGCCCATCTGTCCGTGGGCTGCGTGCGTAACGATTACGGCATGCCGGAGCAGGTTCAGTTCTGGTCGGTGGCGGATAACGTTCGCTTTGGCGGCGCGCTGATGGCGGTGAAAATCGCCGAGAAACTGGTGCAGGAGTATCTGTACTGATGTCTGAAATGGAGCAACTGCCTGTCTATCGAATTGCGCTGGGCATTGAGTACGACGGCAGCAAATACTACGGCTGGCAGCGGCAAAATGAAGTGCGCAGCGTGCAGGAGAAGCTGGAAAAAGCGCTCTCTCAGGTAGCTAACGAACCGATTAACGTTTTCTGCGCCGGGCGTACCGACGCGGGCGTACACGGGACCGGCCAGGTCGTGCACTTCGAAACCCACGCGGCGCGTAAAGATGCGGCGTGGACGCTCGGCGTAAATGCGAATTTACCTGGTGACATTGCGGTACGTTGGGTGAAAGCTGTTCCCGACGATTTTCACGCGCGTTTTAGCGCGACGGCGCGCCGCTATCGCTACGTGATTTACAACCACCGCCTGCGTCCGGCGGTGCTGGGCCAGGGGGTGACGCACTATCACCAGCCGCTGGACGCCGCGCGGATGCATCGCGCGGCGCAAAGCCTGCTGGGTGAAAACGACTTCACCTCGTTCCGTGCGGTCCAGTGTCAGTCGCGCACGCCGTGGCGTAACGTTATGCACATCAATGTGACGCGTTACGGTGCTTATATTGTGGTGGACATTAAAGCGAACGCCTTTGTTCACCATATGGTAAGGAATATTGTTGGCAGCCTGATGGAAGTTGGCGCAGGAAACCAGCCGGAGAGCTGGATTGCAGAACTGCTGGCGGCAAAGGACAGGACGCTTGCCGCCGCAACGGCGAAAGCGGAAGGGTTGTATCTGGTGGCGGTGGACTACCCCGCACACTTTGCGCTGCCTTCCGTGCCGATGGGCCCGCTATTTCTGGCGGACTAACGTAGTCATTTGGGGCTAAACAATATGGATCTTATCCGTTTTTTAATTGATTTCATTCTGCACATTGATGTGCATCTGGCGGAGCTGGTCGCGCAGTATGGCGTCTGGGTGTATGCCATTCTGTTCCTGATTCTATTCTGTGAAACGGGGCTGGTGGTGACGCCATTCCTGCCGGGTGACTCGCTGCTGTTTGTCGCCGGGGCGCTCTCCGCGCTGCCGACGAACGACATCAACGTGCACGTGATGGTTGTGCTGATGGTGATTGCGGCGATTGTCGGCGATGCGGTGAACTACACCATTGGCAGACTGTTCGGCGAGAAGCTGTTCAGCAACCCAGACTCGAAAATTTTCCGTCGTAGCTACCTGGATAAGACCCATGCCTTCTACGATAGACATGGTGGGAAAACCATTATTCTGGCACGATTTGTCCCCATCGTCAGAACATTCGCACCTTTTGTGGCGGGAATGGGCCACATGTCCTATCGTCATTTTGCGCTCTATAACGTCGCGGGCGCGCTGCTGTGGGTGTTGCTGTTCACCTACGCCGGCTATCTGTTCGGCGACCTGCCGGTGGTACAAGAGAACCTGAAGCTGCTGATTGTGGCTATCATCGTTCTGTCGGTGCTGCCGGGGGTAATCGAAGTGATCCGTCACCGTCGCAAGGCGGCAAAACAGGCAAAATAAACCCTGCACACGGGGCACGATTCAGCCGTGCCCTGTTACGACATGTTTCGCGGTTCGACCACTTTTTTATGCCAAGTTTCGGGCTGTTATGTTTTAATGTGCAACATTCATGGTCTATGAAGGGGAAAAGTGGCATTATGCGCGGCCCCTTAATGGCAAAACTGGCATCGACCAGGTTCAGGCAGAAAGGTTATCAATGAGCTGGATTGAACGAATTAAAAGCAACATCACACCTACCCGCAAGGCGAGCATCCCGGAAGGGGTATGGACCAAGTGCGATAGCTGTGGTCAGGTTTTGTATCGCGCCGAGCTGGAGCGTAACCTCGAGGTTTGCCCGAAGTGCGATCACCACATGCGTATGTCAGCGCGTAATCGCCTGCATAGCCTGTTGGATGAAGGGTCCCTGGTAGAACTGGGTAGCGAACTTGAGCCGAAAGACGTGCTGAAGTTCCGTGACTCTAAAAAGTATAAAGATCGTCTGGCATCCGCTCAGAAAGAGACGGGTGAGAAAGACGCGCTGGTGGTCATGAAGGGTACCCTGCATGAAATGCCAGTTGTCGCTGCGGCCTTTGAGTTCTCCTTTATGGGCGGCTCTATGGGTTCCGTGGTTGGCGCGCGCTTTGTGCGTGCCGTTGAGCAGGCGCTGGAAGACAACTGCCCGCTGATCTGCTTCTCCGCATCCGGCGGCGCGCGCATGCAGGAAGCGCTGATGTCCCTGATGCAGATGGCGAAAACCTCTGCTGCGCTGGCGAAAATGCAGGAACGCGGTTTACCGTATATTTCCGTGCTGACCGACCCAACCATGGGCGGCGTTTCCGCCAGCTTCGCGATGCTGGGCGACCTGAACGTCGCGGAACCAAAAGCGCTGATCGGCTTTGCCGGCCCGCGCGTTATCGAACAGACCGTTCGTGAGAAACTGCCGCCGGGCTTCCAGCGCAGTGAATTCCTCATCGAAAAAGGGGCGATCGACATGATCGTTCGCCGCCCGGAAATGCGTCTGAAGCTGGCCAGTATTCTGGCGAAGCTGATGAACCTCCCGGCACCGAATCCGGACGCGCCGCGCGAAAGCGTGGTGGTACCGCCGGTACCGGATCAGGAACCAGAGGCCTGATGATGTAAAGGGCAGGGCCGGTTGGCGCTGCCCTTTTTGCTATTATTCACCGTTGAAAGTTGCGGGCACCATGGACAAACATCTTATTCCTCAGGCCACGTCGCCCCTGGCTACGTGGCTTTCTTATCTGGAAAACCTCCATTCAAAAACCATCGATCTGGGGCTGGCGCGCGTCAGCCAGGTCGCGGGTTCGCTCGACGTGCTGCAGCCCGCGCCGTTTGTTTTCACCGTTGCGGGCACCAACGGCAAAGGCACCACTTGTCGAACGCTGGAAACCATTCTGATGGCGGCGGGCTACAAAGTGGGCGTTTACAGTTCCCCGCACCTGGTGCGCTATACCGAACGTGTCCGCATACAGGGAGAGGAGCTGGCAGAAAGCGCCCATACGTCTTCGTTTGCCGCGATTGAGGCGGCGCGTGGCGAGACCTCGTTAACCTATTTTGAGTACGGCACGCTCTCGGCGCTTTGGTTATTCAAGCAGCAAAATGTTGACGTAGCGATTCTCGAAGTGGGCCTCGGCGGGCGTCTGGACGCCACTAACATTGTCGATGCCAACGTCGCGGTAGTGACCAGTATCGCGCTGGACCATACCGACTGGCTCGGCCCGGATCGTGAAAGTATTGGCCGCGAAAAGGCGGGCGTGTTCCGCGGTGGGCGACCGGCGGTTGTGGGCGAACCGGATATGCCGCACACCATTGCTGATGTTGCACGAGAAAAGGGGGCGTTGCTGATGCAGCGTGGCGTCGACTGGAACTATACGGTTGAGGCTGAGCACTGGACCTTTAGCGACGCGCGGGGGGAACTGCGTCATCTTCCGCTGCCGAACGTCCCGCAACCGAATGCCGCCACCGCGCTAGCTGCGCTGCGCGCCAGTGGGCTTAAGGTGAGCGAAGAGGCTATCCGCGAGGGCATCGCCAGCGCGATTCTGCCGGGCCGATTCCAGACCATCCAACTGCAGCCTCGCGTGATTCTCGACGTTGCGCATAACCCGCATGCCGCAGGCTACCTTGCCGGGCGTCTCAAATCGCTGCCGAAAACCGGGCGAGTACTGGCGGTTATTGGTATGCTGCATGATAAGGACATTGCCGGTACGCTGGCCTGTCTGGAAAACGTCGTCGACAGCTGGTACTGTGCGCCTCTCGAAGGGCCGCGCGGTGCGACGGCCGAACAACTGCGCGAACATCTGCGCGCGGGGGCCGTGTATAGCAGCGTGGCGCAGGCGTGGCATGCCGCAATGGCGGACGCCGCGCCGGAAGATACGGTGCTGGTGTGTGGGTCTTTCCACACGGTAGCGCATGTGATGGAAGAGTTAGACGCGGGGAGTGCCGGTGGCAAGTAAGTTTCAAAACCGTCTTGTCGGGACAATTGTGTTAGTTGCTCTGGGCGTTATTGTGCTGCCAGGGCTGCTTGACGGGCAAAAAAAGCATTATCAGGATGAGTTTGCGGCTATCCCGCTGGTGCCTAAACCAGGCGATCGCGATGAACCGGATATGTTGCCGACGGCCACGCAGGCGTTGCCTGCACAGCCGCCGGAAGGCGCAGCGGAAGAAGTTCGCGCTGGCGATGCCGCGGCACCGTCGCTCGATTCCAGCCGTCTGGCGGTAAACGGTAACGGCGATCTGGAGCAGATCCCGCCAACGGCCGAACCGATAAAGCCAAAACCCGTAGAAAAACCGAAACCGCAGCCGAAGCCGGTGACGGATCAGGTTGCCGCCACCACGCCGCCGCCAAAAGCCGCGCCGGAAGAGAAACCGGCGCCGGTGGGTAAAGCCTACGTGGTGCAGCTCGGTGCGCTGAAGAACGCCGACAAGGTTAACGAAATTGTGGCCAGCCTGCGCGGCGCGGGCTATCACGCTTTCACGTCGCCTTCGACGCCGGTTCAGGGTAAAATCACCCGTATTCTGGTCGGCCCTGATGCCTCGAAAGATAAGCTGAAAGGTTCGCTTGGTGAGCTTAAACAGCTCTCGGGGCTGAGCGGTGTGGTGATGGGGTATACGCCGAACTAAGGCGTGGGGTTTTCCCCTCACCCCGGCCCTCTCCCCAAAGGGGCGAGAGAGTAAGTCGGCGCGAAGCTCATCGACGGCTCCCTACGGTCCCCTCTCCCCTCTGGGCAGAGGGTTAGGGTGAGGGGCCACAAACAACGCCGAAAGCGACCAGAAAAACGATGGCGTTGAATATTTTTTCAGCGCCATTTTTTATTTATGCCAGGGAAGGAAATCCCTACGCAAACGTTTTCTTTTTCTGTTAGAATGCGCCCGAACTGGATGACAGGGCGTAAAATCGTGGGACAAATATGGTCTGGATTGATTACGCCATTATCGCGGTGCTGGGCTTTTCTTGCTTAGTGAGCCTTATCCGTGGCTTCGTTCGTGAAGCGCTATCGTTGGTCACGTGGGGTTGTGCTTTTTACGTAGCCAGCCATTACTACACTGACCTGTCTGTCTGGTTTACGGGCTTTGAAGACGAACGGGTTCGAAATGGGATTGCTATTGCGGCGCTGTTTATCGCGACGCTCATCGTCGGCGCTATCGTCAACTACGTGATAGGTCAGCTGGTGGAGAAAACCGGTTTGTCGGGTACCGACAGGGTATTGGGCGTCTGCTTCGGCGCGCTGCGCGGGGTGCTGATTATCGCCGCTATCCTGTTCTTCCTCGACACCTTTACCGGTATGGCAAAAAGCGAAGACTGGCAGCAGTCGCAGTTTATTCCCTATTTTTCGCCGGTTATCAGATGGTTTTTTGAATACCTTCAAAGCTCGTCAAGTTTCTTGCCCAAAGTATAAGCTTTGGGTCGTTGCTTAACGAGGAAAAGACGTATGTGCGGTATTGTCGGTATCGCCGGTGTCATGCCGGTAAACCAGTCGATTTATGATGCGCTAACGGTGCTGCAGCACCGTGGACAGGATGCCGCTGGCATCATCACCATTGATGCCAACAACTGCTTCCGGTTGCGTAAGGCGAACGGTCTGGTGAGCGATGTCTTTGAAGCCCGCCACATGCAGCGTATGCAGGGCAATATGGGTATTGGCCACGTGCGTTACCCAACGGCGGGCAGCTCCAGCGCTTCTGAGGCCCAGCCTTTCTACGTGAACTCCCCGTACGGCATTACGCTGGCGCATAACGGTAACCTGACCAATGCGCACGAGTTACGTCAGAAGCTGTTTGAAGAAAAACGCCGCCACATCAACACCACCTCTGATTCCGAAATCCTGCTCAATATCTTCGCCAGCGAGCTGGATAACTTCCGCCATTATCCGCTGGAAGCCGACAACATCTTCGCCGCCATTGCCGCGACCAACCGCCAGATTCGCGGTGCGTACGCCTGCGTGGCGATGATTATCGGCCACGGCATGGTGGCTTTCCGCGACCCGAACGGTATCCGTCCGCTGGTGCTGGGTAAACGTGACGTGGGCGATGGCCGCACCGAGTACATGGTGGCCTCCGAAAGCGTGGCGCTGGATACCCTTGGCTTTGAATTCCTGCGTGATGTTGCGCCGGGCGAAGCGATTTACATCACCGAAAAAGGGCAGCTGTTTACCCGTCAGTGCGCCGATAACCCGGTCAGCAACCCGTGTCTGTTTGAGTACGTCTACTTTGCGCGTCCGGACTCCTTTATCGACAAAATCTCCGTCTACAGCGCCCGCGTGAACATGGGCACCAAGCTTGGCGAGAAGATTGCGCGCGAGTGGGAAGATTTGGATATCGACGTGGTCATTCCAATTCCGGAAACCTCCTGTGATATCGCGCTGGAAATCGCGCGTATTCTGGGTAAACCGTACCGCCAGGGGTTCGTGAAAAACCGCTATGTGGGCCGTACCTTTATCATGCCGGGCCAGCAGCTGCGTCGTAAATCTGTTCGCCGTAAGCTGAACGCCAACCGCGCCGAGTTCCGTGATAAGAACGTGCTGCTGGTGGATGACTCCATCGTGCGCGGCACCACCTCTGAGCAAATTATCGAGATGGCGCGCGAAGCCGGGGCGAAGAAGGTTTACCTGGCCTCTGCGGCACCGGAAATTCGTTTCCCGAACGTCTACGGTATCGATATGCCAACCGCTAATGAGCTGATTGCTCACGGGCGTGAAGTGGATGAGATTCGTCAGATCATCGGCGCCGACGGCCTTATCTTCCAGGATCTTGACGATCTGATTGACGCGGTGCGCGCAGAAAACCCGGATATTCAACAGTTTGAGTGTTCGGTATTTAACGGTGTGTACGTGACCAAAGACGTTGACCAGACCTATCTCGATTTCCTCGACTCGCTGCGTAACGACGATGCGAAAGCCGTTCAGCTGCAGAATGAAGTCGAGAATTTAGAGATGCATAACGAAGGGTAAGCGCTTTCTGGCGTCGCTGCGCTGGGGCGCGATGCCTTCCAGTTGCTGCTCAACGAAGAGAGCGAAAGGAACCTGCTATTGCCGGTTCGGCTGGTGGCGCGCGAAAGCTCGGTAACCGACGCCAGCGCATCACGGTTGCGTCTGGCGCCATAATCCGGCAAAGTTGGCGCCATTGGGGCAACAGGGCGGTCTGCGTGAAACGACTCATCATTGGAATCTCCGGCGCGAGCGGCGCCATTTACGGCGTGCGTATGCTTGAAGTGCTGCAATCTGTGCCGGATGTGGAAACGCATCTGGTGATGAGTCTGGCGGCGCGACAGACGCTGTCGCTGGAAACGGACCTGTCGCTGCGTGAGGTTCAGGCGCTGGCCGACGTGGTGCACGACGCGCGGGATATTGCCGCCAGCATCTCCTCCGGTTCATTCAAAACGGCAGGCATGGCGATATTACCCTGTTCCATTAAAACCCTTTCCGGCATCGTGAACAGCTACACTGACGGCCTGCTGACGCGTGCTGCTGACGTGGTGCTGAAGGAGCGTCGCCCGCTGGTGCTGTGCGTGCGTGAAACGCCGCTGCATCTGGGGCATTTGCGGCTGATGACTCAGGCTGCAGAGATAGGTGCCGTCATCATGCCGCCGGTGCCGGCGTTCTATCATCGACCGCAAACGCTGGATGATGTCATCAACCAGACCGTCAACCGGGTGCTCGATCAGTTCGATATCGCCTTGCCGGACGATCTGTTTACCCGCTGGGCGGGTGCCTGACCGCGCACGAAAAAGTGCACTTTATGTATCTTTTGCCCTGTTTCAGGGCAAATCTGTAACGCCGATCAAATCCTCGCTATTAAATCATCCCGATTGCGTTTTTGTGCTCGATTTATACGCTGCGGCTGATATCTTCCCTGATGTTCACCTCTTGTTATCTTATTGTTAATATATTTAACGTCGTTTGGTGTTAAGGCGAAAAATATGGCACAGAAGATGCAATGTCAGGTAGGCAAGCACAACACAACATAACTATATCGCAGTTAACAACATCACGATTTAATAGGGGAACGTATGAAGAAGACGGTTCTTGCTCTCTCTTTGCTGCTGGGTCTCAGCAGCGCCGCCAGCGTTTTTGCCGCACTGCCGCAGAGCATTCGCATCGGTACCGATACCACCTACGCACCGTTCTCATCGAAAGATGCCAAAGGCGATTTTATTGGCTTTGATATCGATCTGGGCAACGAAATGTGTAAACGCGCCAGCATCAAGTGCACCTGGGTGGGTAGCGACTTTGATGCGCTGATTCCTTCGCTGAAGGCGAAGAAAATCGATGCCATCATCTCTTCATTGTCCATCACGGAAAAGCGTCAGCAGGAGATTGCCTTCTCCGACAAGCTGTATGCCGCTGACTCTCGCCTGATTGCGGCGAAAGGCTCAGCCATTAAGCCGACGCTGGAGGCGCTGAAAGGTAAACATATCGGTGTTCTTCAGGGCTCGACCCAGGAAGCCTATGCCAATGAAAACTGGCGGAGTAAAGGCGTTGACGTGGTCGCCTATCAAAATCAGGACCTGATCTACTCAGACATGGCCGCCGGGCGTCTTGACGCTGCATTCCAGGACGAAGTGGCCGCCAGCGAAGGCTTCCTCAAACAACCCGCCGGGAAAGATTTTGACTTTGCCGGTCCGTCGGTAAAAGACAAGAAATACTTCGGCGACGGCACGGGCGTTGGGCTACGTAAAGACGACGTTGAGCTGAAAGCGGCGCTGGATAAAGCGCTGGCGGAACTGCGTGCCGATGGCACCTACGACAAAATGGCGAAGAAATACTTCAACTTTAACGTCTACGGCGACTAAACCGTCAGAAGTATCATCATGGTGCATATATTTTTGCGGTGCACCATGATGGTGCATTTTTTGCTCGAAAGTTGTGCGAGGTTGCATAATTAAGCATTTTTAATGAGAAAAAAGCCAGCCGGAAGGGCAGAATACTTTGCCTTGATGGGCCGAAAGATGGCACGATAACTGCTCAGATAATTTCTAAAAACCCACAAGAATTTCGGTCTGTTGAGGATGATTATGAAAAAACTGGCGTTGTCTTTTTCTCTGGTCTTAGCGCTTGCTTCTGCTTCCAGCGCATTTGCAGCAATTCCGCAAAAAGTACGTATCGGCACTGACCCAACGTACGCACCGTTCGAGTCGAAAAATGCCCAGGGTGAATTAGTGGGTTTTGACATTGATCTGGCAAAAGAGCTGTGTAAGCGCATCCAGACACAATGTACCTTCGTGGAGAACCCGCTGGACGCCCTGATCCCCTCGCTGAAAGCGAAGAAAATCGATGCCATCATGTCATCGCTGTCGATCACGGAAAAACGTCAGCAGGAAATCGCCTTTACCGACAAACTTTATGCCGCCGATTCGCGTCTGGTAGTGAAAAAAGGTTCCCCGGTTACCCCGGACCTCGCCACGCTGAAAGGCAAGCGCGTGGGCGTGCTGCAGGGCACCACCCAGGAAACCTACGGTAACGAGCACTGGGCGCCGAAAGGGATTGAAATCGTCTCCTACCAGGGCCAGGACAATATCTACTCTGACCTGACTGCCGGCCGTATTGACGCGGCGTTCCAGGACGAAGTGGCGGCGAGCGAAGGTTTCCTGAAACAGCCTATTGGCAAAGACTACCAGTTCGGTGGCCCGTCTATTAAAGACGAAAAGCTGTTTGGCGTCGGTACCGGTATGGGCCTGCGTAAAGACGATACCGAGCTGCTGAACGCGCTGAACAAGGCGTTTGCTGAAATGCGTGCCGATGGCACCTACGACAAGCTGGCGAAGAAGTACTTCGATTTTAACGTTTACGGCGAATAATCATCACGAGTAACCCATCGCTTCGCACGCACGGGGCGATGGGCGTAAAGACAGGACTGGCAGCATGCTGTACGGGTTTTCACAGGTAATTTTTCAGGGCGCCCTTGTCACCCTTGAGCTGGCTATCAGCTCAGTGGTTCTGGCCGTGCTTATTGGTCTGGTCGGCGCGGGAGCCAAGCTCTCCCGAAATCGCGTACTGGCGTTAATTTTTGAGGGCTACACCACGCTGATTCGTGGGGTTCCCGACTTAGTGCTGATGCTGCTGATCTTTTATGGTCTGCAGATGGTACTTAACCTTATCACCGACTCGCTCGGCATCGGGCAGTTTGATATTGACCCGATGATCGCCGGGATTATCACCCTTGGTTTCATTTACGGTGCCTATTTCACCGAAACCTTCCGCGGGGCCTTTATGGCCGTGCCGAAAGGGCATATTGAAGCCGCGACGGCCTTTGGTTTTACCGGCGGGCAAACCTTCCGTCGTATTCTTTTTCCGGCCATGATGCGTTACGCGTTGCCGGGGATTGGCAACAACTGGCAGGTGATCCTCAAAGCCACCGCGCTGGTGTCGCTGCTGGGGCTGGAAGATGTGGTCAAAGCGACCCAACTGGCCGGGAAGAGCACCTGGGAACCGTTCTATTTCGCCATCGTCTGTGGCTTGATTTATCTGCTGTTTACTACCGTTTCCAATGGCGTGTTGCTGCTGCTCGAACGCCGCTACTCCGTGGGCGTGAAGAGGGCTGACCTGTGATTGAGATTATTCAGGAGTACTGGAAAGCGCTGCTGTGGACCGACGGTTACCGCTTTACCGGCGTGGCGATCACCCTGTGGCTGCTGGTGCTGTCGGTGGTGATGGGCGGCATTATGGCGCTGTTTCTCGCTATTGCCCGCGTCTCAAGCAACAAATACATCAAGTTTCCGGTGTGGCTGTTCACCTATATTTTTCGCGGTACGCCGCTGTATGTGCAGCTGCTGGTGTTCTATTCCGGGATGTACACGCTGGAGATTGTCAAAGGCACCGAACTGCTGAACGCTTTTTTCCGCAGCGGCCTGAACTGTACGGTACTGGCCTTAACCCTTAACACCTGCGCCTACACCACCGAAATTTTCGCCGGGGCGATTCGCTCGGTGCCGGCGGGGGAAATCGAGGCCGCGCGCGCCTACGGCTTCTCATCGTTTAAGCTCTACCGCTGCATTATTCTGCCGTCGGCGCTGCGCATCGCGCTGCCCGCATACAGCAATGAGGTGATCCTGATGCTGCACTCGACGGCGTTGGCGTTCACCGCGACCGTTCCGGATCTGCTGAAGATTGCCCGCGATATCAACTCGGCAACCTATCAGCCGTTTACCGCTTTTGGAATTGCTGCGGTGCTCTATTTGATTATCTCCTATGTGCTGATTCGCCTGTTCCGCAAAGCGGAAAAGCGCTGGCTCCAGCATATGAAACCGACTTCTACGCACTGAGAACATGATGGCTGATAAAAAACTAAACGTAATCGACCTGCACAAACGCTACGGCGAGCACGAGGTGCTGAAGGGCGTGTCGCTGAAGGCTAACGCTGGCGACGTGATCAGCATTATCGGTTCGTCGGGCTCGGGTAAAAGTACTTTCCTGCGCTGTATTAACTTCCTCGAAAAGCCGAGTGAAGGCACGATTATCGTTAATGGGCAGAACATTGGTCTGGTGCGCGATAATGACGGTCAGCTCAAGGTAGC
Source organism: Kluyvera georgiana ATCC 51603 (assembly GCF_001654985.1). Classification (GTDB taxonomy): domain Bacteria; phylum Pseudomonadota; class Gammaproteobacteria; order Enterobacterales; family Enterobacteriaceae; genus Kluyvera; species Kluyvera georgiana. The sequence continues at coordinate 21,437 of NZ_LXEU01000035.1, forward strand.
CGATAAAAACCAGCTGCGCCTGCTACGCACGCGCTTGACGATGGTCTTTCAGCACTTCAACCTGTGGAGCCACATGACGGTGCTGGAGAACGTGATGGAAGCCCCCATTCAGGTACTGGGCCTGAGCAAGCAGGAAGCGCGCGAGCGGGCGGTGAAGTATCTGGCAAAGGTGGGCATCGACGAACGGCAGCAGGGTAAGTATCCGGTGCATCTGTCCGGTGGCCAGCAGCAGCGTGTTTCCATCGCCCGCGCGCTGGCGATGGAGCCGGAAGTGCTGCTGTTTGACGAACCGACTTCCGCGCTGGACCCTGAGCTGGTGGGCGAGGTGCTGCGCATTATGCAGCAACTGGCGGAAGAGGGGAAAACCATGGTGGTGGTGACCCACGAAATGGGCTTTGCGCGCCATGTCTCTTCGCACGTCATTTTCCTCCATCAGGGGAAAATTGAAGAGGAAGGCAAACCGGAAGAGGTGTTCGGTAATCCGAAAAGCCCGCGTTTGCAGCAGTTCCTCAGCGGCGCACTAAAATAACCCTTCTCGCCCTCACGGATGAGTGAGGGCATTTTCCCGCCGATACACCCAATCGTCAAAATACTCGCCGTTTAACTGATAGGCTTTTTCCAACACCTGCGTGCGGACAAATCCGTGCTTTTCCAACAGATGCGCCGAACTCTGATTATCGCCCAGCACCCAGGCATTAATCGCCCACAGCGAAAGCGTGTGAAAGCCATAGTCGCAAATGGCCGCAAGCGCTTCGCTGGCGTAGCCCTTACCCTGCGCAGAAGGCAATAGCGCGTAACCGACATCCGCTTCGTGCGGATTTTTACTGCTGATACGCAGGCCAATATCGCCCAGCGGTGTGTCCTCAGCATCGCGGATCACGAAAATCCCGGCTTCCCGGCAGCGTGCATTAAATACCGTACGTATCGCCGCTTCATCCAGCACTTCGCCCATATAGCGCATCACTTCGCGGTTTTGTCGCAGCTGTAAAAAGAAGGGCCAGTCGTGTTCATTGAAGGGGGAAAGCTGTAGCCGTGAAGTGCTAATGATTGCCATAAGAGTGCCATTGCGCAAAATCGTAAGGGATAACCTTAGCACCAGAAAACGAGCGATAACAGCCTATTAACCGCGAGCCGCTGTGCGTTCCAGACCTTGAAAATAGTGCAGTACCGTATTGCTCTCAGTTGACGCGCGCAGCTGCAGTGCGAGATTGAGGCTATCCAGTGTGCGGGCATGGGCAACCACCGGCGATTGCGCAGGAATCCGCCCCTCGGCAACCAGCCACTCCACGACCGTTTGCCAACGCCATAGCGGAGAGTTGCCTTTCACGCGCTGTACAGGCCCGGGAAACTGGCCGCTTCCGCGCGCGCCGTCTTTGAGCAAGGCGATAGCCTGACGAGAAACGCCGGTCAGTTCTGCGATATCGCTCAGACCGACCAGCGCGGCGTCGACAGATTCAACGCGGGCATTCAACCCAGGGGCTGATTCAACGTCCTGAATAGCCGAGAGGATGGCATGTTCCAGGGAGTCGCTTTCACGGTCGAAGTCGAGGTACACGGCGGTACCGTAGAAGCAGATTAATGCGTCATCGCAGTGTGCCGCATATAAGGCGTCTTCCAGGCCGGGCGTGCTGATGGTGGCGCCGGAAAGCGTGAGTGTGAAGTTAAAGAGTGCCATTGTTCCCTGCCTCTGGTGCTATGAATGCTTTGGCTGACAATGGTCAACCATGCGCATGATTTGCCGCGCGTGATGAATCGGTACCGCTGGTGTCGACCAGATGCTCATCCTATGTTCGCGGTGTTCTGCGATACCGCACTTCAACCGCCCAAAGCAGTGAGCGCTACCGCTGCTGGTGCTAAATAGCCATCCGCGAGCCAACGCATAGGCAATGGCCGCTCTGATGTGTTTATCGGGATGTTCCTTCATCGCGTTGTTCCGGGGAGTATCAAACGAATGTTGACGAGCGTCAACAGTTTTGCGCCTCATCGCTGTGCGCATACCGTTAGGGCTTCACGGTTTGTGTCGCGCTGCGCTAATACTTGCAGCTAATGTGAGGCGGCTTCCAGATGAGGAGGGCCGGTGATAGCCAGGCGCTATCACCGGATAGACGCAAGCGGCGCTAGCCCAGAATATCGCCCAGCGCTTCCTCCAGATCGTACCAGCGGAAGGTAAATCCGGCGGCTTCCAGCCGTTTTGGCAGCGCGCGCTGACCGCCGAGAACCAGAACGGACGACTCTCCCATCAGCAGGCGGATAGCGGGGGCGGGAACGCGCAGAAAGGCCGGACGGTTTAAGACTTGCCCCAACGCGTGGGAAAACTGCTCGTTACGGACCGGGTAGGGAGAGACCATATTAAATGGACCGCGCAGATCGTTATCCAGCAGCCACAGGATGCCGTTGACCATATCGTCGATATGAATCCACGCCAGATACTGCCTGCCGTTGCCGATGGGGCCGCCGAGCCCAAGCTTAAACGGCGGCACCATTTTGCTTAGTATGCCTCCGTTGCGGGCCAGCACCACGCCGGTACGCAGCAGACAGACGCGGGTGCGGTCGCTCTGGGCGGTACAGGCGATTTGCTCCCAGCGGGCGCACAGCTTATGGGTGAATTCGTTGTGCGGCGGCTCTTCTTCCGTGACCACGACTTCGCCAAGATCGCCATAGTAGCCGGTGGCCGAGCCGGAAATCAGCACGTTCGGCGGCGTCTCACTCGCCTGAATGAGTTCGCTGATACGCTGGGTGATTACCCAGCGGCTCTCGCACAGCTTCTGCTTTTGCGCGTGGGTCCAGCGCTTGTCGGCAATGGGTTCACCAGCGAGGTTAATGACTGCATCAATACCGTCGAGGGTGGACACATTCTGCAGGCCAGGCCATATTTCGACGCGCGGGTCGAGCGTCTGGCGGGCTTTTTCCGGGGTACGGGTGACGACACATACCGTATGACCCAGCGTCAGCAAACGCGAAACTAAATGGCGGCCAATCAGCCCGGTGCCGCCGGTAAGCAGAATTTTCATACGACCTCCCGTAGGGGGCGCTTAGCGTTGCCAGCTTAGGGTGATTGACACCGAGTCGGCATAACGCAGCGCATGAAGTTTATCGACCTCCACTTCAGCATAAGTGACCCAGTGATGTTCGCGTGCGATATCGAGCACATCCTGAGTTAATTTTTCCAGCAAAGAGAAACGGTTATTCTCAACGTGACGAATAATATTTTTGGTGATGGTGCGGTAGTTCAGCGCATCGTTGATATCTTCGCTGCTGCGTGATTTCTCAGCCGGGTAGCGAATTTGCAGATTGATGACGATGTCCTGACGATTCGCGATCTCCTCTTCTTTGATGCCGATAAAGGTACGCAGGCGCAGGTTTTTGATGCGGATGACCGCGTCGGACTGAGACATTGCAGGTGTTCTCCTTATTTATTTTTGTCCACTTCATCATACACGAAAGCACCTGTCACGCGGCAAGGTCTGACGTAGGGATTGCTGATTGCAAAATCCTCATGTTGTGGGCAAGTGACATCCGTATAAAGACAAGCTATGTTGGCAAACAGTTGTTATGGACGCCGATTCGCGCCTGCGTCGTTCGCATTTCGTCTGCCCACCGTTGAGGAAACTATGAGCCAGCCCACTCTTACGCTTTGGTCCGATTCCGATTTCTTTTCGCCTTATGTGATGTCCGTTTACGTTGCCCTACAGGAGAAAGGACTGCCGTTTTCACTGAAAACCGTCAATCTCGATCTGGGCGAACATTTGCAGGCGGGCTGGCGCGGCTATGCGGCGACCCGTCGTGTTCCGCTGCTTGAGGTGGATGATTTTGTCCTGAGCGAATCTTCCGCGATCGCGGAATACCTCGATGAGCGCTTTGCGCCACCTGAGTGGGAACGGCTGTACCCCCACGACCCGCAAAAGCGCGCGCTTACCCGGCAGATTCAGGCATGGTTACGCAGCGACCTGGGACCTATCCGCGAAGAGCGCCCGACGTCGGTTATCTTTGCTGGCGAGAAAAAAGCACCGCTGACGGAGGCAGGACGTAAAAGCGCGGCTAAACTGTTTGACACCGCCAGCGCGCTGCTGGCGCATGGTCGCCCCAATTTGTTTGGCGAATGGTGTCTGGCGGATACCGACCTGGCGCTGATGCTTAACCGGCTGGTGTTCAGCGGCGACGCTGTGCCTGAACTGCTTGCTGACTATGCTGCCTTCCAATGGCAGCGCGCTTCAGTGCAGCGCTACGTGGCGCTTTCGGCAAAACGCGCAGGCTGAAAAAGTTGATGTAATCCATTATGATATTAGGGTTTATCATTGTGGGGATTTGATTAATGAAGCTGATGTTTGCATCGGATATTCATGGCTCCTTACCGGCCGCCGAACGGGTGCTGGCGCTCTTTGCCGAGAGCGGTGCACGCTGGCTGGTGATTCTGGGGGATGTGCTTAACCATGGGCCGCGTAACGCGCTACCGGAGGGCTATGCGCCGGCGCAGGTGGCAGAACGCCTCAATAGCGTTGCAGAGCGTATTATCGCCGTGCGCGGTAACTGCGATAGCGAAGTTGACCAGATGTTGCTGCAGTTTCCGATCACCGCGCCGTGGCAACAGGTGCTCACCGAACATCAGCGGCTATTTTTGACCCACGGGCATCTTTATGGACCAACGAATCTCCCGCCGCTGGCCGCGGGCGATGTGCTGGTTTATGGCCATACGCACCTTCCGGTGGCAGAAAAACGCGATGAGATATTCTTATTTAACCCCGGTTCAGTTAGCATTCCCAAGGGCGGTTTTGCTGCCAGCTATGGGCTGCTTGACGGGCATAAACTGCAAGTTTTAGCACTCAATGATCAACAGGTTATTGCAGAGGTTGCTATTAACCCGTAAGTTACCCATCAATCACAAAACGCGCCGTAAAGAGCGCTTTCAAGGTAAGGTTTTCGGATGGTCGAGCAGAATCATTTGGCAAGCACGGAATGGGTCGATATTGTCAGCGAAGACAATGAGGTCATCGCGCAAGCGAGCCGTGAACAGATGCGCGCGCAGTGCCTGCGTCACCGGGCAACCTATATCGTCGTGCACGACGGCATGGGCAAAATCCTGGTGCAACGCCGCACCGAAACGAAAGACTACCAGCCGGGTATGCTGGACGCCACCGCTGGGGGTGTCGTTCAGGCTGATGAGCCGCTGCTGGAGTCCGCTCGCCGCGAGGCGGAAGAGGAGCTGGGTATTGCTGGTGTGCCGTTTGCCGACCACGGGCAATTCTATTTTGAAGATAAGAACTGCCGCGTTTGGGGAAGCCTGTTCAGCTGCGTCTCGCACGGGCCGTTTGCCTTGCAGGAAGAAGAGGTGAGCGAAGTGTGCTGGATGACGCCGGAAGAGATTACCGCCCGTTGTGATGAATTTACCGATGACTCGCTGAAGGCGCTGGCGCTGTGGATGACGCGAAACGCCAACAACGAAGCCCACGTTGAGGAAGAAGCCGAGTAATTGCTAGCAGCTTTCCCTCATGCATAAGCTGGAGACGATGGTTTTCCTGTCGCTCCAGTCTCCTTCATTAAGGCGTTCCAGAAGCGCGCGTCCGGCCTCCAGGCCAATTTTATGATGCGGTACAGCCATGGTTGTCAACGGCGGTTGGCATACCCGGCTAACGTCGCTGTCGCCAAAGCCGACGACGGCTAAATCATCCGGTACTTTAATACGCCGACGTTGGCATTCATATAACACTCCACAGGCAAGCTCATCGGAAACACAGACCAGCGCATCCAGCTCCGGCCATGCCAGAATAAATTCGGGAAGCTGAGAGGCACCCGTGGAGAAGTTTGCGGGTAGGGCCGCGTTAATCACACGGGTGGGCGACATATGGTGGCGCAACATCGCTTTATACCATCCATGTAAATGCTGCTGAAAAATCCACTGCTCCTGGTTGGCGCACAGTAAACCAATGTTCTGATATCCGCGATGGATAAGCATCTCAGTCAGCTCGAACATGGCGGCTACGTTATCAATCCCAATATTCATATCGAGAGGATCGGTCCGCATTGCACCGATTTCCATGACCGGAATCGAGGCGTTCTTTAACCAGTGACGTACGGTGTCGCTATGTTCAACGCTAAGCAGTATGGCGGCGGCGATATTTGAGGCCAGCAGCGTTTCCAGCAACTTTTCTTCCTGTTCAAGACGATGTTGCGATTCTGCGAGCATGATTTGATAGCCTGCCGGCTGCAATATCTGCTGAAGCCCGGCAAACATGGCGGAACAGCCCGCCTCGGCAAGATTGGGCACCACCATGGCGATGGTCTTCGAAGAGGCAGATGCCAGCGCGCTGGCAGCGAGGTTGGGCATATACCCGAGTTCTGCAACCGCCGCTTCGATTTTTTCTCGTAGCTTATCGGAGACCTGTTCCGGCGTGCGAAGCGCGCGGGACACGGTCATTGTGCCGACGCCAGCTAATTGAGCAACATCGGCGATCGTCACCTTGCCGGTACTCCGCCGTTTTCGGGTAAGAGACATACATATTCCTGCTAAACAGACGTTTTTTATTGTCATCCATTGCTTCGTATGTCAGGGAGTATACGCCCTAAACGGGAAATTTTTCTGCGTTTTCATGTGATGATTGCGAAATGATAGCGCTATCACAAATCTGCGTGTTCTCGATTGATAGCGCTATCTTTGTGAGCGCAGTCTCAGATAACTGTCGTCTGCTTGCATAAAGTTTGCCCATCTTTTGCGAAAAGACGAGGGATAAAATGCTCAATACCTGGATCTCCGATGCCACAATTACGCTGCAACAGCGTGTCGATGACTGGTCGCAGGCGTTGGATATCTGCGCCCGGCCGCTGCTGGAAGCGGGCGTGATTGAAAAAAAATACGTGGCGGCCATCGTGGAACAGCACCATAAGCTGGGGCCGTACTATGTGTTGGCGCCGGGTTTGGCTATGCCTCATGCGCGGCCAGAAGAAGGCGCCAACGGCTTAGGGCTGTCGCTGCTGAAATTGCAGCAGGGCGTATCATTTGGTTGTGAAGAATTCGATCCTGTGGACCTCGTTATTATGCTGGCGGCACCGGATAAGCATAGCCATATTGAAATGATCTCTGCGCTGGCAGAATTATTTTCCAGCGACGAAGATATGCATAAATTACATCAGGCAACCCGTCTCGAGGAGATTAAAACTATCATCGCACGTTTCTAATTTATTTATACAATCCGACTTATAGCACATTACGCGCCTGCGTGATGGGAATGCACTCTACCCAAAAGGTGACAATAATGAAAATTATGGCAATTTGCGGTTCTGGCCTGGGCAGTAGTTTTATGGTTGAGATGAATATTAAAAAAGTGCTTAAAAAGCTCGAAATAGAGGCTGAGGTGGAGCACTCTGATCTGTCATCCGCTACCCCAGGAGCGGCTGACTTATTCGTGATGGCCAAAGACATCGCCGCCAGCGCGAGCGTGCCGGAGAGCCAACTGGTGGTCATTACTAACATCATCGATATTAACGAACTCGAAGCGCAGCTGCGCGCCTGGTTTGCCAAACAATAATTCTTTATAGCGAGGCGGATATGTTTATCCTTGAAACGCTGAATTTTGTTGTTGATATACTCAAAGTGCCTTCGGTGTTGGTCGGGCTAATTGCGCTAATTGGTCTGGTGGCACAAAAAAAATCTTTTTCCGATGTTGTGAAGGGAACGATTAAAACTATCCTGGGATTTATTGTCCTGGGCGGCGGGGCGACAGTATTAGTTGGCTCATTGAATCCACTAGGAGGGATGTTTGAACACGCCTTTAACATTCAAGGGATTATTCCAAATAATGAGGCGATTGTTTCTATTGCGCTTGAGAAGTACGGCGCGTCAACGGCGTTAATTATGGCATTTGGTATGGTCGCGAATATTCTGGTCGCCCGTTTTACGCGCCTGAAATATATCTTCCTGACCGGCCATCATACCTTCTATATGGCCTGCATGATCGGCGTAATCCTGACCGTTGCGGGTTTCGACGGTATCGGACTGGTCTTTACCGGCTCGCTGATCCTCGGCCTGGTCATGGCATTCTTCCCGGCGCTGGCACAGCGTTATATGAAGCGTATTACCGGCACCGATGACATCGCCTTCGGCCACTTCGGTACGTTGGGCTATGTGCTTTCGGGCTGGATCGGCAGCGTCTGTGGTAAAGGGTCGCGTTCGACCGAAGAGATGAACCTGCCAAAGAACCTGAGTTTTCTGCGTGACAGCTCTATCTCCATTTCACTGACCATGATGATTATCTACCTGATCATGGCGGTCAGCGCAGGGCGTGAATATGTTGAAAGCACCTTCAGCGGCGGTCAGAACTATCTCGTCTACGCCATCATTATGGCGATCACCTTTGCTGCCGGTGTATTCATCATCCTGCAAGGGGTTCGCCTGATTCTGGCGGAGATCGTACCGGCGTTTACCGGTTTCTCGGAAAAGCTGGTGCCGCATGCACGCCCGGCGCTGGATTGCCCGGTGGTGTATCCCTACGCCCCTAACGCGGTATTAATTGGTTTCTTGTTCAGCTTCCTGGGGGGACTCGTTGGGCTGTTCCTGTGTGGGCAGTTTAAGTGGGTGCTGATTTTACCCGGCGTGGTGCCGCACTTCTTTACCGGCGCGACGGCCGGCGTGTTTGGCAATGCCACCGGTGGTCGACGCGGCGCGATGATTGGCGCGTTTGCTAACGGTCTGCTGATCACCTTCCTGCCTGTGCTGCTCTTGCCAGTACTGGGGGCGATTGGCTTTGCCAATACGACCTTCTCGGATGCTGATTTTGGCGTTGTCGGTATTGTGCTGGGGAACCTGGCCCGCTACCTGTCGCCGTTTGCTATTACGGGCCTGGTCGTCGCCTTGTTTGCACTACTGGTGGCGTACAACGTTTTTGCGAAAAAGAAATCTGTGGGCGGTAGCGCGCAGGAGAACAACGGGGCTAAATCATGAATGTGAAAGAAGTGCGCGCACTGGCGCGTGAGATTCGCGTGGAAACCCTGAAATCGCTGACCAATCTGGGGTTCGGCCATTACGGCGGCAGCATGTCGGTGGTGGAAACGCTGGCCGTGCTGTACGGCGCGGTAATGAAAATTGACCCGGCAGACCCAGACTGGCCAGAACGGGACTATTTTGTGCTGTCGAAAGGGCACGCCGGCCCGGCGCTCTACAGTACGCTGGCGATTAAGGGATATTTCCCGATTGAGGAGCTGAGCACGCTGAACCAAAACGGAACGCGGCTCCCGAGTCATCCGGACAGGCTCAAAACGCGCGGCGTGGATGCGACGACGGGGTCGTTGGGGCAGGGGATTTCCATCGCGGCGGGGATGGCGCTCTCGCATCAACTGGCGGGGCGCGCGAATCGTGTTTTCTGCATCGTGGGGGATGGCGAACTGAATGAGGGGCAGTGCTGGGAGGCGTTCCAGTTTATTGCCCATCATCGTCTGAATAACCTGACCGTCTTTGTCGACTGGAACAAGCTGCAGCTTGACGGCAAGCTGGATGACATTATCTGTCCTTTCAACCTTGACGAAAAATTCCGTGCCTTTGGTTTTGACGTGGTGACCGTAAAAGGCGATGACATCCCAGGGCTGCTGGCGGCGGTACAGCCGGTGCCGCCTGTTGATGCTCGCCCACGGATGGTGATCCTCGATAGCGTCAAAGGCCAGGGGGTGCCCTATCTCGAGAATCTCGCCAATAACCACCATTTACGCCTGACGGATGAGATGAAAGAGACGATAAACGAGAGCATTCGCCAACTGGAGACTGAACATGATTAAGGTTGCCCCTGCAGGACAAAAAGACGCTCTGGAAATGCGTAAAGTATACGCCGGATTTGTTGCCCAGCAGATTGCCGAGGGCAGCCCGATCATCGCGCTGGAAGCTGACCTGATGAGCTCTATGGCGATGGACAGCGTTGCCCGCGAGTATCCGCAACATGTGATCAACTGCGGTATTATGGAAGCGAACGTGATTGGCACCGCCGCCGGGCTATCGCTCACCGGACGTAAGCCGTTTGTTCACACATTCACCGCATTCGCCAGCCGCCGCTGCTTTGACCAACTGTTTATGTCGCTGGATTATCAGCGCAATAACGTCAAGGTGATTGCCTCTGATGCCGGCGTAACCGCCTGTCATAACGGTGGTACGCATATGTCTTTTGAGGATATGGGGATTGTCCGCGGTCTGGCGCATTCGGTGGTACTTGAAGTCACCGATGCGGTGATGTTTGAGGATATTCTGCGTCAGCTCATCAACCTCGACGGTTTTTACTGGCTGCGTACCATCCGCAAGCAGGCGCCGAGCGTGTATGCGCCGGGGTCAACCTTTACCATCGGCAAGGGCAACGTGCTGCGCGAAGGTAGTGATATTACGCTGATTGCCAACGGTATTATGGTGACAGAGGCGCTGGAAGCGGCACGCCAGCTTGAGCAGCTTGGGGTCAGCGCGGCGGTGATCGACATGTTCACCCTTAAGCCTATCGACAAAATGCTGGTAAAAAACTATGCGGAAAAAACCGGGCGTATCGTGACCTGTGAAAATCACAGCATCCATAACGGCCTGGGTTCGGCGGTGGCGGAAGTGCTTGTCGAAACGTGTCCCGTACCGATGCGGCGGGTGGGGGTAAAAGAACGCTACGGTCAGGTGGGAACGCAGGACTTTTTACAGAAAGAATATGGCCTGACTGCGCATGATATTGTGTCGGCAGCGCGAGAGCTGCTGTAA
>NZ_LXEU01000036.1 GCF_001654985.1 Kluyvera georgiana ATCC 51603
TAAAAAGGCGACCAGTTGGTCGCCTTTTTCATGCCATCAGCAAGAATTACTGCTGCTGTGAAGACTGGATCGCGGTCAGAGCGATGGTGTAGACGATATCGTCTACCAGCGCGCCACGAGACAGGTCGTTCACCGGCTTGCGCATACCCTGCAGCATCGGCCCGATGGAGATCAGGTCGGCAGAACGCTGTACCGCTTTGTAGGTGGTGTTACCGGTGTTCAGATCCGGGAAGATGAACACGGTAGCGCGACCGGCAACCGGAGAGTTCGGCGCTTTGGATTTCGCAACGTCAGCCATAACCGCGGCGTCGTACTGCAGCGGGCCGTCGATCATCAGGTCAGGACGTTTTTCCTGTGCCAGACGAGTTGCTTCGCGAACTTTCTCTACGTCGCTACCTGCACCAGAGGTGCCGGTGGAGTAGGAGAGCATTGCAACGCGCGGTTCGATACCGAAAGCAATCGCGGATTCAGCGGACTGAATCGCGATTTCTGCCAGCTGTTCTGCAGTCGGATCCGGGTTGATCGCGCAGTCGCCGTAAACGTAAACCTGTTCCGGCAGCAGCATGAAGAACACGGAAGACACCAGAGAGCTACCCGGCGCAGTTTTGATCAGCTGCAGCGGTGGACGAATGGTGTTCGCAGTGGTGTGAACCGCACCGGAAACCAGGCCGTCTACGTCGTCCTGTTCCAGCATCAGGGTACCGAGAACCACGTTGTCTTCCAGCTGTTCGCGGGCAACGGTTTCGGTCATGCCTTTGTTCTTACGCAGTTCGACCAGGCGAGCCACGTAGCTTTCGCGAACCACATCCGGATCAACGATTTCAACGCCAGCGCCCAGTTCAACACCCTGAGAGGCCGCAACGCGGTTGATTTCGTCCGGGTTACCCAGCAGGACGCAGGTTGCGATACCGCGTTCCGCACAGATAGCGGCCGCTTTAACGGTACGCGGTTCGTCGCCTTCCGGCAGAACAACGCGTTTGCCCGCTTTACGCGCCAGCTCGGTCAGCTGGTAGCGGAATGCCGGCGGAGACAGGCGACGGCTGTGTTCAGAGGTCGCAGTCAGGGAATCAATCCATTCCGGATTGATAAAGTTGGCAACGTATTCCTGAACTTTCTCGATGCGCTCGCGGTCATCAACCGGAACTTCCAGGTTGAAGCTCTGCAGGCTCAGAGAGGTCTGCCAGGTGTTGGTGTTCACCATGAATACCGGCAGGCCGGTAGCGAATGCACGCTCGCACAGCTTGCTGATGCGCGGATCCATGTCGTAACCACCGGTCAGCAGCAGGGCGCCGATTTCCACGCCGTTCATCGCGGCCAGGCAGGCTGCAACCAGCACGTCTGGACGGTCTGCGGAGGTCACCAACAGGGAACCTGCACGGAAGTGCTCCAGCATGTGCGGGATGCTACGCGCACAGAAGGTCACGGACTTCACGCGACGAGTGTTGATGTCGCCTTCGTTGATCACGGTAGCGTTCAGGTGACGCGCCATGTCGATCGCGCGAGTGGCGATCAGATCGAAGCTCCACGGTACCGCGCCCAGCACAGGCAGCGTGCTGTGGCCTTTCAGCTGTTCAGCGTCGATTTTCACGACCTGCGCTTTGGATGAGTCGTCGAAGATCTCAGACAGATCCGGGCGAGTACGGCCCTGTTCATCAACCGGTGCGTTCAGTTTGTTGACGATAACGCCGGTGATGTTGGTATTTTTCGCGCCGCCGAAGCTGTTGCGAGTCAGTTCAATACGCTCGTTCAGCTGTTCCGGGGTGTCGGTACCCTGAGACATGACGAAGACGATTTCCGCATTCAGCGTTTTCGCGATTTCGTAGTTCAGAGACTGAGCGAACTGGTGTTTACGGGTTGGGACCAGGCCTTCAACCAGCACCACTTCCGCATCTTTGCTGTTCGCGTGGTAGTTAGCAATGATCTCTTCCATCAGCACATCTTTCTGATTGCTGGAGAGCAGCGTTTCTACATGGCTCATCTTCAGCGGTTCAGCCGCCGTGGTGGTGGATGAGTTAGCGCGAACGATGGTGGTAGTCTGGTCAGGCGCATCGCCACCGGAACGTGGTTGAGCGATAGGCTTAAAGACGCTCAGACGAACGCCTTTGCGTTCCATAGCACGGATCACGCCAAGGCTGACGCTGGTCAGGCCGACGCTGGTTCCGGTAGGGATCAGCATAATAGTACGGGACACGGTTTATCCTCTTTCGTTACCGCCAGTTTCGGGCGGGATACAAAACAGCACCGCCAGCTAGGCTGGCGGTGTGATATCAGGCAGTCAGACGGCTGGCGTCTTGTGCAATGACCAGTTCTTCGTTGGTCGGGATAACGATGGCAGGACGAGTGCCTTCTTTGTTGATGAAGCCAGACTTGCCGAAACGGGCAGCCAGGTTACGTTCGTGATCAACTTCGAAGCCCAGAACGCCCAGTTTGCCCAGGGACAGTTCACGCACCATTGCCGCGTTCTCACCGATACCGCCGGTGAAGATAACCGCGTCCAGACGACCGTCCATCAGAGCGGTGTAAGCGCCGATGTATTTCGCCAGACGGTGGCAGTAAACGTCCATTGCACGTTTAGCGTCTTCTTTATCTTTGTAGTTGTCTTCTACATAACGGCAGTCGCTGGTCACTTCGGTCAGACCCAGCAGGCCGGACTCTTTGGTCAGCAGCTTGTTGATCTGGTCGATGCTCATGCCCAGGGTGTCATGCAGATGGAAAATGATAGCCGGGTCGATATCGCCAGAGCGAGTACCCATCACCAGACCTTCCAGCGGGGTCAGACCCATGGAGGTGTCTACGCACACGCCGTTACGGATAGCGGAAACGGAACCGCCGTTGCCCAGGTGGCAGGTGACGATGTTAACTTCTTCAACCGGTTTGTTCAGAACTTTCGCGGCTTCCTGAGTCACATAGAAGTGGCTGGTGCCGTGCGCGCCGTAGCGACGGATGCCGTGTTCTTTGTACAGGCTGTACGGCAGAGCATACAGGTAAGATTCTTCCGGCATGGTCTGGTGGAACGCGGTATCGAATACGGCAACGTTTTTGTCTTTCAGCTGCGGGAAGGATTTCAGCGCTTCGGCGATACCGATCAGGTGAGCCGGGTTGTGCAGCGGAGCGAAAGAGGCAGAATCTTTGATGCCCTGGATAACGGATTCGTCGATCACAACGGAGCTGGTGTACTTCTCGCCGCCGTGTACGATACGGTGGCCGATCGCGGTCAGCTGAGCAGACAGTTCTGGTTTTTGTGCCAGAATTGTATTAACGATGAAGTTCAGCGCTTCACTGTGAGCGGCGCCTGCACCTAAAGCCGCTTCTTGTTTACCGCCGTCCATTTTCCACTTAATACGTGCTTCTGGAAGATGGAAACATTCGGCTAAACCAGAGAGGTATTCTTCACCATTAACTGCATCGATGATTGCAAATTTCAGTGAGGAGCTACCGCAGTTCAGAACCAGTACTAACTTACTCGACATGGAAGTACCTATTTATGATACGTGGCTAAAAAAACGTCAATGAGTCATTAAGCGTAGCGCAGGATGACACCGACATTTATGATTAACATCATGCCCGGAACACTTTTCAGGCATGATCTAAGAAATACATATTGATTCTAAGCCATTTTGCATAATTTTCAGCCAATGGCAGAATATGCGATAATTTGATGTGCCGGAGTCTATAGAATAAGGTTATCTCAGGCTGGCACAGGATACCCGATTGCCGGGTCTATGCCAAAATTTTTTGAACGATGTCATACCCAGTTGTTGTTTTGAAAAAATATTTTAATTTTTATACGAGAAGTTGAGGTAAGCCATGTCGACTCCCGAGCAACGCCCGGTCAGTTTTTTCAGTTTGTTTAGCCGGGGGCAGCACTATGCAAAGACGTGGCCGCTGGAAAAACGTCTTGCGCCGGTGTTCGTTGAGAATCGCGTGATTCGCGCGACGCGCCATGCGATACGCTTGATGCCGCCGCTGGCGATTTTTACGCTCTGCTGGCAAATCGCCCTTGGCGGCCAGCTTGGCCCGGCAGTGGCCACGGCGCTCTTTGCGCTGAGCCTGCCAATGCAAGGTCTGTGGTGGTTGGGTAAGCGTTCCGTCACGCCATTGCCGCCGTCAATCCTGCAGTGGTTCTACGAAGTGCGCGGCAAATTACAGGAAGCCGGGCAGGCGCTGGCGCCGGTCGAAGGAAAGCCGGATTACCAGGCGCTGGCTGACACGCTTAAGCGCGCCTTCAAACAACTGGATAAAACTTTCCTCGATGATTTGTAATTGATAGCGAAAAACGCATATAAAAGAAGACACAAACCTTGTGTCTTTTTTTATATGCTGCAAAGCGCAACAGGAGTCGAAAAATGGAAATGACCCATGCTCAACGTCTGATTTTGTCCAATCAGTACAAAATGATGACTATGCTTGATCCCGACAACGCTGAGCGCTACCGCCGCCTGCAGACCATCATTGAACGTGGTTATGGTTTACAGATGCGCGAACTGGACCGTGAATTTGGCGAACTCAAAGAAGAGACCTGTCGTATCGTTATCGACATCATGGAGATGTACCACGCGCTGCACGTCTCCTGGACCAACCTGAAAGATGCCGACACCATTGATGAACGTCGTGTCACTTTCCTCGGCTTTGATGCGGCGACCGAAGCGCGTTTCCTGGGCTATGTCCGCTTTATGGTGAATGTGGAAGGTCGCTATACCCACTTTGATGCGGGGACTCACGGCTTCAACGCGCAGACCCCGATGTGGGACAAGTACCAGCGCATGCTGAACGTCTGGCACGGGTGCCCGCGCCAGTATCATCTGAGCAGCAACGAAATTAATCAGATCATTAACGCCTGATGGGGGCCGCCGTGCAGTGCAAAGGTTTCCTGTTTGATTTGGACGGTACGCTGGTGGATTCACTGCCGGTGGTTGAGCGCTCCTGGCAGTTTTGGGCGGAAAGCTACGGCGTCGATCCGCAAGCGGTTCTGGACTTTATTCACGGCAAGCAGGCGATCACCACGCTGCGTCACTTTATGCCGGGTAAATCAGAAGCCGAAATTCAGGCCGAATTTCTGCGACTGGAGCAGATAGAAGCGAACGATCTCGACGGTATCCGCGCGCTGCCCGGTGCGATCGCGCTGCTTCAGCATCTTGATGCGCAAAGCATTCCGTGGGCCATCGTCACCTCTGGCTCCATTCCGGTCGCCCATGCGCGTCATCGCGCGGCGGGGCTGCCGGCGCCTGCGGTGTTCGTGACCGCTGAGCAGGTCAACCGCGGAAAGCCGCAACCCGATGCCTATTTACTCGGCGCCGAACTGCTGGGGCTGCCGCCGCAGGACTGCCTGGTGGTTGAAGATGCGCAGGCGGGCGTGCAGTCAGGGCTGGCGGCGGGCTGCCATGTTGCCGCCGTGAATGTCCCCCCGGAAACGCCCGAGCTGCTGGAAGTCGACTTTGTGCTCTCGACGCTGGCGTCGCTGCGGGTTGAAAAACGGGCTGATGGCTGGGTCAACGTCTCGCAAAATGCATGATCTTATGATTTAGCCCCACATCGTTGGGGCTTTTTTCTGTCACTATAGTCAACGGCTTTTTACTTGAACAACTTACCGCTTATTTGATGACAAGGATGTGCTGTGAACGGTGAACTGATTTGGGTGCTGTGTCTGCTTGTGGTTGCGGTGGTGCTTTTCGCCACCGGCAAGGTGCGCATGGATGCGATCGCGCTGGGTATTATCGTGGCCTTTGTGCTCAGCGGCACGCTGACCCTTAGCGAAGCTTTTTCGGGCTTCAGCGACCCTAACGTGATTTTGATTGCCGCGCTGTTTATTATCGGCGACGGTTTGGTGCGCACCGGTGTGGCCACCAACATGGGCTCCTGGCTGGTACAGGTGGCGGGAAACAGCGAAACCAAAATGCTGGTATTCCTGATGTTAACTGTCGCCGGGCTGGGGGCGTTTATGAGCTCGACCGGCGTGGTGGCAATCTTTATCCCTGTGGTACTTAGCGTCTCGGCGCGCATGAATATTTCCCCCTCGCGTTTGATGATGCCGCTGAGCTTTGCCGGGCTTATCAGCGGCATGATGACGCTGGTGGCTACGCCGCCTAACCTGGTTATCAACAGTGAGCTTATTCGCGAGGGGCTTGAGGGTTTCAGCTTCTTTAGCGTCACGCCAATTGGTCTGGTGGTGCTGGTCTTCGGCATTCTCTATATGCTGGTCATGCGCTTTTTACTGAAGGGCGATGATGGCAGCCAGCCGCGGGATAGCCGTAAACGCAGTACCTTCCGCGATCTGATTAAAGAATATCACCTGACCGGCCGCGCTCGTCGTCTGGCGATTCGCCCCGGCTCGCCCATGATCGGTCAGCGTCTTGACGACATGAAGCTGCGCGAGCGCTATGGCGCCAATATTATCGGGGTGGAACGTTGGCGCCGGTTTCGTCGGGTGATTGTGAACGTCAACGGGGTGTCTGAATTTCGCGCCCGTGACGTGCTGCTGATTGATATGTCCGCCGCGGAAATCGACCTGCGTCAGTTCTGTAGCGAGCAGATGCTTGAGCCGATGGTGCTGCGCGGTGAATATTTTTCCGATCAGGCGCTGGACGTCGGGATGGCGGAAGTGTCGCTGATTCCAGAGTCCGAGCTGATTGGTAAAACCATTCGTGAAATGGGCTTCCGTACCCGCTACGGGCTAAACGTCGTGGGGATGAAACGCGATGGTGAAGCGCTCGATGGCTCAGTTGTGGATGAGTCTCTGCAGTTGGGCGACATTGTGCTGGTGGTCGGCAACTGGAAGCAGATAAGCCAGCTGGCACAGAATGGTCGCGATTTCGTGGTACTCAATCTGCCGGTCGAAGTGAGCGATGCATCGCCGGCGCACAGCCAGGCGCCGCACGCCATCTTTTGTCTGGTGCTGATGGTCGCGCTGATGCTCACCGATGAAATTCCTAACCCGATTGCCGCGATTATCGCTTGCCTGCTGATGGGCAAATTTCGCTGTATCGATGCCCAGAGCGCCTATAAATCTATTCACTGGCCGAGCATTATCCTGATCGTCGGGATGATGCCGTTTGCGTTAGCGCTGCAAAAAACCGGCGGCGTCGATCTGGTGGTGAAAGGGCTGATGGACGTGGGCGGCGGGCAGGGGCCTTACCTGATGCTGGGCTGCCTGTTCGTCATGTGCGCGGCGATAGGTCTGTTTATCTCCAACACCGCCACGGCGGTGCTGATGGCGCCGATTGCGCTGGCGACGGCAAAATCGATGGGGGTATCACCCTATCCGTTTGCGATGATTGTCGCGATGGCGGCCTCGGCGGCCTTTATGACGCCGGTGTCCTCACCGGTAAACACGCTGGTACTGGGGCCAGGAAGATACAGCTTCAGCGATTTCGTCAAAATCGGCGTGCCGTTTACGGTGCTGGTGATGATTATCTGCGTAGTGCTGGTGCCGATTTTATTCCCGTTCTGATGAACGGGATAGGTAGGCCTGATAAGCGTAGCGCGATCAGGCATCAAGACGTGAGATGCCGGATGGCGACGTAAACGTCTTATCCGGCCTACAAACTTACCGTCGTCGGGGCGCTTACAGAGGTGAATCCTGACTTATTTCGTCCAGTGAAAGATGGAAGCTGGGGACGAACACCGCCATAAAATAGTCCATCTCTTCGCTGCGCCGGGAGGCCAGCGTTTTCTCCAGACGACCTTTCGCCAGCAGGAACTCGTTGTTCCCGGCAGAGAGCTCTTCCAGACACTTCAGATAGGCGCACAGGGCGTCGGCCTGCTTCACAATCGCTTTTTCTTCTTCGCTGCTTTGATGTTCGTCGACAAGCGGCGCAAAAATATCGCGCAGTTCGTCCGGTACCATTTCAATGAGCTTCTGCTGGGCGATTTTTTCTATCGCCTTGTACTCCTGGGCAATCTGAGAGTTGAAATACTTGACCGGGGTCGGCAGATCGCCGGTCAGCACTTCGGAGGCGTCGTGATACATCGCCAGCAGCGCAATACGTTCGGCATTGACCTGTCCGTTAAACTTGCGGTTTTTAATGGCGGCGAGCGCGTGAGCGACCATCGCGACCTGAAGGCTGTGTTCAGAGACGTTCTCGGTGCGCACGTTGCGCATCAGCGGCCAGCGGTTAATTAACTTCAGGCGGGAGAGGTGGGCAAAAAAATGACTCTGATTCATAGCAACCCTTACTCAGCAACTTTAGTAAAGGCATTGTGCGCAGAGATGGCCGCCGGATGCAAATGCCGACGGCCAATTCAGATGATGATTACAGCTGGTGATAGCCCGACAGGAAGCGGCCAAAGCGGGTGATGGCCATTTCCAGATCGTCTTCACGCGGCAGAGTGACGATACGGACGTGATCCGGCCACGGCCAGTTAAAGGCAGTTCCCTGAACCAGCAGGACTTTTTCCTGTAACAGGAAGTCCAACACCATGCGCTGATCGTCGTGAATATTAAAGCGTTTCGCGTCGATTTTCGGGAACATGTACAGCGCGCCCTGCGGTTTAACGCAAGAAACGCCCGGGATCTCGTTAATCAGCTCCCACGCACGGTTACGCTGTTCGTACAGACGTCCGCCCGGCGTAATAAACTCGCTGATACTCTGATAACCGCCCAGCGCGGTCTGGATGGCGTGCTGCGCCGGAACGTTGGCGCACAGACGCATCGAGGCCAGCATTTCCAGCCCCTCAATGTAGCCTTTCGCGTGCTTCTTCGGCCCGTTGAGCACCATCCAGCCTTGACGGAAACCAGCCACGCGATAGGTTTTGGACAAACCGTTAAAGGTCACGGTCAGCAGATCCGGCGCCAGGGCGGCAATGGAGTGATGCTGCGCCGCGTCATAGAGGATCTTGTCGTAGATTTCGTCGGCGAAGATGATCAGATTGTGTTCGCGGGCGATCTCCACGATCTCCATCAGCAGCTCTTTTGAGTATACCGCGCCGGTAGGGTTGTTCGGGTTGATGATTACGATGCCACGCGTGCGTGGGGTAATTTTCGCGCGGATATCGTCGAGGTCCGGGAACCAGCCGGCGGACTCATCGCACAGGTAGTGCACCGCGTTGCCGCTGGATAATGATACCGCCGCTGTCCACAGCGGGTAGTCCGGTGCTGGCACCAGCATTTCGTCGCCGCTGTTGAGCAGCGCCTGCATGGCCTGAACGATCAGCTCGGAAACGCCGTTGCCAATGTAAATGTCTTCTACCGTCACGTCGCGCATACCGCGCGCCTGGTAGTGCTGCATAATGGCCTTACGCGCGGAATAGAGACCTTTGGAGTCACAATAACCCTGCGCCGTCGGCAGGTTGCGGATCACGTCGACCAGAATTTCATCCGGCGCGTCAAACCCGAAAGGCGCCGGGTTGCCGATATTCAGTTTAAGAACTTTGTTGCCTTCTTCTTCAAGGCGTTTGGCCTCTTTGAGTACCGGGCCGCGAATGTCGTAACAAACGTTGTCTAATTTTCTGGATTTTTCGATGGGGGACATGAACCTTTGACCTTTTTAGCTGTTATTGCCACTCCCTGCCGTGGAAGTCAGCACCGAACAATGTACTCCCCATCCCCGGCGTTTTGAAGGGTTAGCAGTAGAAGATTTTGTTCATTTTTTGTCGTTGGAACATTGTTTTTTACTGGGGAATGACGGCTGTCTTTGTTTGATATTTTGTTAATTTATTGTTTTGCAGTTCGATATGCCATCATTTCTCGATAAAGTGGTTTTTATGTCTAAGAAAAAAGAAATGGTTTAGCTTAGGTATCGTTGGCCAGGATATACTTTAAGCCTGCTTCAACCATTTTAATTTAAAATAAAATCCCAACAAATAAGGATTAGTAATGATACCTACTTTTGTGAAGTTGATGTTAATGGCGGCATCCGATAAAGATTAATATTTTTTTATATTTTGAAAAGTAATGAATGTGATTTGTTAGATTTCTTAAATTGTTTTGATTCTGAACCTTTTTTCCCTTTGAGATACAGCTTATTTAGGCTTATAAATCCTATGGTTTTCGGTTAATATGTTATGGTTAGTAAGACCCTTAAGAGTTAGTTTCGTTGATGATTATCAATGATTGTTTTTATAACTCACTGTTATTCATCATGTTTACTGGCTTATTTTAAAACGTACAGCAATCTTCCTGGCGCATTATCGTGACGACGCTTCTTGCCACTTCCTACGCAAGGCTTCGCTCGGGGGGAGTCCGATAAATAGCTACAGGCTAAAGGATATATTGTTAAAAGGAACTGTTGCTGACTCTGGCAACAGACAATTTTAATACTGACACTCGTCAGGCAGTCATTCGTCAGCGATTGGTGAAAGATGATTAAAGGATTAGCCTGAAATTTTTGAGTGCAGCATCAATAAGGCAGGTCGGCCTCCGAACCTGTAAGTGGATTAATATGATAAATGCCAATCGTCCGATACTGAACCTCGATCTCGATCTGCTGAGAACGTTTGTTGCTGTTGCCGATCTGAGTACTTTCGCCGCCGCTGCCGCTGCGGTATGTCGAACCCAATCCGCCGTGAGCCAGCAGATGCAGCGTCTGGAGCAGCTGGTGGGAAAGGAGCTCTTCGCCCGTCATGGGCGAAATAAGCTGCTGACGGAGCATGGAATCCAGCTGTTGGGCTATGCGCGAAAAATTCTGCGATTTAATGATGAAGCATGCACGTCGCTAATGTTTAGTCCGCTTCAGGGGCAACTGACGCTGGGCTCATCTGATGAATCGGCGGACACCATTCTTCCTTTTTTACTAAACCGAATTAGCTCGGCGTATCCGAAGCTGGCTCTTGACGTGCGCGTGAAGCGTCATAGCGTTATGGGCGATATGTTGCAGAACAAAGAGGTCGACCTGGCGCTGACGACGCATCCGCTGGAAGGCTTTACCTCGACGGTGCTGCGTACCTCACCGACGCTTTGGTACTGTGCGTCAGAATTTATGCTGCGTCCTGAAGAGCCGGTGCCGCTGGTGCTGCTTGACGATCCGAGCCCGTTCCGCGATACGATTATTAAGACGCTGGATGCCGCAGGCATGCCATGGCGATTGGCCTATGTCGCCTCGACGCTCTCAGCCGTTCGCGCGGCGGTGAAGGCAGGGCTTGGCGTCACTGCGCGTCCGGTGGAAATGATGAGTCCCGATCTGCGTGCGTTGGGCAAAGGCGAGGGGATGCCAGAACTGCCGGAAACGGAGTATATGCTGAGCTACGATGCGGAAAGTGAAAACCAACTGACGCAGATGATCTTCCAGTCTCAGGAACCGCGCCATAATCCGTGGCCCTCGGCGGGAATGTATACACCGGAAGAGGGGGAAAATACCCTTATGTTCGAAAGGGACATTGATTAACATTCCGGTTGAAAAGTAGTAACAAAATGTAAGTGCAAAAAAGAATCGTAGACGATAAAAAATGGGTTTGCGGTTCTTTTTTTGTGCTTTTGCGATGCCCAGGAAAAAATCAATCTGATAATGTGATAATAATCATGTAATTAGAAATATTTTTCCATTCAACTCCCCCTCCACCAAACGCGATGTCATATCACCTGCTAATGTTAAAAAAACGGATAGATTGTTGCCGTTTTACAGGGCGAATTAACAAAAGCGTGTCTTAGATCAAGAAAATACCCCTATTTGGGGGGATGAATCATCAGAAAATCCTGTCAAAATAGAGGGGTAATTCCGGTTATTGCTACAAAACGGACACGATTCAACAACAGGTAAACCGTAAGGTCTTCTGAAGCGAATCGAATCAAAGGGCACGTAATGTTAATGAAATGCCTTTGATGTAAATTAATGTGAGGAAACTTTTGTTAAAGTTGACAAAAGGTTATAGAAAGGAGTAAAAAACCTCAACATTTTGCGGTCTACGTTTCCAGTTGGGCTGTTTGTAGGTTTTTTAATCCTCCCCATGAATCGATGTAGCGTCCATCTGCCGGTAAGAGCAGAGCAGGTCGTGCTACTTATTTGGTAAAGCTTTGCGTATGTCAACATCCACAGAAATCATCGCTCATCACTGGGCATTCGCTATCTTTCTGATCATTGCCATTGGCCTTTGCTGCCTGATGTTAATCGGCGGCTGGTACCTTGGCGGTCGCGCGCGCGCGCGAAGCAAAAACACCCCGTTTGAATCGGGTATCGACTCCGTTGGCTCCGCGCGTTTGCGCCTGTCGGCCAAGTTTTATCTGGTCGCCATGTTCTTCGTCATCTTCGACGTGGAAGCGCTCTACCTGTATGCCTGGTCAACGTCCATCCGTGAAAGCGGTTGGGTTGGCTTTATCGAAGCCGCCATTTTCATATTTGTGCTGCTGGCCGGCCTGGTTTACCTCGTTCGCATTGGCGCGCTGGATTGGACGCCTGCGCGTTCGCGCCGCACGCTGGTTAACCCGGAAACCGACAGCGTCACTAACCGTAATACGCAGTAAAAGCGAGGCAATAAGATGGATTATACGCTCACCCGCATAGATCCTAACGGTGAGAACGACCGTTACCCTCTGCAAAAGCAGGAGATTGTTACCGATCCCCTGGAGCAAGAGGTGAACAAAAGCGTGTATATGGGGAAACTCGAACACGCGCTGCACGATATGGTCAACTGGGGTCGTAAGAACTCAATCTGGCCATACAACTTTGGCCTTTCTTGCTGCTACGTTGAAATGGTGACGTCATTCACTGCGGTGCATGACGTTGCGCGTTTTGGTGCAGAAGTTCTGCGTGCCTCCCCGCGTCAGGCAGACCTGATGGTGGTGGCGGGAACCTGTTTCACCAAAATGGCCCCGGTTATTCAGCGCCTGTATGACCAGATGCTGGAACCAAAATGGGTTATCTCGATGGGTGCCTGCGCCAACTCCGGCGGCATGTACGACATCTACTCCGTGGTGCAGGGCGTCGATAAGTTTATTCCTGTCGATGTGTATATTCCTGGCTGCCCACCTCGTCCGGAAGCCTACATGCAGGCGCTGATGCTGCTGCAGGAATCGATTGGTAAAGAGCGTCGTCCGCTGTCGTGGGTGGTTGGCGATCAGGGCGTTTACCGCGCCAACATGCAGTCGGAACGCGAGCGTAAACGCGGCGAACGCATTGCAGTGACCAATCTGCGCACGCCTGACGAGATTTAATTTGCGCCTGCGGGCGGTGGCATTTTGACTTCGCAAATCAACATACAACAGCGCGAAGGCCACTCCCGGCAGTCACCACGGACCTTTTGCAATGGTGAACAATATGACCGATTTAACCGCGCAAGAAGCGGCCGCATGGCAAACCCGCGATCACCTTGATGATCCGGTCATCGGCGAACTGCGCAACCGTTTTGGGCCGGATGCATTTACCGTTCAGGCCACCCGCACCGGGGTTCCTGTCGTTTGGGTTAAGCGTGAACAGCTGCTGGAAATTGTCGATTTCCTGAAGAAGTTACCGAAACCTTACGTCATGCTGTTCGACCTGCACGGTATGGACGAACGCCTGCGTACTCACCGCGACGGTTTACCGGCCGCGGATTTTTCCGTTTTCTACCACCTGATCTCCATCGACCGCAACCGCGACATCATGCTCAAGGTGGCGCTGTCTGAAAACGATCTGAACGTACCGACGCTGACCAAACTTTTCCCGAACGCCAACTGGTATGAGCGTGAAACCTGGGAAATGTTCGGCATCACCTTTAACGGCCACCCGAACCTGCGTCGCATCATGATGCCGCCGACCTGGGAAGGCCATCCGCTGCGTAAAGACTACCCGGCGCGCGCCACCGAATTCGATCCGTTTGAGCTGACCAAAGCCAAGCAGGATCTGGAAATGGAAGCGCTGACCTTCAAACCGGAAGAGTGGGGGATGAAGCGTGGGACCGAAAACGAGGACTTTATGTTCCTTAACCTCGGCCCTAACCACCCGTCTGCGCACGGTGCATTCCGTATTATTCTGCAGCTTGATGGCGAAGAGATTGTCGACTGTGTACCGGACATCGGCTACCACCACCGTGGCGCTGAGAAGATGGGCGAACGTCAGTCCTGGCACAGCTACATTCCGTACACCGACCGTATCGAGTACCTCGGCGGCTGCGTGAACGAAATGCCGTACGTGCTGGCGGTTGAGAAACTGGCGGGGATTACCGTGCCGGATCGCGTCAACGTGATTCGCGTGATGCTCTCCGAACTGTTCCGTATCAATAGCCACCTGCTGTACATCTCAACGTTCATTCAGGACGTCGGCGCGATGACTCCGGTCTTCTTCGCCTTCACCGACCGTCAGAAAATCTATGACCTGGTGGAAGCGATTACCGGTTTCCGTATGCACCCGGCCTGGTTCCGTATCGGCGGCGTCGCGCACGATCTGCCGCGCGGCTGGGATCGCCTGCTGCGTGAATTCCTTGAGTGGATGCCGAAGCGTCTTGATTCCTACGAGAAAGCCGCGCTGCGTAACACCATTCTGAAAGGCCGCTCCGTCGGCGTTGCTGCTTATACCGCAAAAGAAGCGCTGGAGTGGGGCACCACCGGGGCCGGCCTGCGTGCAACCGGTATTGGCTTCGACGTGCGTAAATGGCGTCCGTACTCTGGTTACGAAAACTTCGACTTCGAAATCCCGACCGGCGGTGGCGTTTCTGACTGCTACACCCGCGTGATGCTGAAAGTGGAAGAGCTGCGCCAGAGCCTGCGTATTCTTCAGCAGTGCCTCGACAATATGCCGGAAGGCCCGTTCAAGGCGGATCATCCGCTGACCACGCCGCCGCCGAAAGAGCGCACGCTGCAGCACATCGAAACCCTGATTACCCACTTCCTGCAGGTTTCCTGGGGCCCGGTGATGCCGGCGCAGGAATCTTTCCAGATGGTGGAAGCCACCAAGGGTATCAACAGTTACTACCTGACCAGCGACGGCAGCACCATGAGCTACCGTACCCGAATCCGTACCCCGAGCTATGCGCACCTGCAGCAGATTCCGGCGGCGATTCGCGGCAGCCTGGTATCCGACCTGATCGTCTATCTGGGTAGTATCGATTTTGTTATGTCAGACGTGGACCGCTAATTATGCACGAGAATCAACAACCACAAACCGAGGCTTTTGAGCTGAGTGCGGCAGAGCGTGAAGCTATTGAGCACGAGAAGCACCACTACGAAGACCCGCGTGCGGCGTCCATTGAAGCGCTGAAAATCGTTCATAAGCAGCGCGGCTGGGTACCGGACGGCGCGATTTACGCTATCGCCGATGTGCTGGGTATCCCGGCAAGCGACGTAGAAGGCGT
Source organism: Kluyvera georgiana ATCC 51603 (assembly GCF_001654985.1). GTDB lineage: Bacteria > Pseudomonadota > Gammaproteobacteria > Enterobacterales > Enterobacteriaceae > Kluyvera > Kluyvera georgiana. Next base: position 15,196 of record NZ_LXEU01000036.1, read on the forward strand.
TGCGACGTTCTATAGCCAGATTTTCCGCCAGCCGGTGGGACGCCACGTCATTCGCTACTGCGACAGCGTGGTCTGTCACATTACGGGTTACCAGGGCATTCAGGCCGCCATTGAGAAGAAGCTGAACATCAAACCGGGTCAAACCACCTTTGATGGCCGTTTCACTCTGCTGCCGACCTGCTGCCTGGGCAACTGCGACAAGGGGCCGACCATGATGATTGATGAGGATACTCACAGCCATCTGACGCCGGAAGCCATTCCTGACCTACTGGAGCAGTATAAATAATGAAAAAAATTATTCTGACTCCCGAAACCCATCCGCTGACCTGGCGTCTTCGCGACGACAAGCAGCCGGTGTGGCTGGAAGAGTATCAGGCGAAAAACGGTTATGCCGGCGCGCGTAAAGCGCTCGGTGGCATGGCGCCGGACGAAATCGTCAACCAGGTTAAAGACGCTGGCCTGAAAGGGCGCGGCGGCGCGGGCTTTTCTACCGGCCTGAAGTGGAGCCTGATGCCGAAAGACGAATCCATGAACATCCGTTACCTGCTGTGTAACGCCGATGAAATGGAACCGGGTACCTATAAAGACCGCCTGCTGATGGAACAGCTGCCGCACCTGTTGGTGGAAGGCATGCTGATCTCCGCGTTCGCCCTGAAGGCGTACCGCGGCTACATCTTCCTGCGCGGCGAATATATTGAAGCGGCACAGCATCTGCGTCGCGCCATTGCCGAAGCGACCGAAGCGGGCCTGCTTGGGAAAAACATTCTCGGCACCGGCTTTGACTTCGAACTGTTCGTGCATACCGGGGCAGGGCGCTACATCTGCGGTGAAGAAACCGCGCTGATTAACTCCCTCGAAGGTCGTCGTGCTAACCCGCGTTCCAAGCCGCCATTCCCGGCGAGCTCAGGCGTATGGGGCAAGCCGACCTGCGTCAACAACGTGGAAACGCTGTGTAACGTCCCGGCTATTCTGGCGAACGGCGTCGAGTGGTACCAGAACATCTCGAAGAGCAAAGATGCGGGTACCAAGCTGATGGGCTTCTCCGGCCGCGTGAAAAACCCGGGCCTGTGGGAGCTGCCGTTTGGCACGACTGCGCGTGAAATCCTTGAAGACTACGCTGGCGGCATGCGTGATGGCCTGAAATTTAAGGCCTGGCAGCCGGGCGGCGCGGGCACTGACTTCCTGACCGAAGCGCACCTTGACCTGCCGATGGAATTCGAAAGTATCGGTAAAGCGGGCAGCCGTCTGGGGACGGCGCTGGCGATGGCCGTCGACCACGAGATTGGCATGGTATCGCTGGTGCGTAACCTGGAAGAGTTCTTCGCCCGCGAGTCGTGCGGCTGGTGTACACCGTGCCGCGACGGTCTGCCGTGGAGCGTGAAAATTCTGCGCGCCCTTGAAAAGGGTGAAGGCCAACCGGGCGATATCGAGACGCTTGAGCAACTGTGTCGATTCTTAGGCCCGGGGAAAACCTTCTGCGCGCATGCGCCTGGCGCGGTTGAGCCGCTGCAGAGCGCCATTAAATATTTCCGCGACGAATTCGAGGCAGGCATTAAGCAGCAGTTCAGCAACACTCATGCGATTCATGGGATTCAGCCGAACCTGCTTAAGACGCGCTGGTAATCTAAAGATTTATTTATTTTGGAAGCACGCTAATGGCTACGATTCATGTAGACGGCAAAGAATACGAGGTTAATGGAGCGGACAACCTGCTACAGGCATGTCTCTCTATGGGCCTTGATATTCCGTACTTTTGCTGGCACCCGGCGCTTGGGAGCGTCGGTGCTTGCCGCCAGTGTGCGGTGAAGCAATATCAGAACGCGGAAGACACGCGTGGTCGCCTGGTGATGTCCTGTATGACACCGGCATCCGACGGCACCTTTATTTCTATCGACGACGCAGAAGCGAAGCAGTTCCGCGAGAGCGTGGTGGAGTGGCTCATGACCAACCACCCGCACGACTGCCCGGTTTGTGAAGAAGGCGGTAACTGCCATCTTCAGGATATGACCGTCATGACCGGCCATAGCTTCCGTCGCTATCGCTTTACTAAGCGTACCCACCGTAATCAGGATCTGGGGCCGTTCATCTCTCACGAAATGAACCGCTGCATCGCCTGCTATCGCTGCGTGCGTTACTACAAAGATTACGCTGACGGCACCGACCTGGGCGTGTACGGCGCGCACGACAACGTCTACTTCGGTCGTCCGGAAGACGGTACGCTGGAAAGCGAATTCTCCGGTAACCTGGTCGAGATTTGCCCGACTGGCGTATTCACCGATAAAACGCACTCCGAGCGCTACAACCGTAAGTGGGATATGCAGTTTGCGCCAAGCATCTGCCAGCAATGTTCGCTGGGCTGTAACACCAGTCCGGGTGAACGTTACGGCGAACTGCGTCGTATCGAAAACCGTTACAACGGTACCGTTAACCACTACTTCCTCTGCGACCGCGGCCGTTTCGGCTATGGCTATGTGAACCTGAAAGACCGTCCGCGTCAGCCGGTTCAGCGCCGTGGCGATGACGTCATCACCCTCAACGCCGAACAGGCGATGCAGGGTGCGGCAGATATTCTGCGCCAGTCTAAGAAGGTGATCGGTATCGGTTCTCCGCGCGCCAGCATCGAAAGCAACTTCGCGCTGCGCGAGCTGGTGGGCGCGGAAAACTTCTACACCGGTATCGCCGAGGGCGAGCAGGAACGTCTGCAACTGGTGCTGAAAGTGCTGCGTGAAGGCGGTATTCATACCCCTGCGCTGCGCGAAATTGAATCCTATGATGCGGTGCTGGTGTTGGGTGAAGACCTGACGCAAACCGGCGCTCGCGCCGCCCTGGCGGTGCGTCAGGCGGTGAAAGGCAAAGCACGTGAAATGGCAGCCGCGCAGAAAGTGGCTGACTGGCAGATTGCGGCAATCCTCAACATCGGCCAGCGCGCGAAGCATCCGCTGTTTGTGACCAACGTTGACGATACTCGCCTTGACGACATCGCGGCGTGGACCTACCGCGCGCCGGTGGAAGATCAGGCGCGCCTCGGTTTTGCTATCGCGCATGCGTTGGACAATAGCGCGCCGGCCGTTGAAGGCCTGGATCGCGACCTGCAAAACAAGATCGATGTGATCGTCCAGGCGCTGGCCGGGGCGAAGAAACCGTTGATCGTTTCCGGCACCAACGCCGGTAGCGCGGAGGTTATTCAGGCGGCTGCCAACGTGGCGAAAGCGCTGAAGGGCCGTGGCGCCGACGTGGGCGTAACCATGATCGCGCGTGCGGTAAACAGCATCGGTCTGGGGATGATTGGCGGCGGCTCTCTGGAAGCGGCGTTAAGCGAGCTGGAAACCGGCGCGGCCGACGCGGTAGTGGTGCTGGAAAACGACCTGCATCGCCACGCTTCTGCGGCACGGGTTGATGCCGCGCTTGCCAAAGCGCCGCTGGTGATGGTGATTGACCATCAGCGCACCGCGATTATGGACAAAGCGCATCTGGTCCTCTCTGCGGCAAGCTTCGCAGAAAGCGACGGAACGGTTATCAACAACGAAGGCCGCGCGCAGCGCTTCTTCCAGGTGTATGACCCGGCGTACTACGACAGCAACACCGTGATGCTTGAAAGCTGGCGCTGGCTGCACTCGCTGCACAGCACCGTGCAGAGCCGTGAAGTGGACTGGACGCAGCTCGATCACGTGATTGATGCGGCCATCGAGAAGCTGCCGCAGCTGGCGGGCATTAAAGATGCCGCGCCGGACGCCAGCTTCCGTATTCGCGGTCAGAAACTGTCGCGTGAACCGCACCGCTACAGCGGCCGTACGGCGATGCGCGCCAACATCAGCGTGCACGAGCCGCGTCAGCCGCAGGATAAAGACACCATGTTTGCCTTCTCGATGGAAGGGAACAACCAGCCTTCAGCGCCGCGTTCGCAAATCCCGTTCGCGTGGGCGCCGGGCTGGAACTCCCCGCAGGCATGGAACAAGTTCCAGGCGGAAGTGGGCGGCAAACTGCGCCACGGCGATCCGGGCGTGCGTTTGATTGAAGCATCGGAAAGCGGTCTGGAATTCTTTACCACCGTTCCGGCAAGCTTCCAGGCGCAGGAAGGCAACTGGCGTATTGCGCCGTACTACCATCTGTTCGGTAGCGACGAAATGTCCCAGCGCTCTCCGGTGTTCCAGAGCCGTATGCCGCAGCCGTACATCAAGCTGAACCCGGCAGATGCCGCGAAGCTTGGCGTTAATGCGGGCGCGAATATCGCCTTTAGCTACGACGGCCAGACCATCGTTCTCCCGCTGATCATCTCTGAAGGGCTGGCGGCAGGGCAGGTGGGCTTACCGATGGGCTTGCCGGGCATTGCGCCGGTGCTGGCGGGTGCGCGCCTTGATAATCTGCAGGAGGCAAAAGCATGAGTTGGTTAACGCCGGATCTGATTGAGATCCTCCTCAGCATTGTTAAAGCCGTGGTCATCCTGCTGGTGGTGGTCACCTGCGGGGCGTTCATGAGCTTCGGCGAACGTCGCCTGTTGGGCCTGTTCCAGAACCGCTACGGGCCGAACCGCGTGGGCTGGGGCGGTTCGCTCCAGCTGGTTGCGGACATGATCAAGATGTTCTTTAAAGAAGACTGGGTTCCGAAATTCTCGGACCGCGTCATCTTTACGCTGGCACCGATGATCGCCTTCACCTCGCTGCTGCTGGCCTTCGCCATTGTGCCGGTCAGCCCAAGCTGGGTGGTCGCCGACCTCAATATTGGCGTCCTGTTCTTCCTGATGCTGGCGGGCCTCGCGGTGTACGCGGTGCTGTTCGCCGGCTGGTCGAGTAACAACAAATACTCCCTGCTGGGGGCGATGCGTGCGTCTGCGCAGACCCTGAGCTACGAGGTGTTCCTCGGTCTGTCCCTGATGGGCGTGGTAGCGCAGGCCGGTTCATTCAATATGACCGACATCGTCAATAACCAGGCTCACCTGTGGAACGTTATCCCGCAGTTCTTCGGCTTCATTACCTTTGCGATTGCGGGCGTAGCGGTGTGTCACCGCCACCCGTTTGACCAACCGGAAGCCGAACAGGAACTGGCCGACGGTTACCACATTGAATATTCCGGCATGAAATTCGGTCTGTTCTTCGTGGGGGAATACATCGGTATCGTTACCGTATCGGCCATGATCGTGACGCTGTTCTTCGGTGGCTGGCAAGGCCCGTTCTTACCGCCGTTCATCTGGTTCGCGCTGAAAACCGCGTTCTTCATGATGATGTTCATTTTGATTCGCGCCTCATTACCGCGTCCGCGCTATGACCAGGTAATGTCTTTCGGCTGGAAAGTGTGCCTGCCGCTGACGCTGATCAACTTGCTGGTAACGGCGGCTGTCATTCTGTGGCAGGCGCAATAAGGGGCGAATAGACCATGACCTTAAAAGAATTACTCGTAGGCTTTGGCACCCAGGTACGCAGTATCTGGATGATTGGCCTGCATGCGTTCGCCAAACGCGAAACGCAAATGTACCCGGAAGAGCCGGTTTACCTGCCGCCGCGCTATCGTGGCCGTATCGTGCTGACGCGCGACCCGGACGGTGAAGAGCGCTGCGTGGCCTGTAACCTGTGCGCGGTAGCCTGCCCGGTGGGCTGTATCTCTCTGCAGAAAGCAGAGACCAAAGATGGCCGCTGGTATCCGGAGTTTTTCCGCATTAACTTCTCGCGCTGCATTTTCTGCGGCCTGTGTGAAGAAGCGTGCCCGACCACGGCGATTCAGTTGACCCCGGACTTCGAGCTGGGAGAATACAAACGTCAGGATCTGGTGTACGAAAAAGAGGATCTGCTGATTTCCGGTCCGGGTAAATACCCGGAATATAACTTCTACCGGATGGCGGGTATGGCAATCGACGGCAAAGATAAGGGCGAAGCAGAGAACGAAGCTAAGCCTATCGACGTTAAGAGCCTGTTACCGTAAGGAGAGGGGCAATGGAATTCGCTTTTTATATCTGTGGCCTGATTGCTGTCCTCGCGACGCTGCGAGTGATTACGCACACTAACCCGGTACATGCGCTGCTGTATCTGATTATCTCGCTGCTGGCAATTGCCGGGGTGTTCTTCTCGCTGGGCGCGTATTTCGCCGGTGCGCTGGAGATCATCGTTTACGCGGGCGCCATCATGGTGCTGTTCGTCTTCGTGGTGATGATGCTGAACCTGGGCGGCGCTGAAATCGCTCAGGAACGTGAGTGGTTGAAGCCGCAAATCTGGATTGGCCCGGCGATTTTGTCCGCCGTGCTGCTGGCGGTGATGGTTTACGCCATCATCGGCCTGAATGACCAGGGGATTGAAGGCAACGCGATTAGCGCTAAAGAAGTTGGCATCGCGCTGTTCGGGCCATACGTCCTGGCGGTAGAGCTGGCCTCTATGCTGCTGCTGGCGGGGCTGGTTGTGGCCTTCCACCTGGGACGCGAAGACCGTCCGGGTGAAGTGCTGAGCAATCGCGCAGGCGATAGCGCGAAAAGGAAAACGGAGGAACACGCATGATTCCTTTACAACATGGGCTGATCCTCGCTGCGATTTTATTCGTGCTGGGTTTAACCGGTCTGGTTATCCGCCGTAACCTGCTGTTTATGCTGATTGGGCTGGAAATCATGATTAACGCCGCCGCGCTGGCCTTCGTGGTCGCCGGCAGCTACTGGGGCCAGACCGACGGTCAGGTGATGTATATCCTCGCCATTACCCTCGCGGCTGCGGAAGCGAGTATTGGCCTGGCGCTGCTGCTGCAGCTCCATCGTCGCCGCCAGAACCTGAACATCGATTCAGTAAGTGAGTTGCGCGGATGAACATGCTTGCTTTAACCATTATTTTCCCATTAATTGGCTTTGTCCTGCTGGCCTTCTCTCGCGGGCGCTGGTCGGAAAACCTCTCCGCCACCGTGGGGATTGGCTCGATTGGTCTGTCCGCGCTGGTGACGGCGTACGCAGGCATCGACTTCTTCGCTAACGGTAAGCAGGCGTTCAGCCAGCCGCTGTGGACGTGGATGTCCGTCGGTGATTTCAATATCGGTTTCAACCTGGTGCTGGACGGCCTGTCGCTGACCATGCTCTCGGTGGTGACCGGGGTCGGTTTCCTGATCCACATGTTCGCCTCCTGGTACATGCGCGGTGAAGAGGGCTACTCCCGCTTCTTCGCCTACACCAACCTGTTTATCGCCAGCATGGTGGTTCTGGTACTGGCCGATAACCTGCTGCTGATGTATCTGGGCTGGGAAGGCGTGGGCCTGTGCTCCTATCTGCTGATCGGTTTCTACTACACCGATCCGAAGAACGGCGCGGCGGCGATGAAAGCCTTCGTGGTAACCCGCGTGGGTGACGTGTTCCTCGCGTTCGCGCTGTTCATTCTCTACAACGAGCTGGGCACGCTGAACTTCCGCGAAATGGTGGAACTGGCGCCGGCGCACTTTGCCGCAGGCAATAACATGCTGATGTGGGCAACGCTGATGCTGCTGGGCGGTGCCGTGGGTAAATCCGCGCAGCTGCCGTTGCAGACCTGGCTTGCGGACGCGATGGCTGGCCCAACGCCGGTCTCCGCGCTGATCCACGCTGCCACCATGGTAACCGCCGGTGTCTACCTGATTGCCCGTACTCACGGCCTGTTCCTGATGACGCCGGAAGTGCTGCATCTGGTGGGTATCGTTGGGGCGATTACGCTGGTGCTGGCAGGCTTTGCCGCGCTGGTGCAGACCGACATCAAACGTGTACTCGCGTACTCTACCATGAGCCAGATTGGCTACATGTTCCTGGCGCTGGGCGTACAGGCGTGGGACGCGGCGATTTTCCATCTGATGACCCATGCGTTCTTCAAAGCGCTGCTGTTCCTGGCGTCCGGCTCGGTGATTCTGGCCTGTCATCACGAACAGAACATCTTCAAGATGGGTGGCCTGCGTAAGTCTATTCCGCTGGTGTATGCCTGCTTCCTGGTCGGTGGCGCCGCGCTCTCCGCGCTGCCGCTGATTACCGCGGGCTTCTTCAGTAAAGACGAAATCCTTGCCGGGGCGATGGCTAACGGCCATATCAATCTGATGGTGGCGGGTCTGGTCGGCGCGTTCATGACCTCGCTGTACACCTTCCGTATGATCTTCATCGTCTTCCACGGTAAAGAGCAGATTCATGCGCACGCCGGGAAGGGGATTACCCATCACCTGCCGCTGATTGTGCTGATGGTGCTGTCGACCTTCGTGGGGGCGCTGATTGTGCCGCCGCTGCACGGCGTACTGCCGGCAACGACCGAGCTGGAACATGGCCGCGTGCTGACGCTGGAAATCACCTCAGGCATCGTGGCAATTGCCGGTATCCTGATTGCCGCATGGCTGTGGCTGGGTCAACGTACGCTGGTGACCTCTATCGCCAACAGCGCGCCGGGCCGTCTGCTGGGTACCTGGTGGTACAACGCCTGGGGCTTTGACTGGCTGTACGACAAAGTGTTCGTTAAGCCATTCCTGGGCATCGCCTGGCTGCTGAAGAGCGACCCGCTCAACGCGCTGATGAACATTCCGGCGATCCTTTCCCGCTTTGCAGGCAAAGGCCTGGTGCTGAGCGCGAACGGTTATCTGCGCTGGTATGTTGCGTCAATGAGCATTGGTGCCGTGGTGGTGCTGGCGCTGTTGATGGTATTGCGTTAATTCGTTGGGGAGGGTTTTCCTCCCCATGAAAATGTCGTGCTGTTTTCCTGTTCCGGCGAGCGATGTCGCTACCGGATAGATGAATAAGGAAATGAATTGCCATGTTATTACCCTGGCTAATACTGATTCCCTTTATTGGCGGTTTCCTCTGCTGGCAGACCGAACGCTTTGGCGTGAAGATGCCGCGCTGGATAGCGCTGATTACCATGGGACTGACGCTGGCGCTTGGCCTGCAGCTGTGGCTGCAGGGCGGCTACTCACTCACGCAATCTGCCGGTCTGCCGCAGTGGCAGTCTGAGTTCATCCTGCCGTGGATCCCGCGTTTTGGGATCACTATCCACCTTGCTATCGACGGCCTGTCGCTGCTGATGGTGGTGTTGACCGGTCTGCTGGGCGTGCTGGCGGTGCTCTGTTCCTGGAATGAAATCCAGAAATACCAGGGCTTCTTCCACCTCAATCTGATGTGGATCCTGGGCGGCGTTATCGGCGTGTTCCTGGCCATCGACATGTTCCTGTTCTTCTTCTTCTGGGAGATGATGCTGGTGCCGATGTACTTCCTGATCGCGCTTTGGGGCCATAAAGCCTCCGACGGTAAAACGCGTATCACGGCGGCCACCAAGTTCTTCATCTATACCCAGGCGAGCGGTCTGGTGATGCTGATTGCCATCCTGGCGCTGGTGTTCGTGCACCATAATGCGACCGGCGTTTGGACCTTCAACTATCAGGATCTGCTGAAGACCCCGATGTCCCACAGCGTGGAATATCTGCTGATGCTCGGCTTCTTCATCGCCTTCGCGGTGAAAATGCCGGTGGTTCCGCTGCACGGCTGGCTGCCGGACGCGCACTCTCAGGCACCTACCGCTGGTTCCGTTGACCTGGCGGGGATTCTGCTGAAAACCGCGGCCTACGGTCTGCTGCGCTTCGCGCTGCCGCTGTTCCCGAATGCTTCCGCCGAGTTCGCGCCTATCGCGATGTGGCTGGGCGTTATTGGTATTTTCTACGGCGCGTGGATGGCGTTTACCCAGTACGATATTAAACGTCTGATTGCCTACACCTCCGTGTCCCACATGGGCTTCGTGCTGATTGCCATCTATACCGGCAGCCAGCTGGCGTACCAGGGCGCGGTGATTCAGATGATTGCACACGGTCTGTCCGCGGCCGGTCTGTTCATTCTGTGTGGTCAGCTGTACGAGCGTCTGCATACCCGCGACATGCGTCAGATGGGCGGTCTGTGGAGCAAAATTAAGTGGCTGCCGGCGCTGTCAATGTTCTTCGCCGTCGCGACGTTGGGGATGCCGGGTACCGGTAACTTCGTTGGCGAATTTATGATCCTGTTCGGCAGCTACCATATCGTGCCGGTGATTACGGTGGTTTCCACTTTTGGTCTGGTCTTCGCCTCAGTGTATTCACTGGCGATGCTGCACCGGGCGTACTTCGGTAAAGCGAAGAGCGAAATCGCGGCAAAAGAACTGCCAGGGATGTCGCTGCGCGAGCTGTTCATCGTGCTGTTGCTGGTCGTGCTTCTGGTTCTGCTGGGCTTCTACCCGCAGCCGATTCTCGACACGTCACATTCTGCGATGGGCAACATCCAGCAGTGGTTTGTTAATTCTGTTTCAACTACAAGGCCGTAATTCGCCATGACAATAACTCCACAACAACTGATCGCGCTGTTACCGCTGCTGATCGTCGGCTTGACGGTGGTGGTTGTGATGCTCTCCATTGCGTGGCGACGCAATCACTTCCTCAATGCCACGCTGTCGGTCATTGGGCTTAACGCCGCGCTGGTGTCGCTCTGGTTTGTTGGCCAGGCGGGCGCGATGGACGTCACCCCGCTGATGCGCGTTGACGGTTACGCGATGCTCTACACCGGGCTGGTGCTGCTGGCGAGCCTGGCGACCTGCACCTTTGCCTATCCGTGGCTTGAGGGCTACACCGATAACCGGGAAGAGTTCTACCTGCTGGTGCTGATTGCCGCACTGGGCGGCATTCTGCTGGCTAACGCCAACCATCTGGCGGCGCTGTTCCTCGGGATTGAGCTTATCTCTCTGCCGCTGTTCGGTCTGATTGGCTACGCCTTCCGCCAGAAACGTTCGCTGGAAGCCAGCATCAAATACACCATTCTGTCCGCTGCGGCATCGTCGTTCCTGCTGTTCGGTATCGCGTTACTGTACGCGCAGTCTGGCGACCTGTCGTTCCTGGCGCTCGGTAAGAGCCTCAGCGACAACATGCTGCACGAACCGCTGCTGCTGGCGGGCCTTGGGATGATGATCGTCGGTCTGGGCTTCAAGCTTTCGCTGGTGCCGTTCCACCTGTGGACGCCGGACGTATACCAGGGCGCGCCTGCGCCGGTTTCCACCTTCCTGGCGACCGCCAGCAAGATTGCCATCTTCGGGGTGGTGATGCGTCTGTTCCTGTACGCGCCGGTAGGCGACAGCGAAGCGGTACGCGTGGTGCTGGGGATTATCGCCTTCGCCTCTATCATCTTCGGTAACCTGATGGCGCTGAGCCAGACCAACATCAAACGTCTGCTGGGTTACTCCTCTATCTCTCACCTCGGCTACCTGCTGGTGGCGCTGATTGCGCTGCACAGCGGCGAGATGTCGATGGAGACCGTTGGCGTTTACCTGGCCGGTTACCTGTTCAGCAGCCTCGGCGCGTTCGGCGTGGTCAGCCTGATGTCCAGCCCGTACCGTGGTCCGGATGCAGATTCCCTGTACTCCTACCGTGGTCTGTTCTGGAACCGTCCGATTCTGGCGGCGGTGATGACGGTGATGATGCTGTCGCTGGCCGGTATCCCGATGACGCTTGGCTTTATCGGTAAGTTCTACGTGCTGGCCGTCGGCGTCCAGGCGCACCTGTGGTGGCTGGTTGGCGCGGTGGTGGTTGGCTCCGCGATTGGCCTCTACTACTACCTGCGCGTTGCTGTGAGCCTGTACCTCAGCGCACCTCAGCAGCCGGGCCGCGATGCGCCGTCTAACTGGCAGTACAGCGCGGGCGGTATCGTGGTGCTGATCTCCGCGCTGCTGGTGCTGGTGCTGGGTATCTACCCGCAGCCGCTGATTAGCATCGTTCAGCTGGCGATGCCGCTGATGTAATCCAGCGTGATGATGTGAATAACCGCCGATTTATCGGCGGTTTTTTTATGCGTGAAAACGTGTAGGGTATTGGCATGAGAATCTGGCTGGAGCAGTCAATGAGAACGCAAAAACGGTGCCTGGGGCACGTCGCCATTGTGGTCGACGACTACGACCGCGCGATTCAGTACTACACGGACAAACTGGGGTTCACGCTTGTTGAAGATACGCCACAGCCGGGCAAACGCTGGGTGGTGGTATCACCCAACCCGGAAAGCGACTGCAATCTGCTGCTGGCGCGCGCGTCCAACGAACGGCAGGAAGGTTTTATCGGCAACCAATGCGGCGGAAGAGTCTTTCTGTTCCTACAGACCGATGACTTCTGGCGCGATTACCATGCCATGAAGGCGAAAGGCGTGCATTTCTGCGAAGCGCCACGTGAGGAGGAGTACGGTACGGTGGTGGTGTTTGAAGATCTGTATGGCAACCGCTGGGATCTTTATCAGAACGCGTAGCCTGGGTAAATGACAGGCGATCCCGGCGATCGCCTGTGTGTTGTGAGGTTACTTCGCCGCTAGCTCGCGACGAATGATTTCCGCCCCCGCACTCAGCGCGTTGAGCTTGCCCTGGGCCACGTAGCGTGGCAGCGGGGCCATGCCGCAGTTAGTTGACGGATACAGTTTGTCGGCATCCACAAACTGCAGGGCTTTGCGCAGGGTATCGGCAACTTCTTCCGCCGTCTCGACGGTATGGTTGGCGACGTCAATGGCCCCGACCATCACCTTTTTACCGCGAATCAGTTCCAGCAGGTCCATCGGCACGCGAGAGTTATGGCACTCCAGCGAGATGATATCGATATTCGACGCCTGCAGCTTCGGAAACGCTTCCTCATATTGACGCCACTCGTTGCCCAGCGTCTTTTTCCAGTCGGTATTGGCTTTAATACCGTAGCCGTAACAGATATGCACGGCGGTTTCGCATTTCAGCCCCTCAATCGCGCGCTCCAGCGTGGCGATGCCCCAGTCGTTAACTTCATCGAAGAAGACGTTAAAGGCCGGCTCGTCAAACTGGATAATGTCCACGCCCGCCGCTTCCAGCTCGCGCGCTTCCTGATTAAGGATTTTGGCAAATTCCCAGGCCAGCTTTTCGCGGCTTTTATAGTGGGCATCGTACAGGGTATCGATCATGGTCATCGGCCCCGGCAGCGCCCATTTTATCGGCTGTTTGGTGAGCTGACGTAAATAACGCGCGTCATCGACAAAGACCGGTTTTTTACGCTCGACGGCTCCAACTACGGTCGGCACGCTGGCATCGTAGCGATTACGTATTTTCACCACTTCGCGTTTTTCAAAATCGACGCCGCTGAGGTGCTCAATAAAGGTGGTGACAAAATGCTGACGGGTTTGCTCACCGTCGCTGACAATATCAATTCCGGCCCGCAGCTGATCGTCCAGTGATAAACGCAGCGCATCCTGTTTGCCCAGAATTAACTCTTCATTCTGCAGTTTCCACGGCGACCACAGCGTTTCCGGCTGCGCGAGCCAGGACGGTTTCGGTAAGCTGCCAGCCGTTGATGTCGGGAGCAATGTTTTCATAATAGATAACCTTTCAATGTGAATTCATTAAAGCGCGTAGTCGGCTGACCATTGCTCAAGAATATGTTTGTACGGTTTGATAAAGTGTTCTTCGGTGAATTTGCCTTGCTCAATGGCGAGCCGGCTGCGTTCTTCCCGGTCGTAAACAATTTTGGTTAATGAATGATCCTGCTGACTCAGATTCGGCTGATAGTGCAAACCTGCCGCGGAGTTAGCGTTATAAATTTCCGGGCGATAAATTTTCTGGAAGGTCTCCATCGTGCTGATGGTGCCGATCAGTTCCAGGTCGCTGTAGTCGCTCAGCAAATCGCCGGTAAAGAAGAAGGCCAGCGGCGCAACGCTGTTTTTCGGCATGAAATAGCGCACCTTCAGGCCCATCTTGCTGAAATAATGCTCGGTTAACGAGGTGCCGTGCTGCTGGTATTCCACCCCCAGAACTGGATGCTGATTGCCGGTCTGCTGATAGGCGTTCTTATTGGATACGCTGAGGCAGATGACCGGCGGCTTTTTAAACTGTGCTTTGTATTCCGCTGAATTAACGAAATGCTTAAAGATATTGCCATGCAAATCGCCAAAGTTTTCCGGAATCGTAAATTCGGTACGATGCTTATTATGCTCCAATAGCAGGACGCTAAAGTCATAATCACGAACGTAGGACGAGAAGTTATTGCCAACAATCCCTTCAATTCGTTCGTTGGTTTTTTTATCAATAATATTGGTTTTCAGAATTTCAATCGCCGGAAAGGCGGTGTCCGCAATATTCATTTCAACGGAAATAATATCCAGCTCAACGGAATAACGATCGCCCTGCGGATTATCCCAGTACGCTAAATTATTGAAGCGATTATCAATCATCTTGAGCGTATTGCGTAAATTCTGCTGACGGTTTTCACCGCGGGCGAGATTGGCAAAATTAGTCGTAATACGGGTATTCTCAGAAGGATTATAATTTTCGTCGAAAAGGCTGTGCTTAATAGTAAAAGTAAAATCTTTATTCATGGCAGTCTTGCCTCCTGAGTCGGGATATGAAAACCGAGCCTGTTGATTATTCGCGTGTTTTACTTCACGCATCCGGCGGCTTCATGTTGCCAATAAGTTAATAATGTGTATTTTATGCCAGAGCCTCTGGGTGAGTGAAAGCGACTTAATTTCATTGCAACATGAGACATCTTCATGATGCGCTGGCGTTACGGCGGTTTTCCTCAACATCACTCGGCCCAACTCGACGGCGCGCGTAACGCCCTGACCTGGTAAATCCGGCTAAACGCACCTATAGTCGTGACAGATTTCCCGCAACAGGACTTAGCAATGCGCTTTAACGGATTGACCAAAGGTTTCTTTATTTTCATTCTTGCTCTCGTCACCTGGGCATTTTTCGACGTACTTTCCCCCTATTTTTCCGCCATTCTGTGGGCGGCTATCCTCACCGTGGTGTTCAACCCGGTGAAAAATAAGCTGCGTAGCGCGTTGGGCGAGCGCAACGAGCTGGCATCGCTCATCACGATTGTCATTATCTGTCTGATTGTGTTTATTCCGCTGATGGCGATCCTGTCATCGCTGGCGCTTGAGCTGAACGTGATTTACACCAAGCTGCAGGAGAACAACACGCGTTTCCCGCAGGTTATTGCCAGCATTTTTTCGCATCTACCGCACTGGGCGCGAGGTTTTCTGATAGAGCACGACCTGGATAACGTCGCGCAAATTCAGAAAAAACTCTCTGACGTCGCGCTGGCGGGGGGGCAGTACCTGGCTGGCAGCGCGTTCCTGATTGGTAAGGGCACTTTCGGCTTTGCCATTAGCTTCGGCATCATGCTGTATCTGCTGTTCTTCCTGCTAAAAGATGGCCCGTATCTGGTGAATCAGATTCTGGACTCGCTGCCGCTGACCGATTTTGTGAAACAGCATCTGTTTGCCAAATTTGTCGGCGTCACCCGGGCGACGGTCAAAGGCACGGCGGTGGTGGCGGTCGTTCAGGGGACGCTGGGCGGCATTGCGTTTGCCATTGTCGGCATCGACGGGAGCGTACTGTGGGGGGCGCTGATGGCATTTCTGTCGCTGGTACCCGCCGTGGGCTCGGCGATTATCTGGGTACCGGCGGCGATATTTCTCTTCGCCACCGACCAGCTGTGGCAGGGGCTCTTTATCGTCGGTTTCTTTATCGTGATTGTCGGGCTGGTGGATAACATTTTGCGCCCGCTGCTGGTGGGTAAAGACACCAAAATGCCTGACTACCTGATCCTGATTACCACCATTGGCGGTATGGAAATTTACGGCATCAACGGCTTTGTCATCGGCCCGTTGATCGCGGCGCTGTTCCTCGCCTGCTGGAACCTGTTCTCCGGGCGTGACCACGCGGGGAACGTCGAAGGGTTGGACGAAGAGTTTATGGCGGAAGGAAAAAATCCTCCAGATGCGTAATGCCATGACGATA
>NZ_LXEU01000037.1 GCF_001654985.1 Kluyvera georgiana ATCC 51603
AGGTGGTTTAGGGATGACAACAAAAGGCGGCTACGGCCGCTTTTTTTATTGTCACGCGGAAATGGGCATTTCCTATAATTTCCATGATGCTTATTGAATATTCGTCGCAGAAGGAAGCCATCGGTGAGAATAGCGACCATAACAAACTGGGCCTACGGCGCGACGGTCTGTCTGACTATCGCCTCCGGTATCGTCATGTTGATGGCCTCCAGCGCGGACAACACCGAACGTCAGGCGGTGGCGCAGCGACAGGTGTTCGACCAGCTCACTGAGGAGATCGACAACGACGCCTGGGCGCTATCCGATCTGGCGCGCTTGTACGTCGTCGGCAAAGACCCGGACGTGCTGAAGGAATACCGGCAGAAGGAAACCGCGCTGAAATCGATTGAACACCGATTATCAAAACTGAACGACGCCGGGGCGACGGGCGAGGAGCTGGCGCTGTTGCACGAGGGCGTGCAGATTGTCGATGCGCTGCAGGACGAGCAGCAAGCGGCGCTGGCCAATATGGCGCGCGGTGAAACCGCACAGGCGATGGCGCTGCTTTACGGCAAAATTTATGAGCAGGAGTTGGACCGCGCGCAGGAACGACTCGATCACTTCCGCCAACTTCTGGATAACCGCGCGCGCGATGCCATTGACGATGCGACGCGGGCGTCCCGCACGCTGCGCACGCTGTCGGAAGTGATGGTGGGGCTGACGGCGCTGCTGTTTTTATTCGTGCTGGGCTTTATTTTACAGCACCGCGTACTGCGCCCGGTCGTGCGTTTGAGCGACGTGGTTCACCGGCTGGCATCGCAGGATTATGCCGTGGAGACGCCCGACTTTAAGCAGATTGATGAAATTGGCGATATGGCGCAGGCGGTGCGTATTTTCCGCGAAAACGGCCTGGCGCGGCAGCAGCTGGAGAAAGAGCGCGATGCCAACTGGGCGATACGCGAACTGCTGGCGCGGATGACGCAGCGCCTACAAGGCTGCGAGAATTTTGATGACGTCATTAATGTGGCAGAGCTGTTCGCGCCGAACATTGCGCCCGGCGTGGCCGGACGGCTGTTTGTTCTCGACCGCGACCCCTGGCAGATGCGCTGTGTTGGCGAGTGGCTATCGCCGGAGGGGAAAGCGAGTCCTTTCCATCCGGATGAATGTTGGGCGGTACGTCGCGGCCAAAGCCATCCGCCGGTGCACGGCGAGCCGGATATCGGCTGCTACCATCTGCCGGAGACGTGCCACAGCCATTCCCTGTGCGTACCGCTGATTGCGCAGGGAGAGGCGATTGGGCTGCTCTCATTCCAGAATCTCAACGAGCAAACCGCCTCGACACGCGCCTATCTCGAGCTGATGGCGGAGGCGCTGGGGCTGGCCCTGGCCAACCAGCGGCTGCGCGACGCGCTGCTGGAAAAAGCGCTGTACGACCCGCTGACCGGGCTGCGTAATCGCCACCACCTCGAAGATATGCTGGGCACTCAGCTGAACCAGGCCAT
Organism: Kluyvera georgiana ATCC 51603; assembly: GCF_001654985.1. Taxonomy (GTDB): domain Bacteria; phylum Pseudomonadota; class Gammaproteobacteria; order Enterobacterales; family Enterobacteriaceae; genus Kluyvera; species Kluyvera georgiana. The sequence continues at coordinate 1,482 of NZ_LXEU01000037.1, forward strand.
GCGCAGTAAAGAACCGCTCAGTTGCCTGATGATCGATATCGATCACTTTAAACACATTAACGACCGGTTTGGCCACGAGGCGGGGGATGGGGTGATTAAAAGCGTCGCCGCGATTATTCAGCGCGTGGTGCGTGAGCACGGCACGGCTTTCCGCTACGGCGGTGAAGAGTTCCTGGTGCTGCTTAACGGCATGGATGAAGAGGCCGCCAGCCGCGTTGCCACCGATATTTATAACGGCGTGCGCGAGATGGCGCTGCGTTTTGCCGGGACGGATATTGGCCACGTGGACGTCTCGATAGGCGTCGCCAGCTACCCGGAACATGTCCAAAGTGACAACCTGCTGCGCGCTGCCGACGTGGCGCTCTATCGCGCGAAAGAGCTGGGGCGGGCGCGAATTGTCAGCTTTGGCATGCTGGAGGCCGGATGACCGGCATTGCGTGATCCGTGACGGTACCTGTTGGGCGTCAGTCCGAGTACGCTTAGAATAAGTATGAATAAATCAGGAGGAATGAAATGGCATTCGATATTAGAAAAGATGACAAAGTTATTGGCGTCACTGAATTAGAGTTTGGCGATCCGCCTATGGGATTTGTCCATGGAGCATTTAAACCTACTCCGTTTTATTCACCAAATATTGTTAAAACGGGTTGTAAACTCTTCATTAAAGAGACAAGTGAAGAGATCGCCACTGACTTCATAACATTCGAAGATTTTTCAGAAGAGTTGGGGGAACCGTTTATTGAGGTAACAATTTTGGTCCGCTCTGCGGATGAGTATAGAAAATATTTTAAAAATCATTTGGATGTATACGAAAAGCAATTCGGCTAGTCAGTGGGCGGAATGTGTGCGGTAAACTGAAGAAACTAAAATGAGGATTTGTCGTTGTCATTATGGGGAGTTAACCAGAATGGATTTACAAAATAGAGCGCTTCGACTTTTCTTGTCTGGGAGCCAGGTTACATAGCAAATTCCCCCGACCATCTCCTGAATAACCAGAGAAAATTCCGCTAAAGCGCCTCCCGGTGTAAAGGCTGAGTTTTTGTCCCTGATGGTCGATTTCCCACTTCCTTCAACCCGCCGTGATTCGTAGTATATTGAGTGTATTGTTGGTTATCAGGTGCGCTTTATGTCCTACTCCATTGGTGAATTTTCCCGGCTTTGCGGCATTAATGCCACGACGCTTCGCGCCTGGCAGCGTCGTTACGGCCTGCTCAAACCGCAGCGCACCGATGGCGGGCACCGTCAGTACAGCGATGCTGATATCCAGCAGGCGCTCAAAATTCTCGACTGGGTGAAAAAAGGCGTGCCGGTCAGCCAGGTGAAACCGCTGCTCTCCCGCCCGGGGGCACGGCAAACCAATAACTGGCTCACCTTGCAGGAGAGCATGCTGCAACGCCTGAAAGAGGGCAAAATTGAATCTCTGCGCCAGCTGATTTACGACGCCGGTCGCGAATATCCCCGCCCTGAACTGGTGACGGAAGTGCTGCGCCCGCTGCGCAGTAAAGTCTCGGCCAACGTCGCGGCAATGATGACGCTGCGGGAAATTCTCGACGGCATCATCATCTCCTACACCTCGTTTTGTCTGGAAGGGGATAAACGCGCGCCGGGTGATAATTACCTGATTACCGGCTGGCACCTTAGCGACCCTTGCGAAATCTGGCTTGAAGCGCTGAAACGCACCGGACAAGGGCATCGCATTGATGTGCTTCCCGCGGCGCCCGCGGCGCTGGCCCCGGAGATTTTCCCGCAGCGCAAATGGCTGCTGGTGACCTCCGGTAAACTCACCGTCGCCCGCAAAAAACAAATAGACCTCTGGCAGCAGCAGGTCGATTCTCTTGATGTGATCCCGCTGTAACACCTCCCTCTCAGCCATCCCGACGCTTTTTCCCTGCCGCTGTTCAGGTGGCAGGGCTGATTTTTGTCATTTTAAACTCATCATAGAATTATTTTTATCAAATTGAATTTAAAAGGATTAAAAATTTATTTTATTCAAAACTTGGACAAATATTATTAATTGTGTAAGTTTTAAGTATGCCATCACACGATGTTGTTGCACGACAAGGTAAGATCTATGAGCGCATTGCCATCCGTCATCGACAGGTTTGTTGATTACTACTCCGGGCTGGACCACCAGCCCGCTTCGGCGCTTGCCGCGATCTATGATGCGGATGCCACGCTTGTCGATCCTTTCGGCACCCATCGCGGGTTGCTGACGATCCAGCGTTATTTCACGCACCTGCTGGCTAACGTCAACGCCTGCCGCTTTGCCATTGAGACGCCGCTGTATGACGCGCCGCGTTGTGCCGTAGCGTGGACCATGCACTGGTCGCATCCCCGCATTGCCGCAGGCGCATCGCTGGCGCTGAAAGGGTGCTCGATGGTTAAGATTCAGGGTGACAGAATCGTTCACCAGCGCGATTACTACGATGCCGGTGAGATGCTCTACGAACACCTGCCGGTGCTGGGGTGGGCGGTGCGTAGCGTCAAACGGAGGGTGCGCTCATGATGACTGTCCTCATCACCGGCGCAACCTCCGGTATTGGCGCCGGGCTGGCAAAATCGTGGGCCGATGACGGTTATCACGTCATTGCCTGCGGCCGCGATGCCCTGCGCCTGGAAACGCTGCGCCTGTACAGCCCCAATATCACCGCGCTTCAGTTCGACATGACCGACCTGGATGCCTGTCGCCAGGCGCTTCAGGGGTGCTACGCCGATCTGGTCATTCTCTGTGCCGGAACCTGCGAGTATCTCGAACGCGGCGTCATCGACGCTGAGCGGGTCGCGCGGGTGATGACCACCAACTTCATGGGGCCGGTCAATTGTCTGGAAGCCTTGCAGTCGCAACTGATGAGCGGCAGCCGCGTGGTGCTGGTGAGTTCAATGGCGCACTGGCTGCACTTCCCTCGGGCGGAAGCCTATGGCGCGTCGAAAGCGGCGTTAAGCTGGTTTGCCGACTGTCTGCGTCTGGACTGGGAGCCGAAAGGCGTTGCCGTGACCGTGGTTTCTCCGGGGTTTGTCGATACGCCGCTGACTCGCAAAAACGATTTCCCGATGCCCGCTCAGGTGAGCGTCGAATATGCGGTGAAAGCCATTCGCCGCGGGATCGCAAAAGGGAAAAATCATATCGCCTTCCCGACCGCTTTTGGCATCGCGCTACGCGCGTTAGCCGGGCTTCCCGCATGTCTACAGCGCGTATTGTTACGCAGGATGGTGCGCTCATGAAGATCGCGATTATTGGCAGCGGCATCGCCGGGCTGACCTGCGCATGGCGGCTCGCCGGCCATCATCAGGTCACCGTTTTTGAAGCGGAAGCGACGCCGGGCGGCCATACCGCGACGGTTGATGTCGCTACGCCGCAGGGACACTACGCCATTGATACCGGCTTTATCGTCTACAACGACCGCACCTATCCGCGTTTTATGGGGCTGCTGAGCGAACTGGGTATCCGCGGCCAGAAAACGCAGATGAGTTTCTCGGTGCATAATCCGCAAAGCGGCCTTGAATACAACGGCCATACGCTCACCTCGCTGTTCGCCCAGCGGCGTAACCTCGTGAACCCGGCATTCTGGCGGCTACTGAAGGAGATTGTCCGTTTTAATCGTCTGGCCAAACAGGCGTTGAATGATGCCGACCCGAGCGCCACTTTACAGATGTTCCTCGAAGAGCACCGTTTTGACGCCTTTTTTGCCCGTCATTACATTCTGCCGATGGGCGCGGCAATCTGGTCATCATCGCTACACGAAATGCGCCGTTTTCCGTTGCCGCTGTTTTTACGCTTCTTTGAGCATCACGGTCTGCTGGATATCCGCGATCGTCCGCAATGGTATGTGGTACCCGGCGGCTCGCGAGAGTATATCCGCGCGATGCTGGAACAGTTAGGCGATCGCCTGACGCTGCGCCTCAACGCGCCGGTACAGCAGGTGATTCGCTTCGACGGCGGGGTGAAAATCCAGCTTGAAGACGCCGTTCACGCCTTCGATCAGGTGATTTTCGCCTGCCACTCCCGACAGGCGTTGGCGATGCTGGAGGAACCCACGCCTGCCGAGCGAGACGTTCTGGGCGCTATCGGCTGGCAGCGCAATGAGGTGGTGTTACACGGCGACCGCCGCTGGCTGCCGGTGCGTGAACGCGCCTGGGCAAGCTGGAACTATCGGCTGAGCGAGCAGGAGCGGGACAGCGCCTGCGTGACCTACAACATGAATATTCTGCAGGGGTTGCCCGCAGGCAGCCCGCTGTTCTGCGTCACGCTCAATCCCGACGCCCCGATTGACGACCGCTACGTCTGGCGACGCTTTGTTTACGAGCACCCGTTGTTTAACCCGGAAAGCTGGCGCGCGCAGGCGCGTCGCAGCGAGATCAACGGGTTACACCGCAGCTGGTTCTGCGGCGCGTACTGGTACAACGGTTTTCACGAGGACGGAGTACGCAGCGCGCTGGATGTCGTGCACGGAATAGGGGCGCTCAAATGAACAGTTGCCTTTACCAGGGCGTGTTACGCCATCGCCGTTTTCAGCCTAAAGCGCATCAGTTTTGCTACCACGTTTTTATGGCCTGGCTCGATCTGGATGAACTGCCACAGCTTCCCACCGTGGGGGTGAAGCGAAATCGCTTCGCGGCGGCGGCCTTCTATGATGCGGATTATCCGTTGGGAACGCCGTTAAAAGCGCGCGCGCTGGAGCAGCTTGCCCTGCTGACCGGTGAGCAGCCTGACGGCCGCGTTATGCTGCTGACGCAGTTGCGCTACCTCGGCTTCCATTTTAATCCGGTCAATTTTTACTACTGCTATGACCGCGCGGACAGCCTGCGTTGGGTGCTGGCCGAAGTCCGCAATACGCCGTGGAATGAGCGCCACTACTATGCCGTCGACGCCCAGGCGATGCTGCCGGTGGAAAAAGCCTTTCATGTCTCGCCGTTTAACCCGATGGACATGATCTATCACTGGCGCTTTAACCCGCCGGGCAAAACGCTGCATATGCACATCGAAAACCATCAAACGGCGAAGGTTTTTGATGCCACCTTGACGCTGAAACGCGAGCCGCTGACGCAAAAAAATCTGCGTTCACTGCTGCTGCGCATCCCGTTGATGACGCTGAAAACCGTACTCGCTATTTACTGGCAGGCGCTGAAGCTTTGGCTCAAGCGCGTGCCGCTCTACACCCATCCCGTGAGCAGGAGTAAACGATCATGACCGATCCCGTCTTTGCGCTTGAACCCGATATTCCGCGCAACGTCCGCATCGCGCGCTGGTTGCTTTTCCGGCTGCTGAGCGGCATTCGCCACGGCTCGCTGACGGTGCGGGAAGGGGCGCAAACCTTTCAGTTTGGCGACGCGTCTGCCGCATTGCGCGCCGAAGTGCATATTCTCTCCCCCAGGGTGTACTGGCGGGCGCTGACCGGGGGAAGCATGGCGGCGGCGGAAGCCTGGATTGACGGCGAGTGGGAAACGCATGACTTAACGTCATTGCTGGAGATCTTTGCGCTGAACGGCAGCACGCTTGGAAAGCTGGAAAACGGTTTTCGTCTGCTGGGCAGGCCCATCGAGCGCCTGCGCCACTGGACGCGTCGCAACCATCGCCAGCAGGCGCGAGAAAATATCGCCGCGCATTACGACCTGGGTAATGAATTTTATGCGCATTTTCTCGATGAAGAACTGCTCTATTCCAGCGCACTGTTTACGGACGATGAGCAGGCGTTGACGCAGGCCCAGCAGGCCAAAATGGCGCGTCTTTGCGAGCAGTTGGCGCTCAATTCCAGTGACCATTTACTGGAAATTGGCACAGGGTGGGGCGCGATGGCGGAATACGCCGCGCGGCATTATGGCTGCCGAGTCACCACCACCACGCTTTCACAGGAGCAGTTCCTGTGGGCGAAAGCGCGCATTGCCCGCGCCGGGCTTGAGGATCGGGTGCAGGTGCTGCTGTGTGATTACCGCGACCTCACCGGGGAGTTCGACAAGCTGGTCTCGGTGGAGATGATTGAGGCCGTCGGCCAGCGCTATCTGCCCACCTTCTTCCGCACCTGCCAGGCGCGCCTGCGTCCGGGGGGAAAAATGGCGATTCAGGCGATCACCATTCAGGATCAGCGCTATCGCGACTACAGCAAAAGCGTGGATTTTATTCAGCGTTATATCTTCCCCGGCGGCTTTTTACCCAGCATCACGGTGATGAGCGAACTGATGACGCGGCATACCGATTTCGTGGTGCGCAACCTGTTTGATATGGGGCCGGACTATGCCCGTACGCTGGTGCACTGGCGGCAGCGTTTTACCCATGCCTGGCAGGATATCGAGAAGCTGGGCTTTGACGAACGCTTTCGCCGGATGTGGCTGTACTACTTCGGCTACTGCGAGGCCGGTTTCAACGCCCGTACGATAAGCGTGGTGCAACTGACGGCAGAGCGCGTATGAAACGCTATCTGCAGATTTTTCTGTTGGCCGTCGGCTTCGACCTTTACTGGTTTCTGGTGGTGTTCTTTCGTGAGCGAGGGCTGGTGTTGTGGCTCGGGATAGCCATTCTGGCGCTGATGATGCTGCCGCCCGCACGCCGCTTATATGCGCTATTGCTGGCGGTGGCGGGCAGCTGTCTGGATGCGCTCTGGGCGCTGACGGGGCTGATTGATTTTCATGGCGAAGGCGTACTGCCATTCTGGATGATTGCGCTATGGCTGATGTTCGCGACGGTCTGGACCCAGCTCGCCAGTTCGACCACGCTGCCGGGATGGATACTGGCGCTGATGGCGGTTTGCGGCGGGCCGGTCGCCTACTGGCTGGGACAACGTCTGGGCGCCATCACCTTTTTGCAGCCGACGATCGTCGTCGTCGGCGCGCTGACGACAGGCTGGCTGGTGTTAATGCTGTTATTTCACATTCTGTTGGGGAGACGGCAATGAAATCTGCGCTACTGATGCTGTTGTGTCTGGCGGTCGCTACGCCATCGGCCGTTGCTGCGGACTGGTTGAGCTGGCGGAAAGTCGGTGACGCGACGCTGACCTGGGGACCGTTCACGGTCTATACCTCCCAGCTCCGCGCGCCGGACGGGCAATATCACGGGTTAACTCAGGATCAGGCGCTGATCATCACCTACGCCCGGCATATTGACCGGGAGGATCTGGTTAACGCCACTCGCGAGCAGTGGCAGGCGCAGGGGATTCTGGCGCGTGAGGCGCAGAGTCAGGTCTGGCTGCGCATGCTGGCGGAATTATGGCCGGACGTCGAGCCGGGTACGCAGCTGGCCTTCGTGCTGAACGATAAACAGGGGCAATTCTGGTACCGCGCCTCGGCGGCGCAAACGCGCTTTATGCCGCTGGGGCCACGGCAGTCGGCGGATTTCAGCCAAAGCTTTCTCGCCATCTGGCTCGATTCGCTTACGCAATACCCGGAGCTGCGTCAGCAGCTCACTGGAGGTCAAAAATGAAACGTTTACTGGCTTTAAGTCTGCCCTTGATGATGCAACTGACCGGCTGTAGCGCCGACATCGCCGACTACCGCCAGCAGCAACCTCGGCTGGATATTTTCCAGTATTTCCAGGGGGAAACCCAGGCCTGGGGGATGGTTCAGGATCGCAGCGGCAAACAGCTGCGACGTTTCCACGTGGCTATCAATGGCGACGTGGTGGGCAATACCTTAACCCTGAATGAACGGTTTGTTTATGACGATGGCGAGAAGCAGCAGCGGGTGTGGCACATCAGGCGGCTTGGCGACGATCGTTATGAGGGAACCGCCGGAGATATCGAAGGGGTCGCCAAAGGCCAGGCGGCGGGAAATGCGTTCAACTGGCACTACAGCATGAATGTGAAAGCCAACGGCAAAACCTGGCTACTGCATTTTGACGACTGGATGTATCTGCAGGATGGCACCCATCTGTTTAACAAAACCGAGATGAAGAAATTTGGTTTCACCGTCGGTACGGTGACGCTGTTCTTCTCCCGTAAAGCGCCATAACGAGGAGGACGCCATGAAAACGCAACCGGTGATTGGAATCAGCAGCTGTTTAACCGGCGCGGCCGTGCGCTTCGACGGCGGCCATAAACGGACGGACTTTGTGATGGACCGGCTGGCGCAGTGGGTCACATTCCGGCCAATTTGCCCGGAGATGGCGATTGGCCTGCCGACCCCCCGCCCGGCGCTGCGGCTGGTGCAAACTACCGCAGGCGATATCCGCATGCGGTTCAGCCACGCGCCTCATGACGACGTCAGTGAAAAAATGGCCGACTTTAGCGCCGGGTATCTGGCCGGATTAGGCGAGCTATCCGGTTTTATCGTCTGCGCCAAATCACCCAGCTGCGGTATGGAGCGGGTGCGGCTGTATGACGAGAAGGGCAATCGCGGACGTAAAGAAGGGACGGGGCTGTTTACCGCCGCGTTGATGGCGAAGTTCCCGTGGCTGCCGGTTGAGGAAGACGGTCGGCTGCACGATCCGCTGCTGCGTGAAAACTTCGTTGAGCGGGTCTTCGCGCTGCATGAGCTACAGCAACTGCGTAAAAATGGCCTGACGCGGCGGGCGCTGCTTGATTTTCATAGTCGCTATAAACTGCAACTGCTGGCGCATCACCAGGCTGGGTATCGGGAGATTGGGCCGTTTGTCGCCTCGCTGCACACGTGGGAGGATCTGGACGCATTCTTTGAGGCGTACCGCGACAAGCTGATGACCATCCTCAAGAAACCGGCTTCGCGTAAAAACCATACCAACGTGTTGATGCACATCCAGGGCTACTTCCGTAATCAGCTCAACACGCGGCAGCGTACGGAGCTGCGGGATGTGATTCTGCATTATCGTGCGGGGGTGCTGCCCATTCTTGCGCCAATGACGCTACTGAAGCACTATCTTGCGGAATACCCGGATGGCTATCTGTTGACGCAGAATTATTTCGACCCCTATCCGCAGGACCTGGCGCTGCGTCTGGCGGTGAATTAGCGTTGGGAGAATCGGCGGCGGTATCTTCCCGCCGCCGACACCGCGTATAATGCGGCGTCGACATCGATTAAACAGGACTGCCGTTAATTCTATGAATCTCAACCGCTGGTGTTATTTGCTGCTGGCCCTCGCGGCGATCGCGAGCCTGTTTACCGCGCATCCTGTGATGATGTGGCTGCTGTTGGCGAACATGCTGACGCTGGTGATTTACGGGGTCGATAAGATGGCGGCGCGCAAGGACTGGCGAAGAGTGCCTGAAGCGACGTTACTGTTCTTTGGCGTGGTAGGGGGATGGATTGGCGCAATGGTTGGGCAGCAGGTTTTTCGCCATAAAACCCAAAAGCAGCCCTTTAAAACCTACTTTATGATCAGCGTCATCGTCAGTATCTCAGCCACCATTGCCATCTATTATTTCTCTCCGCTCCGCGCTTTTTAACCCTCAGCGCATTCTGCCCGCGGGCATGCTAACCCGCGGGAATTATCTCTCATTGACACCCTAAATGGGTCATTGTATAAAACCCCGCCTCAGTAATGAGTTTCATTTACATTAAAAAAAAGACCTCCCGGTTTTCGAGAACCCTGTTGATGAAGGATAGCGTTTAAATGAAAAAGACCCTCTGTGCGTTAGGCCTGGTGTTAGCGTCGGTCAGCTCTGCTATGGCAACGACCTATCCTCTGACCATTGAAAACTGCGGCTATCAAGAGACGTTCAGTAAACCGCCGGAGCGCGTTGTGGCGCTGGGGCAAAATACGGTTGAGATTTTGCTGCTGCTCGGCTTGCAAAATAACGTGGTCGCCAGCGCCTTCTGGCCAACCAAGGTGCTGCCACAGTTGGCAAAGCAGAATGAAAAAATAAAACTGTTGACGGTGGAGATTCCTACGCTTGAATCTATTCTGGCGCAAAACCCTGATTTTGTTCCGTCACAAAACCCCCTCTTATTAGGCCCGGAAAGTAAAGTGGCTAAACGCGAAGACTTCGCGACCCTCGGCGTAAACAGCTATGTTTCACCCGGCATGTGCGCCACCAAAAAAGCCACCGGCGATATGTACGGCAGCCGTCAGCAGCTCTGGGATATGACCTGGCTGTATAAAGAGATTGAAGACTTCGCCACCATTTTTAATGTGCAGGAGCGGGGCACCGCGCTGGTGGCGGATTTCAAAAAGCGTGAAAATGCGCTGCGCACGGAGTTTAGCAAGAATAAAAAAGATCTCTCCTTCGTCTTCTGGTTCTCCAGCGCATCGCCTTCAGCCGATGCCTACGTTGGGGGGAAAAATAGCGCCTCTGGCTTTATTGCCAACGTGCTGGGCGGTCATAACGCCATTACGTCTGAAACCGAATGGCCGACGGTAAGCTGGGAAAGCATTATCGCGGCGAACCCGGATGTGATTGTGGTCTCCAGCCTCGATCGCAACCGCTGGGCGCTGGATAACGCAGAAGAAAAAATCAAATTCCTGAGAACCGATCCGGCAGTCAGCCAGCTGGACGCCGTGAAAAAAGGCCATATCGTGGTGATGGACGGGCAGGCGATGAACCCGACCATCCGCACCCTCTACGGCGCTGAACAAGTGGGCGAGCAGCTCAGAAAACTGGGGCTCAACTGATGACGGCTGCCGCTATTGCATCGCGACAGGGGCTGTTTCTGACGACCTCGTGCCTGCTCTCTATCATCTTGTTATTGCTGGTGATTGCGGTTAGCGTCAGCGTGGGAGAGCTAGCCATCCCGCTGCAAAACGTCTTTTACGCCATCGGTAATAAGATGGGGCTGACCGACGTCCCGCTTAATCGTATCTATGAAAGCGTGATTTGGGACTTTCGCCTGAGCCGCGCGCTGGTGGCGGCTTGCTGTGGCGCAGGGCTGGCTATCTGCGGCGCGGTATTACAGAGTCTGCTGAAGAATGCGCTGGCGGAACCCTATGTCCTCGGCGTCTCTGCCGGGGCGTCGACGGGGGCGGTTTCCGTGGTTGTGCTGGGTATCGGCACCGGCGCGGTATCGCTGTCCGCCGGGGCGTTTGCCGGGGCCTTTGCCGCTTTTGCCTTCGTGGCTTTTCTGACCAACGGTGCCCGTGGGGGGAACGAACGCACTATTCTGGCGGGCGTTGCCGCTTCTCAGCTGTTCAACGCCATTACCGCTTACACCATCAGCACCTCTGCCAGCGCGCAGCAGGCGCGTGACGTGATGTTCTGGCTGCTGGGCAGTTTTAGCGGCGTGCGCTGGCCGGAATTCCAGCTGGTGCTGGTGGTCGTGGTGATTGGCCTGGCCGTTTGTTTGTATTATTCCCGGGCGCTCGATGCTTTCACCTTTGGCGATGATGCCGCCGCCTCGCTGGGGATTGCTGTCCCTTGGGTGCGCCTCATCCTCTTTACCACCACCGCGCTTATTACCGCGACCATCGTCAGCATGGCCGGCTCGATTGGCTTCGTTGGGCTGGTGGTTCCTCACGTGATGCGCTTCTTCTTTGGCCCGCTACACCGCACGCTGCTGATTGCCTGCGCGTTAGCCGGAGCGATTTTAATGGTGCTGGCGGATATCGCTTCTCGCCTGCTGATTGCGCCGCAAAGCCTGCCGGTAGGCGTGGTGACGGCGCTGGTCGGCGTGCCATTCTTTGCCATCATTATCTACCGTTCAAGGAATAAGTGATGAGTATCTGCGCTGAACATATAACCTGGAAGGTCGGTAAAAAGGTCATCGTCAACGACGTTTCGCTACAGGTTGCGCGCGGTGAAACCGTGGGGCTGCTTGGCCCTAACGGCTGCGGCAAATCGTCGCTGCTGCGCATTCTTGCGGGCCTGCGTCGCCCGGATGCGGGCCGCGTGACGCTCGACGGTAAAGACATTGCGAAGATGGCGAAAAAGCAGCTTGCTCGGCGGGTGGCGTTTGTTGAGCAGCACGGTATGACTGAAGCCAATATGCGCGTGCGCGACGTGGTCAAACTGGGACGGATTCCGCATCATACGCCGTTTTCTAACTGGAGCACGCACGATGACGAAACCGTCACCGCGGCGCTGCAACGCGTCGATATGCTGGATAAAAGCGAGCAGGGGTGGCTGAGTTTGTCCGGCGGGGAGCGGCAGCGTGTGCATATCGCCCGCGCGCTGGCGCAGACACCGACGGAGATCTTGCTCGATGAACCGACTAATCACCTCGATATTCACCACCAGATGCAGTTAATGCAGCTGATTAGCGAACTGCCCGTCACCAGTATTGTGGCCATCCACGATCTGAACCACGCGGCGATGTTCTGCGATTCGCTGATCGTGATGCAGAAAGGGCAAATTATCGCCAGCGGAACGCCGCAGGATATTCTCAGTGAGGAACTGTTGTGGGATGTTTTTCGCGTGAAGACCAAAATTGAGATTTCCCGCTTCCATGGTAAAAAACATATCCACTTTATCGTTTAAGGCCGGATAATTTCATGCTGCGTTTTCCCCTGCGCCCCGCCACGACGCTCTGGCCGCCCGTATTACTGGGTAGCCAGTTTGTTTTTAATATTGGTTTCTATGCGGTAGTGCCGTTTCTCGCGATATTTCTGCGCGACGATATGCTGCTTTCCGGCGGGCTGATTGGCCTGATTCTGGGGCTGCGTACTTTCTCACAGCAGGGGATGTTTATTATCGGTGGGGCGCTCTCCGACCGGTTTGGTGCACGTGCGATTATCCTGATCGGCTGTATTATCCGGGTCGTAGGTTATCTGCTGTTAGCGCTGGGTCAATCGCTGTGGCCGATTATTCTGGGAGCCTGCCTGACGGGGATCGGCGGGGCGCTGTTTTCACCGTCTATTGAAGCGCTGCTGGCCAAAGCGGGAACACAAAGTGAGGCGAGCGGCAAACGCAGCCGGGCGGAGTGGTTCGCGCTGTTTGCGGTCTGCGGTGAGCTCGGTGCCGTCCTCGGGCCTGCCTTGGGCGCGCTGCTGACGGGCTTTGGTTTTCGCCAGGTTGCGCTGGCGGGGGCAGGGGTATTTGTCATTGCGCTGGTCCTGCTCTCATTCGCTTTGCCCGCCGCGCCGCGCCGCGCGCAGAAGATCAACATCCTGCCGTGGTGGACGACATTTCGTCAGCCGCGTTTCGTGGCGTTTATTATCGCCTACAGTTCGTGGCTGCTAAGCTATAACCAACTCTATCTGGCACTGCCCGTTGAGATCCAGCGCGCGGGCGGCAGTGAAAAAGATCTCGGTCCGCTGTTTATGCTCGCCTCGCTGCTGATTGTGGCCTTGCAGCTGCCGTTGGCGCGGCTTGCTCATCGCGTGGGGGCCATCCGGATCCTGCCGGTGGGATTTTTGCTGCTCTCCACCGCTTTTGCCAGCGTGGCGCTGTTCGCCTCGACGCCGCCGGCAGAAGGCTGGCAGCGATTAATTCCATCGATATGCTTTGTGACGCTGCTCACCTTAGGGCAAATGTTGCTGGTGCCGTCGGCTAAGGATCTGATCCCCCGTTTTGCCACGGAATCGACGCTTGGCGCGCACTATGGCGCGCTTGCCACTGCCGGCGGCGTCGCGGTGCTGGCGGGTAATTTAGCGTTTGGCGGGCTGCTTGACGAGGCGTTGACCCCCTCAACGCAGGCCATGTATCCCTGGCTACTGCTGGCGCTGTTTCCGTTGTGTAGCGCCGCGGCGATGGTGCTGATTTGCCGCTCATTGCTCACGAAAACCCGATTTGGCTAAGGTGGCTGTTTTGGCCTTCGCAGGTGTATTGCTGACAACCGGCTGCACGGTGGGAAAGAGGGATTCCTCCGCCTACCGCTACGCTTTGCCTTGAGGATGCTGATATGAATCGTTTTTATCAACTCACCGCCACTCGCCTGGATGGTCAGCTCATCCCGATGTCCGACTACGCAGGCAAGCTGGTTCTGGTGGTCAATACCGCCAGCCATTGTGGCTTCACGCCGCAATACGCAGGCCTTGAAGCGCTCTATAAGAAGTATGCCGACCAGGGGCTGGTGGTGCTGGGGTTTCCCTGTAACCAGTTTGGTCAGCAGGAACCCGGTAGTGCAGATGACATCTCTCGGACCTGCTACATCAACTACGGTGTGAGCTTTCCGATGTTTGAGAAAGTGCAAGTCAACGGCGCGGCGGCGCACCCGGTATTCCGTTATCTGAAGGATGCATTGCCCGGCGTGCTCGGTGGGCGAATCAAGTGGAACTTCACCAAGTTTCTCATTGGCCGCGACGGCAAACCGCTTAAACGTTTTGCGCCGTTGACGACTCCGGAGAAAATGGAAGCTGCAATTAAGGCCGCGCTTGAAATCTAAATCCTCCTGTTGGTTGATTTTATTTAAGGAGGCCTGAGAGGGGGCTAAAAAAAGCCAGGGCTGATACTGTCGATAGAGAGAGCGCTAAAATTGATGCTTATCACATTGACGCGTTCTTAAGTGAATTTAACTTAAATCTCTTTCTATACTCTTTATTTGTTCATCTCTTCAGAGGAATAAATAATGTTCGATCATGTGAAGTTCGGCGTAAGTGATTACGAAAAAAGTAGAACCTTCTTCCTCAACGCGCTTCAGCCGCTTGGCGTGAAGCTTATCGATGAAGGCACGCCGGACTACGGTGTTGAAATGAGTTCCGGCAATGTTTCACTTTGCCTGTTCCACACGAATGACAAACCGGCTCCTCTGCATCTGGCGTTTGTCGCCAAAACCCGGCAGCAAGTTGATGAGTTTTACAATGCTGCTTTGCGTGCGGGCGCCCTGGATAACGGCGCGCCTGGCCTACGTTCCTACGGCGAAAACTACTACGCTGCATTCGTCATTGCCCCTGATGGCCATAATATCGAGGCGGTCTGCCATGAGCCGGGCTGATTAAGGGGCCAGTTTAGATATCGGAACTTATTGTACGTTAAGGCTGTTTTTGACCTTTCAGCTTTAGTTGGCCACATCCTTTCAAACCTAAACCCGATATGAAATACAGGTCCATCACCAAAAAGAACTCCGCCAGATGACGGAGTTTGGTTGGTCATTAAGAAAGCACGCGTTGTCAGTCTTTCTGTATTATCAATCGCGAATAGACAGTGGCTTTACTCGGGTCTGACGAAGATGACGATGCCATCTGATCGCTGACCTGCACAACTTTCCAACCCTGCTTTGCCAGATCGGGTAGTGTGCCTTTAATCCCTCCACCGCAAGTAAAAACGGTACTGTCAGTAATATCCTGACGCCCAGTTTCCAGCGCGCCAACTTCAGGGGAGCCACAAAAGTGCGCTTCCCCGGCGGCGGCTGTTGCGCTTAACCCTAGCAGAACGATTACCAGCAACGATTTTTTCATCAGATCCTCTTTTTCATGATGCTATATTTCAAGCAAGGTAAGGCCGGAAAGACTACATTTTTACATCGGCCCAGGTGAAGAATTTCGGCTCCAGGAAACGATTATTTGCGCTGCCTACCCTTATTGGCATTGGTTCAGCGCTGGTTACGGGGTATTTGAAATCAACTCTGATAAAGTTGTGCTCCCCACACTTATATATAATATATTCACTCCAGACTTTTTCATCGCCTTCTCTGTCAGATTTGTAGGTATCTACATCGCAGGTATCACTTTTATTTCCTACTTTGCCTACAAGTTTACTACCAGATAACTCTAGCTTAGTGCCTTCAATAGTAATTGTACGTGATTTAAAATCGTTGTCGTTACAACCCGCAAGGAGTAGCGTAAGTATCCCTGCACTGAATAAGGTAGTGATTTTCATAGCAAGTCCGTTAATAAAATAAAAATTCAAAGTATTACAATGCAATGTTTTTGGCAATAAGCTATTAAATATTTTGTGAAAAACTACTAATAATAATGATGTGTAAGAAGTATGATTCTATAAATTTTAATAAAGTCAAGAAAAGTGGCCAGGGAGCCGTAAGGAGATAAAGTCATCATCTTCTATGACATCACTCGGTAATACTATATCAACGGGTGATATACAGAGGGCTGAGTGCTGACGGCAAATTCTTCAGCGCCAAAGACGTTGCGCGATGCGGTTTACCCAAGAGAAAGCGAACTCGTTGTTACAGTATCGTAGTATTAGCGGTGGGCAACAGTCCACCGCTAGCTCATTTAATGCTTCATTCCTGAAAGCTATTAACTCAGGTACGGAAAAAACTTAAATGATTCCCAAAGCCCACTATTAAGCGACACCAACCCAACGGCTATGTATGCCAGTACCGCGATAAATGCAATACTATACAATACTTTTTTCTTTAACTTCTGCCAGAATTTAACTACCAGGAATGACAATACAATTATCTCACCTAGCTGAATGAGCAATCGCGTTACCAGGTCACCAGCATCAAAAAGGTAAGCAAACTGAAGAGGGGCAAATAAGATGGTATAAAAAATATAAAGGATTGAAAAAATGATCCTTGCCGGGATTGAAGCGAATCCCCCTTCATATATGAGCATTTGCGAAGCCTGTAGTCCTGGCGTTAAGATAATTCCCCATAGCGTAAACCAGATAATAATTAAGGCGAGAACTTTGCGCGCGCCGCTGGCGAAAGCCAGCTGGTCTTCATAAGATATTGACGTAGATGTGGGCTGATGGAAATTTTCCCATGAGTTATTAACCGGCTGGGTGGGTTGGCTGGTGGGGGCTTCCCAGCTAGCAGCATTATCAGCACGCCACTTTTCATCATACTGCTTAAAAGGCTGCTCACTTGTCACATATTTACCGTCGCTATCTCTTCTGACGCTCATTGTTAACCCTCTGAATTTTATTGCTATAGTGTTTATAATTAATACTTAACTGAAATTTTAATGTTAAGTAATATCAACTATCATAGCGTATCTAAAATAAATAAGAAGATTAAACATTAGCTCCAAAGACAATCCGTCAGCTTGCGGGTTATTACTTTGCGAATTCTGGCGTCTAATCCTCTGCCACTACATCACCTACCGTTTCATCAGCCGATTTGCCTGTGACCTGCCTGTTTCAACTCGTCCTGGTGGGCCACCAGCTGCGCATGGCATGGCACTTCGCTCGAGCGCTGGCAATTGCTTCCATTTTCACTTCATCCTGTATAGAGCGGGTAATTAATTTATCCAGCACTTCAACACTGAATACACTTACTCCTATTTCACCGCGATCTCGGGGGCGACCTGGAAAACGGTTTGGACGTCCTTCAGCACTAGATGAAAAACAGCAAATTATGGTGATTATAATGATTAAGGCTGGATTGAGGTTCAGCACCATTGCCCGGGAGTTCAGTACTACCCGGCAATCCATACTCCGGGTAGTACTGAACAGCAATAACTCTAAGTGCCTGGCTGGATGGTCTGCTCGGTGCCAGGAGCGGACGTTGTTAAGCTCATGCAGTATCGATTCACGAAGAACATACGTTATATTTTGTCCTGATTGACACGGGATGAAAGCTCCTGATGGCTCTCTTTTCGCTCGCTGTAACGATCTGCCAGATAACCGGTTTGTCCCTTAAGCAGCAGCGTGACTTTAAACAGCTCCTCGGCTACATCGACGATGCGGTCATACCATGACGAAGGTTTCATTCGTCCGTTTTCGTCGAACTCTTGCCATGCCTTGGCTACAGAGGACTGGTTGGGGATCGTAAACATCCGCATCCAGCGACCCAGAATACGCATCTGGTTCACGGCATTGAAGGACTGTGAACCGCCGCAGACCTGCATTACCGCAAGTGTTTTGCCCTGCGAAGGACGAACCGCGCCTTCACTTAAGGGTATCCAGTCAATCTGCGCCTTCATCACCGCGCTCATAGCACCGTGCCGTTCCGGAGAACTCCACACCATCCCGTCACACCATCTGACCAGACCGCGCAGCTCGGTGACTTTGGGATGCGTGTCCGGCGCATCATCCGGCAGGGGTAAACCGGAGGGGTTAAAGAGTTTCACCTCCGCGCCCATCGCTGTCAGCAGGCGACCCACTTCCTCCGCGGCAAAGCGGCTGTAGGAGCGCTCTCTTACTGAACCATACAGGATCAGAATTCTTGGTGGCTCCTGCAGATGCAGGCGTTCAGCGATGTCTTGATCAAAGCATTCCGTATTCAGGGCAGGAAATTGTTCCATTTTTCTCCTCCAGAGAGAGCAGATGATTTCAAAGTTAATATATATGATTTATCATATGTGTATTCTAAAGGGAACGGAGAGGAAAATGCTACAACCTGTTCAGCTTTTCAAAATCCTGTCGGATGAAACACGGCTCGCCATTGTCATGCTTCTGCGGGAGTCCGGAGAACTGTGCGTGTGCGATATCTGTGCAGCTACCGCCGAATCACAGCCCAAAATATCACGCCATATGGCTATCCTTCGCGAGTCTGGGCTAGTTCTGGATCGTCGGGAAGGCAAATGGATTCACTATCGTCTGTCACCTCATATTCCTGCGTGGGCCGCTGAGACAATCACGACGTCCTGGCAGTGCCTTCGGGAAGATGTGCGGGAATGGTTGGCAAAGTCGGCCTGCCCCTCTTGCTGAGGAAGGAAAACATATTCACATAATCATATGTAACGGGGTTTGAAATGTTTTTGGCAGGGAGTATATTTTTACTGACGCTGGTACTGGTGATCTGGCAACCCAGAGGCCTGAGTATTGGCTGGAGCGCGAGTATCGGGGCTGTGCTGGCGCTGGTAACTGGTGTCATCCATATCACTGATATTCCCGTTGTCTGGAATATCGTCTGGAACGCGACAGCGGCATTTATTGCGGTCATTATCATCAGCCTGCTGCTCGATGAGGCTGGCTTCTTTGAGTGGACCGCATTGCACGTCTCCCGCTGGGGTAACGGGCGTGGTCGCCTGCTGTTTACCTGGATAGTGTTGCTCGGTGCCGCTGTCGCTGCTTTGTTCGCCAATGACGGCGCCGCGCTGATCCTGACACCCATTGTGATTGCGATGCTGCTTGCAATGGGATTCAGCAAGGGCACAACACTGGCCTTTGTGATGGCCGCAGGATTTATAGCAGATACGGCCAGCCTACCGCTCATTGTTTCTAACCTGGTGAATATCGTCTCGGCGGACTTTTTCGGTCTGGGCTTTACGCAGTATGCCTCCGTTATGATCCCCGTAGATGTGGCCGCGATTGCGGCCACGCTGGTCATGCTGCATCTCTTCTTCCGCAGGGACATTCCGGCGACGTATGACGTTTCGCTGCTGAAGACGCCTGCCAGTGTGATAAAAGATCTGGCAACGTTCAGGGTGGGCTGGATTGTCCTGTTATTACTGCTTGTCGGTTTCTTTGTGCTGGAGCCTCTGGGGATCCCGGTCAGTGCGATAGCGGCTACTGGCGCAGCAGTACTGTTTATAGTGGCGAAAAGAGGTCATGCCATCAACACCGGAAAAGTCCTGCGCGGTGCGCCATGGCAGATTGTTATTTTTTCGCTGGGCATGTACCTGGTGGTCTATGGCCTGCGCAATGCAGGACTCACGGAGTATCTGTCTGACGTGCTGAACCTGCTGGCAGAAAAGGGGTTATGGGCAGCAACGTTCGGCACCGGTTTCCTGACCGCGTTCCTGTCATCGGTGATGAACAATATGCCGACGGTGCTGATTGGCGCACTGTCGATTGACGGGAGTACGGCGACTGGCGTCGTCAAAGAGGCTATGATTTATGCCAATGTGATTGGCTGCGATTTAGGCCCAAAAATCACCCCGATTGGTAGTTTGGCAACCTTGCTTTGGCTGCATGTGCTTGCCAAGAAAAATATAACGATTACATGGGGATATTACTTCCGCACCGGCATTATCATGACTCTTCCGGTGCTGTTTGTCACTCTGGCCGCGCTGGCGTTGCGGCTCTCCATCACTTTGTAATGAGATACAGATATGAGCAACATTACCATCTATCACAACCCTGCTTGCGGTACTTCTCGCAACACGCTGGAGATGATCCGTAATAGCGGCAACGAACCAACGATAATTTATTATCTCGATACGCCACCGACCCGTGATGAGCTGATTAAACTTATTTCAGATATGGGAATTACGGTGCGTGAATTACTGCGTAAGAATGTTGAGCCTTATGAACATCTGGGTCTTGATGAAGAAAAATTTAGTGATGAGCAGTTGATGGATTTTATGCTTCAACATCCGATCCTGATTAACCGGCCGGTAGTCGTTACGCCGCTTGGCACTCGTCTTTGCCGCCCTTCAGAAATAGTGTTGGATATTCTACCGGAAGGTCAGAAAGGAGCGTTTACCAAAGAGGATGGTGAGAAGGTCATTGACGAAACGGGGAAGCGGGTTAAGTAATCTGCCCACTTCAAAATATCGGACGCCTGTTCCGTTATGCGGGCGTCCGCTCTTCGCTCATGAGAGACAACCATACTCAAATCTCCCATATTGCAGGGGATTTGAGTATGAACACGTCACCGTGGAACAAAGACCGTATTGTCGGCCAAAAAAGACCACTTCAGATATTCCATATCTGGGGAATCCGAATCAGGCTTGAACTAGAAGGTAAGATGCGCGATTTGGCTCTGTTCAATATGGCTTTGGACAGTAAGCTACGTGGCTGTGATCTGGTCAACCTCAAAGTATCTGATGTTGCATATGGTAGCTCGGTTTCCAGCAGAGCAACGGTGCTGCAACAGAAAACCGGTAGCCCTGTGCAATTTGAGATAACCAAAGTGACAAGAGAAGCTGTTGGTGCATTGATAAAGCTTGGAAATTTGCATAGCAAAGACTTCTTGTTTCGGTCTCGGATCGGAACTAACCGGCACATATCAACCCGGCAATACAACCGAATTTTCATGGATGGGTAGAAAAACTAGGTCTAGAAGCTTCGCTTTACAGCACACACTCCATGAGAAGAAGAAAACCTTACCTGATATACAAGAAAACCAAGAATCTCCGGGTGATCCAACTTCTGTTGGGCCATAAGAAACTGGAAAGCACAGTCCGTTATCTGGGCATTGAAGTCGATGATGCATTAGAGATCTCTGAATCGATCGAAGTATAGGGTCGTCAGGGCTGCAACAGCAGCCCTGTGCCAGGAGCAGACCTTCATATTCATTCTGAAATATTGACCTAAAAATTCAGCGTTACATTTTCCGGTTAATACGCAACGCATCCACAACGAGTGAAAAGGCCGGAGAGGGTTGTTTACGGCTGGGATAATAAAGATAGTAGCCGGGAAAAGGACGGCACCATTCTTCAAGCACCCGGATCAGTTTTCCTTCCTGCAGATGTGTGCCGAACTCCTCTTCAGGTAAAAAGGCAATGCCCAGTCCGGCAAGAGCGGCGTCAACGACGTGTTCCGATGTGTTAAACGTCAGTTGGCCTTCAACCCGAACGTGGAATTTGCCGTTTTCCTGCTCAAACTCCCAGGTGTAGATTTTCCCCGATTGAACCATACGCTCATTAATACAGCAGTGTTGCATCAGATCGCGTGGCGTCTTAGGGGCGGCGTACCGGGCAAAATACTCAGGGGAAGCTACAGCCGCCATGCGCAGTTTCGGGCCAATGGGTACGGCTATCATATCCTTGTCGATAGTGTCTCCGAGCCGCACCCCGGCATCAAAACGATCCGCAACGATATCCCGGAACCCGTGGTTGGCATCAAACTCAATATGAATATCAGGATATTCGCGTAACAGTGGTGTCAGCTTTGGCAGCAGCGTGGTCTTCAGAACATTAGGTCCACAGGTAATACGGACGGTCCCCGCAGGTTTATCACGCAGTGTCGTCAGCATGTCCAGCTCGGCTTCAATCTCATCAATACGATGGCCCACAGACTGCAGCAGTCGCTCCCCGGCAGCCGTCACTGACACACTGCGCGTGGTCCTTGTCAGCAGGCGGATTTGCATCCGTTCTTCCAGCCCGGAAATCGCCTGGCTCAGTGCGGGCTGGGTCACGCCGAGCTGGGCGGCAGCGCGCGTAAAGCTGCCCTCACGCGCCACGGTGACGAAAGAGAGTAAATCGTTGAGATTGCGTCTGGCCATGATTGTTTTCGGTCCATTTATAAATTTTACTTATAAGGGTATTAAGTATTCATTAGCTAGTTAACCCGCTGCATATTGGTAACAATAATGCGATGAAAAAGTCAACGCTAACCCTTATGCAAAACGCTTACCGCAGAACATCACTGCTGCTCCTTGCCGGCCTGCTTTTCGTCACGCAGTCCGCTATGGCGGGTGACAACGACCGGGGAGTGGCGCAGGAGACGCTTATGAAAATTGAGATCATTGTGGAGGGAGAAACCGCCACCGCCACCCTCTTTGATACGCCGACAGGCCGGGACTTTGCGTCTTTGCTTCCCCTCAGCCTGACGCTGGAAGACTATGACGATATTGAGCGTATAGATGCATTTTTATCTCCAGTCTGTTCGTGACGCTTATAGCGCGCCTGTTTCAGCAGACTGGATCAGGACAATGAAGGAGATAAGCGCATTAAAATCATCGACTGATGCGTATTACGCATTAATCAGCGTTAACAATTTTATGAAGTCAGTTGCAACATGGCTTTAACAAGTATCTGTTGTGCGAAGGGGATTGATCGCATGCCAAAAATGATGACTGCGTTTTGTGACCGTGATCATTTCGGCAGATGGTGGTGAGGGCTGGCTACGCAACAGAGCGCGTAGCCACAGGGAGGATCACCTTACTGAATGCAGCGCAGCGTCGCTCTTATTGCCATATTTATTGAGCACTTGCTCAATCACCGAGGCCAGCTCGTTAATCTCAAACTTGGCGACGTAGCCATCGGCGTTAACCTTGCGGATGTGATCTTCGTTAGCGTTGCCCGATAGAGAAGAGTGGATCACCACCGGGATATTACGCAGACGCGGGTCAGTTTTGATCTTGCGGGTGAGGGTAAAACCGTCCATCTCCGGCATCTCGAGGTCGGTTAGCACCAGGGCGATTTTGTCGCTCACCGGAACCCCTTCCTGCGCTGCCTGCTGGGCGATCAGCTCAATTTTCTCCCACGCTTCTTTGCCGGTGACGTGCAGCTGTGCGGGGATATCCATAGCCTTGAGCCCTTTTTCCAGCATCGCGCGCGCCACTTTCGAGTCTTCAGCGACAATCGCCGTTGCCCCCGGCTTAATGTTGAACTTACGCGGATTGAGCGCTTTGGCGTGCAGATCGTGGTTTGACGGGGTGATGTCATACAGAATTTGCTCCACGTCGATAACCATGGCCAGGTTGTTGCTCTCCTGATGGTCGTCGAGGCAGGCGATGCTGGTGATGTACTTACCATTGACCGCTTTCTCGGCGGTGTGGATCTGCGTCCAGTCGAGGCGGGTGATGTTCTCAACCGATTCCACGGCGAACGCCTGCACGCTGCGGGCGTATTCGGTAATCAGCAGAATATTCAGTCCGTTGCTCGG
This sequence comes from Kluyvera georgiana ATCC 51603, assembly GCF_001654985.1. Classification (GTDB taxonomy): domain Bacteria; phylum Pseudomonadota; class Gammaproteobacteria; order Enterobacterales; family Enterobacteriaceae; genus Kluyvera; species Kluyvera georgiana. The sequence continues at coordinate 24,659 of NZ_LXEU01000037.1, forward strand.
GGTGCACCCCGTGACGGCGGCGAGGTCGATAACCGGGATGATCTGATCGCGAATATTCACCATCCCCATCAGCGGCGGCTTAATACCCGCGGGGCGGGTGAAGCTCGGCATCGGGACAATTTCGCGCAGCTTAAAGACGTTGATGCCGTACAGCTCTGAAGCCTCGCTCTGCGAGGCTTTGCCCAGGCGGAACAGCAGCAGCTCAAAACGGTTGGACAGGGTCAGGTTAGCCCTGTCGTCGATCTCTTTCTGGAAGTTATCCATGGTGCCCTCAGCATGATACAGCGTGAACTTATTAGCTGAGTTATCGGCACGCTGAGGCAAAACGTTATTCTGGCGTGAAGGTGGCGAAATCCTCCGCCAGCTCGCAGTTCGCAAAGTGGCTCTGGCACTCGGCCAGCAGACGGCGACAGCCTTCGGCATCGTAGCGCGAACTCACGTGAGTGATAATCAGCCGCCTGGCGTTGGCCGCCAGCGCCAGTTGGGCGGTCTGCTCGCTTGAGGAGTGACCGCGGCTATTGGCTTTCTCCGCCATCGCCGCTTCCAGCGTGGCCTCGTGGACCATCAGATCAACGTCGCGGGCCAGCGCCAACGCTGCTTCGCAGGGGGCGGTATCGCCAAAAATGGCGATTTTTTTGCCGGGGGTCGCCGGGGCGAGATAGTGAGTGCCGTCGATGATACGCCCATCCGCCAGCGTAATGCGCTCGCCTGCTTTGAGCTTCTGGAACAGCGGGCCGAAGGGGACGCCGTCGGCAATCAGCCGTTTTGTGTCCAGCGCACCGGGTTTGTCGTGTTCTTCAACGCGAAAACCATAGCACTCTACCGGATGATTTAGCGGGTAGGCGGTCACTTTGCGCAGCCCGTCGTCGAGAATCTCGCCCGCGCTGATTTCTACTATCGTCAGCGGGAAGTCGGTCCATGAACCACTCAGGCGCAGCGTCGTTTCAACAAACTCTTTCAGCCCCGTTGGGCCGTACAGCGTCAGCGGCTGAGCGCTACCGGCCATCGAGCGGCTGCAAATGAGCCCCGGCAGGCCAAACAGGTGGTCGCCGTGCAGGTGGCTGATAAAAATACGCTCGATCTTGCCGGGGTTAAACGGGGTATGCAGCAGCTGGTGCTGAGTGCCTTCGCCGCAGTCAAAAAGCCACAGCCCGGGTTGGGTTGGATGTTGCAGGTTCAGCAGCATTGCTGTTACGTTGCGGGTACGGGTTGGCACGCCCGCGGATGTGCCTAAAAAAGTCAATTGCATAGTGCCGCGCCCCTGGCGGTAAAAATAAGGTCTAAGGAGCCTACCATGATTCGCTGGCAAGATTTGCACCATTCTGAACTCGCCGTTCCGGCGCTGTACGCGCTGCTGAAATTGCGCTGCGAAGTGTTTGTGGTGGAGCAAACCTGTCCGTACCTCGATGTGGACGGTGACGATCTGCTGGGCGAGAACCGTCATCTGCTGGGCTGGAAGGATGACAGACTGGTGGCCTACGCGCGAATTCTGGTGAGCGAGGAAGAGATTGAGCCGGTGGTGATTGGCCGGGTCATCGTCAGCGCCGATGTGCGCGGCGAACGTTTAGGCCATCAGCTTATGACGCGGGCCGTTGACGCGTGCCAGCAGCGCTGGCCGCAGCGGGCGCTCTACCTTGGCGCACAGGCGCATCTGCGCGATTTTTACGCCCAGTATGGCTTTGTTACCGTCACCGACGTTTATGACGAGGACGGCATTCCGCACGTGGGTATGGCGCGCGAAGCGGTGCACGCATAACCGCGAATCCCGGCTATAGTAAAAGACAAAGTCCGTTGATTTTCAGCGCGATATTGCCTTCGCGTCTATTTACTCCCTAATCGTGGGTACTGCAATTTACGGGTAGTACCCCTTATACTATGTGGTTTTTATGATAGGGAGGTTGGCGTGCGTTCGATTTTAGCGGCGTTGCAGCGCCTGTCAGCGCTTCTGGCAGACGATTTTCCCGCGTTGCCCGGCATGCGAATCCTTGAAGCAGCTTTCCCTCTGAATGATGCCTTTGACCCGCTCGCCTGGCTGAACGGTCAGGCGGTCTGGCCACAATTTTACTGGCAGCAGCGCAGCGGCAAGGAAGAGATTGCCGCGCTGGACACCGTGTGCACGTTCTCCTCGTTGGCGCAGGCGAATGCCTTTCTTGCTACGCTGCCGCGTGATGACATCCGCGTGTGTGGCGTTAATGCCTTTGAACCGACACGCGGCACGCTGTTTTTGCCGCGTCTGGAATGGCGACGTGAAGCTGGCCGGGCCACCCTGCGGTTGAATCTGTGGAGCGAGACTTCGCTGGCACAGGACGCCGAGCGGGCGCGGGCCTGTCTGGCGGCGCTCAGCGCCCATCATTCCTCTGCTGAACTCTCGCTGCATCAGGAGAGCGAAACCCATCGTCCAGGCAAAGAGGGCTGGTGTCGGCTGATTCAGCAGGCAACCCAGGCGATCCGCGACGGTGAGTTCACGAAAGTGGTGCTGGCGCGCGCGACGGACCTCACTTTCAGCCATGCGCCGGACGCCGGTGCGCTGATGACCGCCAGTCGCCGGGTCAATTTCTCTTGCTATCATTTCTACATGGCCTTTGACGCTCGCCGGGCGTTTCTGGGGTCATCGCCGGAACGTTTATGGCGGCGACGTGGCGTGCAGCTGCTGACCGAGGCGCTGGCCGGAACGGTGGCAGCGCATGACGATCCGGTCATCGCGCAGCGGTTGGGCGATTGGCTGATGCACGACGATAAGAACCAGCGGGAAAACGGTCTGGTGGTTGACGATATCTGCCAGCGGTTGCAGGACGTCACGCACGCGCTGGATGTGCTGCCTGCGGAAATCGTCCGCCTGCGCAAGGTGCAGCATCTGCGCCGTCGCATTCAGGCAGAGCTCACGCAACCGGACGACACGCTGTGCCTGCTCCAGCTTCAGCCGACGGCAGCGGTCGCCGGGCTGCCCAGAGCGGCGGCGCTGGCGTTTATTGACCATTTTGAACCGTTTACCCGTGAAGAGTACGCGGGTTCCGCGGGCTATCTTTCGCGGCAGCAGAGTGAGTTTTGCGTCGCGCTGCGTTCAGCCAGGGTGCAAGACAAGACCGTGCGGCTGTATGCGGGCGCCGGGATTGTCGAAGGCTCCGATCCCGAGCAGGAGTGGCAGGAAATCGAAAATAAAGCGGCGGGGCTGCGCTCATTGCTATTCTCTGAATAGAACATTATCGACTCATATCAAAATCCTACGCTGTCGTAGTCTTTATACTGAGTCGCAATATTTGATACCGGACAAATTCATGTCAGTAAGCGCATTTAACCGACGCTGGGCGGCGGTGATTCTGGAAGCATTAACCCGTCACGGCGTGCGCCACGTTTGCATTGCCCCCGGGTCGCGTTCAACGCCGCTCACCCTTGCGGCGGCGGAAAACCGCGCCTTTATTCATCACACCCATTTTGATGAGCGCGGCCTTGGCCATCTGGCTCTGGGCCTGGCGAAAGTGAGCCGCCAGCCGGTGGCCGTTATCGTCACGTCTGGTACCGCCGTGGCCAACCTCTATCCTGCGCTGATCGAAGCCGGGTTGACCGGCGAAAAAATTATTCTGCTGACCGCCGACCGCCCGCCGGAGCTGATTGACTGCGGCGCGAATCAGGCGATTCGCCAGCCGGGAATGTTTGCTTCACATCCGTCACAGACCGTGTCGCTACCGCGCCCGAGCCAGGATATTCCGGCCCGCTGGCTGGTATCGGTGGTGGATGATGCGCTGGGTGCTCTGCATTCTGGTGGCGTGCACATTAATTGCCCGTTCGCGGAACCGCTGTACGGCGATATGGATGACACCGGGCTGGACTGGCAGCAGGCGCTGGGCGACTGGTGGCAGGGGGATAAACCCTGGCTGCGCGAAGCGCTGCATCAGGAGAGCGCGGTCCAGCGCGACTGGTTCTTCTGGCGGCAGAAGCGCGGCGTGGTGGTGGCGGGGCGCATGAGCGCGGAAGAGGGCAAACGCGTCGCCGAATGGGCCAAAACGCTGGGCTGGCCGCTGATTGGCGACGTGCTGTCGCAAACCGGGCAACCGCTGCCCTGCGCCGATCTGTGGCTGGGTAATCCGGCGGCGGTCAGCGAACTGCAGCAGGCGCAGATGGTGGTGCAAATCGGCAGCAGCCTGACCGGCAAACGGGTGCTGCAATGGCAGCTCGCCTGCGAGCCGGACGAATACTGGCTGGTGGACTCGCTCCCCGGTCGTCTGGACCCGGCACACCATCGCGGGCGTCGGCTGGTCAGCAATATCGAGCAGTGGCTGGAGAAGCATCCCGCTGAAAAGCGTGCGCCGTGGGCCACGGTTATTCCGGCGCTCTCCGCGCAGGCCTGGCAGGCGGTGGCTGCTCAGCGCGAACGTTTCGGCGAGGCGCAGCTGGCACACCGTATTCGCCGCTATCTGCCGGATCAAGGGCAGCTGTTTGTCGGCAACAGCCTCGTGGTGCGCCTGATTGACGCTTTAGGCCAACTGCCTGCGGGCTACCCGGTTTATAGCAATCGCGGCGCCAGCGGGATTGACGGGCTGATTTCGACGGCGGCAGGCGTGCAGCGCGGCAGCGCGCGGCCAACGCTGGCGATCGTCGGCGATCTTTCGGCGCTCTACGACCTTAACGCGCTGGCGCTACTGCGTCAGGTCTCCGCGCCGCTGGTGCTGATTGTGGTCAACAATAACGGCGGGCAGATATTTTCGCTGCTGCCGACGCCGGTGGAGGAGCGCGAGCGTTTCTACGCCATGCCGCAGAACGTCCATTTTGAACATGCGGCGAAAATGTTTGGCCTGAACTACCATCAGCCGCAGGACTGGGCGGCGCTGGAGTCCGCGCTCGGTGCCGCCTGGCGTGTGCCGGCCACCACGGTCATTGAACTGGTGGTTAACGACACCGACGGCGCGCAAACGCTGCAACAACTGTTGGCGCAGGTGAGTCATCTATGATTCTTCATGCCGTCGCCGAGCGGGGCGACCCCACGCAGCCGTGGCTGGTGTTTCTGCACGGATTTTCCGGCGACCATCGGGAATGGCGGCCAGTGGGTGAACGCTTTACGCGTGCCAACCGGCTGTATGTCGATCTCCCTGGGCATGGTAGCTCGGCGAACGTGCAGGTAGACGGCTTCGCCGACCTGGATGCGTTGCTCAAGGCAACGCTACTTAGTTACAACATACTTAATTACTGGCTGGTGGGGTACTCGCTGGGCGGCCGGGTGGCGATGCACTTCGCGTGTCGCTCGCGGGCAGACGGCCTGGCAGGCGTTATCGTCGAAGGCGCTCATCCTGGCCTGATCGACGACGCCGAGCGCGCGCAGCGCTGGCGCAACGACCGACAGTGGGCGCAGCGTTTTGCCCAACAGCCGCTGGCTGAGGTCTTTGCCGACTGGTATCAGCAGCCGGTGTTCGCCAGCCTGAGCGACGAACAGCGCAATGCGCTGGTGGCGCTACGCCAGCAGAACCACGGCGTTGGTCTGGCGGCGATGCTGCTGGCCACCTCTCTCGCGGGGCAGGACGATCTGCGTCCGGCGCTGCAAGCCCGTACTTTCCCTTTCTGGTATCTCTGTGGCGAGCACGACCGCAAGTTTCAGGCGATTGCCGAAACGCTGGCGCTGCCTTGCCATATTATTCGTGATGCCGGACACAACGCGCACCGGGAAAATCCCGCAGGCGTCGTCGCGTGTCTGGCGCAGATTTTGCCTGCTAACTTATAGGAATCGCTATGATTTATCCTGATGAAGCTATGCTGTACGCCCCTGCCGAGTGGCACGACTGTTCCGAAGGCTTTACCGACATTCGTTATGAAAAATCGGCTGACGGCATTGCTAAAATCACCATCAATCGCCCGCAGGTCCGCAACGCGTTTCGTCCGCTGACGGTCAAAGAGATGATCCAGGCGCTGGCGGACGCACGCTATGACGACAACATCGGCGCGATCATTTTAACCGGCGAAGGCGATAAAGCCTTCTGCGCCGGCGGTGACCAGAAAGTACGCGGTGACTACGGCGGCTACCAGGACGATAGCGGCGTGCATCACCTGAACGTACTGGATTTCCAGCGTCAGATTCGCACCTGCCCGAAACCGGTGGTGGCGATGGTGGCTGGCTACTCCATCGGCGGCGGCCACGTGCTGCACATGATGTGCGACCTGACCATTGCGGCGGAAAACGCCATCTTCGGCCAGACCGGTCCGAAAGTCGGCTCCTTCGACGGCGGCTGGGGCGCGTCTTACATGGCGCGCATCGTGGGGCAGAAAAAAGCGCGTGAAATCTGGTTCCTGTGCCGTCAGTACGACGCCAAAGCGGCGCTGGACATGGGCCTGGTGAACACCGTGGTTCCGCTGGCGGATCTGGAAAAAGAGACCGTACGCTGGTGCCGCGAAATGCTGCAAAACAGCCCGATGGCGCTGCGCTGCCTGAAAGCGGCACTGAACGCTGACTGTGACGGCCAGGCCGGTTTGCAGGAGCTGGCGGGTAACGCCACCATGCTGTTCTACATGACGGAAGAAGGTCAGGAAGGCCGCAATGCCTTCAACCAGAAGCGTCAGCCTGACTTTAGCAAATTCAAACGGAATCCGTAATGCGTAGCGCGCAGGTTTATCGCTGGCAGATTCCAATGGACGCGGGTGTGGTGCTGCGCGAACGGCGGCTGAAAACCCGCGACGGGTTATTCGTCTACCTGCGTGACGGCGAACGGGACGGCTGGGGAGAAATCTCCCCGCTGCCGGGCTTTAGCCGCGAAACGTTGGATGAGGCGCAGTCGACGCTGCTGGCCTGGGTGGATGCCTGGCGGCAGGGCGATGATCTGTCGCTGCCCGATGTGCCTTCCGTGGCGTTTGGCATCAGCTGCGCGCTGGCGGAAGTGAACGATGCGCTGCCGTTGGCGGCAGACTATCGCGCGGCGCCGCTTTGTACCGGCGATCCTGACGATCTGGTGCTGAAGCTTGCCGATATGCCCGGTGAGAAAGTGGCGAAGGTGAAAGTTGGCCTGTACGAAGCGGTACGCGACGGCATGGTGGTCAACCTGCTGCTGGAAGCGGTTCCTGAGCTGACGCTGCGCCTTGACGCCAACCGTGCCTGGACGCCGCTGAAAGCCCAGCAGTTCGCCAAATACGTTAATCCGGATAACCGTTCACGTATTGCCTTCCTCGAAGAACCGTGTAAAACCCGCGACGACTCGCGCGCCTTTGCCCGGGAAACCGGCATCGCGATTGCCTGGGACGAAAGCCTGCGTGAAGCGGATTTTCGCTTTGCGGCTGAACCGGGCGTGCGGGCGGTGGTTATTAAGCCGACGCTGACCGGCAGCCTGGCGCGGGTGAAAGAACAGGTCGATGCGGCGCATGCCCTTGGCCTGACGGCGGTCATCAGCTCTTCTCTCGAATCCAGCCTTGGGCTTACCCAGCTGGCGCGCATTGCCGCCTGGCTGACGCCGCAAACAATTCCGGGCCTCGATACGCTGGATCTGATGCAGACGCAGCTGATTCGCTGCTGGCCGGAAAGCCCGCTGCCGTGTGGCGCGATTGAGGATATGGAGCCGTTACTGTGACTTTCGCAACCTGGCCATGGCGACACTGGTGCGCGCAACGTGACGGGAAGATAGCGCTGCGTTTTGATAATGAAAGCCTGAACTGGTCAACGCTGTGTCAGCGCGTCGATCGGCTCGCCGCCGGGTTTCAGGCGCAGGGCGTCAAGGCAGAGGATGGCGTGGCGCTGTGCGCGCGTAACAGCGCGGATGCGGTGCTGGCCTGGCTGGCGCTGCTCCAGTGCGGTGCGCGGATTTTACCGCTCAACCCACGCCTGCCTGCATCGCTGGTTGGCGAACTATTGCCGGCGCTCACCCTTAGCCATATCCTGAACCTCGATGCGCAAGCGCATTACGGCCTCCCGCCACTCAGCCTGCAAGAGGCGGAGGAGTATCGCGAGGTGGAGTGGCAGGCGGATCGTCTGGCATCAATGACGTTGACCTCCGGTTCGACAGGGTTACCGAAGGCCGCCGTACACCGCTGTGCGGCGCATCTGGCGAGCGCGGAAGGGGTATTGAGCCTGATACCGTTCGGCGAAAATGACGGCTGGCTGCTGTCGCTGCCGCTGTTTCATGTCTCAGGACAAGGGATACTCTGGCGCTGGCTGCTGGCGGGCGCGCAGATGGCGGTCAGCGAACGTCCATTAGCCGAGGCGCTGGCGCATTGCACCCATGCCTCGTTGGTGCCGACGCAGCTGTGGCGGCTGCTGAACGACAATCAACCGCTGTCCCTGAAGGCGGTATTGTTAGGCGGTGCGGCGATTCCTGCCGAACTGACCGAACAGGCGGCGGCCAGGGGAATCCGCACCTTTTGCGGCTACGGTCTGACCGAATTTGCCTCTACCGTTTGCGCGCGCGAGGCCAACGGCGGGGACGATGTGGGCACACCGCTGCCGGGCCGGGAGCTGCGGCTGGTGGAGGGCGAAATCTGGCTGCGGGCCAGCAGCATGGCGGCAGGCTATTGGCGCAATGGGCGTTTAACGCCGTTAGTTAACGCCGAAGGCTGGTTTGCTACCCGCGATCGCGGCGAGCTGCATGACGATCGGTTGCGGGTAATTGGCCGACTGGATAATCTGTTTTTCAGCGGCGGCGAAGGGATTCAGCCTGAAGAGGTCGAGCGGGTTATCGTTCAGCATCCTTTGGTGAATCAGGTGTTTGTTGTACCGGTGGACGACGCTGAATTTGGTCAGCGCCCGGTGGCGGTGGTGGAGGGCGAACCCTCGCTGGATTTACCGCAGCTGGCCGCCTGGGCAAAAGATAAATTGGCCGGTTTTCAGCAGCCCTGCCGTTGGCTGCGTTTACCGGAAGCGATGACCCGCGGCGGGATAAAAGTCTCGCGGCACCAGCTGAGCCTTTGGGTTGCCTCGCAGTGATCTTCATCAATAATAAATTTCAGTTATTTTGTGAATAATAAACATCATTATTGCAGATGTATGGGTAGTAATTCGTTACAATCCCGGTGATTATTGTCCGTTTCCTACATTGAATCCGCCGTGTATCGCAGTACAATTCAGCGGGTTATGGGGTTTATTTTCGCTTTGCGTGAAAGGAATAAGATGAAAAAGAGCGTGTTATTGAGTCTGGCGGGGCTGATGTTTGTCTCTGCGTCAGCGAGTGCGATCAGTTTTAACGGTCAGGCCGGTAAAGATTATACCAACCTGGGCTTTGGTCTTGGCACCGAAACGTCGGGCCTGGCATTAACCGGTAACTGGACGCACAACGACGACGACGGCGACGTCGCGGGTCTGGGCCTGGGGCTGAATATCCCGCTGGGTCCGTTCCTGGCGACCGTTGGTGGTAAAGCGGTTTATACCGACCCTAACGATGGTGATTCCGGCTATGCGGCAGCGGTTGGCGGCGGCCTGCAGTGGAAAATTGGCGACAGCCTGCGTCTGTTTGGCGAATACTACTACTCTCCGGACTCCCTCTCCAGCGGCATCGACAGCTACACCGAAGCCAATGCGGGCGCGCGTTTCACCCTTATGCGTCCAATCAGCATTGAAGCGGGCTATCGTTACCTGAACCTGGCGGGTAAAGACGGCAACCGCGATAACGCCGTGGCCGATGGCCCGTATGTCGGCGTCAGCGCTTCATTCTGATTTTCTCCGGCGCAGCGTCCGCTGCGCCAGTTTTCTCTTCTTAAATCCTTCGCTTGCGTTATAGTTAATCGTCCTCTTTTTATTGGAGAAAGTGATGATAACGGTAGAGATGCTGTCCACCGGTGACGAAGTCTTATCGGGGCAGATCGTCGATACAAACGCTGCCTGGCTTGCCGATTTTTGTTTCCAGCAGGGTATTCCGTTGTCCCGCCGCAATACCGTGGGGGATAACCTGGACGATTTAGTGGCGATTCTGCGCGAGCGTAGCACGCAGGCTGACATCCTCATCGTCAATGGTGGCCTGGGGCCGACCAGCGACGATCTCAGCGCCCTGGCGGCAGCGACCGCGAAAGGTGAGTCGCTGATTCTGCACGAGGAGTGGCTGGCGTTTATGGAGCGTTTCTTCAGCGAGCGCGGCCGCGTCATGGCGCCGAGCAATCGCAAGCAGGCCGAGATTCCCGCCAGCGCCGAACTGATTGATAATCCGGTTGGCACCGCCTGCGGTTTTGCCGTTAAGCTCAACCGTTGTCTGATGTTCTTCACGCCGGGCGTACCGTCTGAATTTAAGGTGATGGTGGAACATGAAATTTTACCGCGCATTCGTCAGCGTTACCCGGTCGGTGAGCCGCCGGTTTGCCTGCGCTTAACCACGTTTGGGCGCTCGGAAAGCGATCTCGCCCAAAGTTTGCAGCACCTCGATCTACCACCCGGTGTGACCATGGGCTACCGTTCTTCTATGCCGATTATTGAGCTGAAGCTGACCGGGCCTGCGGAACATCGCGAGGCGATGCTGGCGCTGTGGCCAGAGGTGCAGAAAGTGGCCGGGGAAAGCCTGATTTTTGAAGGTACTGAGGGGCTGCCTATGCAGCTGGCCCGCGTGCTGAAAGAAAAACAGCTGAGCCTGACGCTAAGCGAGCAGTTTACCAGCGGCCTGATTGCGCTCCAGCTTTCTCGCGCCGATGCGCCTCTGCTGGCGAGTGAAGTGGTGCCGCCGCAGGATGAAACGCTGGCGCAAACCGCACGCTGGGCCGCCGAGCGCCGCGTGAATCACTTTGCCGGGCTGGCCCTGGCGGTGAGCGGGCTGGAGAGCGAGCACATTAACTTTGCACTCTCGACGCCGGAAGGCACCCATGCGCTACAGGTGAAGTTCAGCAATACCCGCCATGGCCTGGCGATACGCCAGGAGGTCTGCGCCATGATGGCGCTGAATATGCTGCGTCGCTGGCTCCACGGCAAGCCGGTAGCCAGCGAGCATGGCTGGATTAACGTGGTCGATTCGCTGGTGCTGTAAGCGCCCGATGGCGCGTTGTTTTCCCCCTCTCCCTTTCAGGGAGAGGGCCGGGGTGAGGGTAATCATGCGTTAACCAATCCGCCCATTTCCCCTCACCCTAACCCTCTCCCCAAAGGGGCGAGGGGACCGTTGGGGCGCAGCTTATCGGGCCAACGCCCGGGCCAGCAGTGTAATCGGATGCTCGCATCGCTTGCTGGTGGACATCTCAATCTGCCATTTACAGGTCTCGCAATCGGTGATCACCAGATCCGCGCCGCTGGCCTCAATTTGGGCAAACAGCGGCGCGCCTATCGCCTGCGATGTCGGGTAGTTCTCGCTTTTGAAACCATAGGTTCCGGCAATACCGCAGCATTGCGATTCGAGCACCTGAAGCTCCAGCCCCGGAATTTGCCGCAGCAGTTCCAGCGTATACAGCGACCAGCCCATCTTCTCCATATGACACGGCGTGTGATACACCACCTTCAGCGGCAATGATTTGAGCGGCAGCTCCGCGCCGTCGTCCAGCTTGCGCCACAGCCAGCGCGTCGCCAGCTCAATGCTGTCGCGCAGGTCGTGATTATCAACTTCCAGCAGATGCGGATACTCATCACGTAGCGTAAACGTGCAGGTGGATGAGGTCGCCAGCACCGGCAGATGGTGTGTCTCAATGGCTTCACGCAGCGAAGCCACGTTGGTTTGCGCCTGACGCCGCGCTTTATCAAAGAAGCCGTTAGCGATCAGCGGCACGCCGCAGCACTTCTCTTTGCTGAGCAGCTGCACGCCCACGCCCATCGCGTTAAGTACGCTAATTAGATCGAACCCCAACTGCGGATGGTTGTAGTTCACGTAACAGCCGTGAAAGAAGGCAACCTGTTCAGCATACTGCGCTTGCCGTGCGGCGATACGCTGATAGCGGCGACGGAAGGTGCCGAAGGAATATTTTGGCAGGTTGCGGCGATGGTCTATTTTCAGCGCGGTATCCAGCAACTGGCGTACCGGTTTCAGGCCGGTGGTGGCGTTGACGATGGGCGCAAACGGCGTGGAAAGGCTGCCCATCAGGTCGGTGTGGCTAAGAATCGCATCGCGCAGGCCGGGTTTTTGCTGGCTATAGTCGGCGCGCGCGCGCTGGATAATATCGCCGATTTTCACGTCGGATGGGCAGGCCACTTCGCAGCGCTTGCAGTTGATGCAGTACTTGAGCGCTTCATCGTACAGCGCGCTGTTTTTACGTCGCAGGCGCTCGCCGTCCGGCCCCGCCTGTTTTGGCCCGGGATAGCGCGGGTTGACGCGGCTCACCGGGCAGACGGTGGTGCACACGGTGCATTTGATACAGTTTTCAAAACTTTGCTGGCTCATGCGTCACCTCCCGCCAGGCCGATGATCTGTTTGGCGGCATGCAGGGCGGTCGCGGCACAAACGCCGCCGCCGCAGCCTTGCGCAATCGGGTCGTAGCCGCCCAATACCGAACCAATAGCGAACAGGTTTAACAGGGTTTTTCCGCGTAAGGCGGGGCGCAAGGCGTTATCGACGATGACGCCAGACTGTTGCCACGGCTGCGGATCAAAAAAATCGTCGCGATACCAGGCGGCGCGCGGCGCGGGTTGCATAATATCCAGCCCCAGCGCTGACTCGCGAATTCCGTCGCGTCCGGCGGTTAAGCCGTTGCTGAAAAAGCTGCCGCTGGCCAGCACGGCGAAGCGCGGGCGCAGCGGTATATCGCCGTGATTGTGCGTCCAGATAGCCTGAATCTCCCCCTCGACGTGGCTGACGCGTACCACCTCGTCGCCCGCCATCCAGATACCGCCGAGAGCGACAAACCGCCGCTGAAGCGCGGCGTGCAGGCGCATGCCCGGCACCGAGGGCGGTAGCGTAGGCAACAGAAATAACGCGCAGGGCAGGCTGGCCTTGAGCCAGTCGAACAGTGCGGTATCGCGCAGGCCAAAGACGGCGGGCAGCAGCAGCGCATCCTGCCCCGCGCAGAGCGGCAGTAATGCGTCATAAAGCGGTTGCCAGAGCGCTTTTTCATCCAGTACCCTGGCGATATTGGCGGCGCGAAACTCGGTGGGGTTGTCGCGCAGGTCATCCAGTTCTGGCAGATCGATTTCGGCGGTATCAACCGTCACCCCCTGTTGTTGCAGGGATTCCGCTGCCAGATGCGGCTGGAAATCCAGAAAGCCGCTGATACCGACCACGCGAAGTGAACCTGTCGCCAGCGGGGCGACCGGCACTTCTGCCGGGCTGAGCCAGGCGGGGCGTAGCGTGCCGAGCGGCGTGACGCGTCGGTGCGGCTGGGCTGCGTGACCCTGCATTTTGATACCGCAATCGCTCAATAGCGTCTGCGTTTGCTGCGCATAGCGCAGCACGTTATCGCTGCCCAGTCGGGAATAAGGATGCTGCGGCGACTGCGCGGCCAGCAAGGCCAGCCCTGTCGTTGGGTCATCGATCCGTTGGCCGTCGGGCAGGGCGCCGAGCAAGTCCAGCGATCCGGACGAAAAATGCAGCGCGCTCTGGCCGCGCGTGACGATCGCACAGCGAAGCCCCGCCTGCTGTAGTCGTATTCCGCACAGTAGACCAGCCAGCCCACCGCCGATAATCACGCTATCAAATTTCATGACGGGACTCCTTGTCTAAACCGCACAGCCCCTGATACACCCAGCGGGTCAGCTCGCTTTCACGTAGCGCATCGCCCCAGGCAATAGGCTGCACGCCTTTCCAGCGCTCGTTGAGAAAATCGGACAGCTGCTCCAGCGACTGTGCAGCGGTGGTGACGTTATAGCGATGCAGCAGCCCGCTCGCCCGGCACGCGCAGAGTTCTCCCTGGCAGGTCCCCATGCCGACCCGCGTACGGCGGCGTAAATCCAGCAGATTATTGACCGCCAGATTTTCCACCGCGTACTGCACTTCACCCGCAGTCACCGCCTCGCATTCACACACCACGCTGCGATGCAGACGGCTGTTACCCAGCCACTCCGGGGTGCGGTCGCCATGGCGATACACCGCTGAGCCGCGCAGCGGCGCGGGCAGCGAAATCATGCGCTGCAAGGTTTTTTCCGCGGACTCCTGCGACCCGGGCAACGGCGTGTCGGCGGTGACGCAGGGACGATGATGATTCAGCTTGCGGCAGACGGCATCGGTAGCCCATTCCGCCATCAGGCGATAGGTCATCAGTTTGCCGCCGGTAATGGTGATAAACCCTTCCAGACCGTCGCGTTCGGCGTGGTCCAGCAGCACTATTCCGCGGCTAACGTTGCGTCCGCTGGGATCGTCATCGCTGGCAATCAGCGGACGTACGCCGCAGTAGGCGCGCAAAATACGCGTGCTGGCCATGCGCGGGGCGAGTTTTTCTCCTTCACGCATCAAAATATCTACTTCGTCAGGCGTGACGCGGCAGCGGTCGATATCGGCATAATCAATGTGCGTCGACGTGGTGCCAATCAGCGAAATAGTGTCGCCTGGCACCAGAATATCGGCGTCGGCCGGTGGGCGACAGCGGTTGATCACGTGCTGGTTCATCCGGCTTTCGAAGATCAGCAGCGATCCTTTGGCCGGGAACATGCGGATGCGTAAATCGGCATATTCCGCGATGCGCTGGCCCCAGATACCGGCGGCGTTAACCACCACCGGCGCATGCAGTTCGCACATTTCACCGCTATGGTGATTCAGCAGCTTTACGCCCTGTATTCGATCGCCGTGGCGGATAAGGCCCATCACTTCATGAGCGGTCAGAACGGTGGCTCCGTGTTCGCGCGCGTCGAGCATATTGGCGGCGGTCAGGCGGAAGGGGTCTACCGTGCCGTCTGGCACGCGTACCGCGCCGACTAACGCGGGGTTGACCGACGGTTCCATGCTTCTGGCCTGAGCAGGGTCGATCGCCTCCGCGTCAATGCCCGCGGCGCGGCAGGCGTTGATAAAGGTGCGTTGATACTGGAGATCATCTTCCGGTAGCGTGATAAACAGACCGCTGGTCGGCTCAATGCAGTGGCGGGCAATACGGCGCAGGATCTGGTTTTCGCTGATACACTCGCGCGCTGATTCGCTGTCGGTGACCGCATAGCGCGCGCCGCTGTGCAGCAGGCCATGGTTACGCCCCGTAGCCCCCGTGGCGATATCAAAGCGTTCAACCAGCGCAGCCTTCAGGCCGCGCAGGGCGCAGTCGCGGGCGATACCGGCGCCAGTGGCGCCGCCACCGATAATAATGACGTCAAAGTCACGTGCAGAGGCGCTGTCCATTTTGTGTCCTCAATGTTCGTTTTAAGCACATTAAGTCACATTGCCAATATAAATTGTTTGATATCGAACATATTCGAGCATTTATCGAAAGCATTACCGCGCGTTTTGCGGCATATATCGACTTTCTTACCGGCTTGCGTCGTGGGCCAACTGGCGCAGGCACGCGAGCAGCCGCTGCAACGGGCTCCCCTCGACTGGCGGCTCGCGGGCGATTAGGGAAATCTGGCGATAGAAGGCTGGCTCCAGCGGCACCGAATGCAGCGGCTGGGCCAGCGTTTTGAGCGTCAGCTCTGGCAGAAGCGCGATGCCCAACCCCTGATGGATAAAGCTCATTGCGGTGCTGGGGTGATTAAATTCGTACTTAATTTGCGGTGTCATATTCATACCAGCAAACAGCGACATAATGCTCATTTCGTAGCGCCCTTTACTGACAATAAGCGGCTCGTCGCGCAGTGCGCTGAGCGAGACCTGCTTTTGCGCCGCAAAAGGGTGATGCTCGGGGACCACCACGGTAAACCGGTCTTTATATATCGGGGTGACAAACATGCCTTCTGCCGGAATATGCACAAAACCCGCGTCGATATCATTATTGCGAATCGCCTCAATAATCTCCGCGCTGTTCGCTTCGTGAGGCACAATTTTTATATTCGGATGATGTTGCTCAAAGTAGCGCACCACTGCGGGCAGCACGCTGGCGCAAATACTGGGGAAGCAACCAATGCGGAGCAGACGCTGCGGCGTCTTTTTTTCCTGTTCGGCAATTTCCTTCACCGCGTGAACTTCGCTCATTAACCGGTGCAGGTGAGCGACGATACGCTCGCCCGCGGGCGTCAGGCAAATCGCTTTACGCCGCTCGCGCAGCATAATAGCGACCCCCAGCTCCTCTTCCAGCGCCGAAATAGCCTGGCTGACCGCCGATTGCGTCATAAACAGGCGTTTACCGGCCTCGGTGAATCCACCGCACTCCAGTACCGTAAGCAGCGCGTTGATTTGGGTGAGTGTCATTAGATATCTCTAATTAAACTTATTAAAATGATTAATTTTACTAATTAAATAGCGATGCCTATTATTTTTCAACGGACTTAATCACAAAATCACGCACGCGATTATTTTTATTGGTGATGCATTCTTAAATTTATATATTTAAGGTGAATGCATTGCCGCGCGCCGTAGGGACAAGGTTGCAAATCAATGAAAGAAAAATTGTGGACTAAGGATTTTTGGGCCATCACGATTATTAGCTTTATTATTTTCTTCGTATTTTATGTCCTCCTGACGTTACTCCCGATTTATATAGCCGATAATCTGCACGCCACCGCCGATAAGGCCGGCCTGTTGGTCACGTGCTTCCTCGCCGCTGCGATTGTCGTGCGCCCCTTTGCCGGGCAGTGGGTGGGGAAATATTCGAATAAAACGATTCTGGTGCTTTCCTCTCTGGCGTTTTTGGTTGTCACCGCGCTGTATCCATTTTGCCATTCTATTGAAGCGCTGCTGTTTATTCGCGTGCTGCACGGAATAACCTTCGGGATTATTACGACGGTAAAAGGGACTATCTCCGCACGGTTAATACCCGCCTCCCGACGTGGGGAGGGCATCAGCTTTTTCTCTTTAGCAATGGGTCTGGCGATGGTCGTGGGGCCGTGGATTGGTCTGAACATGGCGCGCCATAGCGCGTTCAGCCAGGCGTTCTGGATGTGTACGGCGGTGGCGACTATTGGCATTGTGTTGTCGTTGATGGTACGTGTACCGCCAGTCATTCGTCATGCGGACGGTTCGCAGCCGAAGCTTGGCTTCTCCGCCATGTTTGATAAAGCCGCGATGCCGTTTGCCATGGTCACCTTCTTTATGACCTTCTCCTACGCTGGGGTCTCTGCCTTCCTGGCGCTGTATGCCCGTGAGCTGGACCTGATGGCCGCCGCCAGTAATTTCCTGCTGTGCTATGCGGTGTTTCTGATGATTTGCCGCGCGTTTACCGGCAATGTGTGTGACAAAAAGGGACCGAAATATGTGGTCTATCCATGTCTGTTCGCTTTTACCGTTGGCCTGGTAGTGCTGGGCTATACCCATGGCAGCGTGTCGATGATTCTCGCAGGCGCGTTGATTGGCATCGGTTATGGTTCGGTCACGCCTATCTTCCAGACGCAGATTATCAGTTCGGTTGAACCGCATAAAATTGGCGTCGCCAACTCGCTGTTCTTTAATGCGATGGATGCCGGGCTGGCGATTGGCGCATTTGTGATGGGGCTGATGGTGGAAGGGGTAGGCTACCGGGCGATTTACCTGGTCGGTGCGGTGCTGGTGGTGCTGGCGGGCGCGCTGTATATCGCGCAGATGAAACGCCGGGGCGCGATGCCGTTAGTTAGCGCACACGAAGTGCACTAACCGTTACATCTCGATTTCGATATCGCCTTTTGCCCTGCAGCAGCAGGGCAAAATTTCGTCCGGCTGAATAAAGGCCAGCGGTTCGGTCAACCAGTCAACCTGACCGGAGACCAGCCGCGTGCGGCAGGAACCGCAGTAACCTTCGCGACACTGGTACTCCACCTCAACATTGTGAGACTCCAGCGTTGCCAGCAGGGAAGGGTGTTCATCCTGGCACAGTAGCCGTGTGCCAGTGATGCGCAGAAAAACGCGGCTCATATCAAAGCTGGAAGTTGCTGAGATCGTCAGTATCGACTTCCGAGTCAATCTGCCCAACCAGATAAGAGCTGACTTCCACTTCCTGCGGTGCAACCTGCACGTTATCAGAAACCAGCCAGGTGTTGATCCACGGAATCGGGTTAGAGCGCGTCTGGAACGGCAGATCCAGCCCCACCGCCTGCATACGGATATTGGTGATGTACTCAACGTACTGACACAGGATATCGCGGTTCAGACCAATCATTGAGCCATCGCGGAACAGATAGTCGGCCCACTCTTTTTCCTGCTGGGCGGCCTGCACGAACAGGTCGTAGCACTCTTGCTTGCACTCTTCGGCAATTTCCGCCATTTCCGGGTCATCCGCGCCGCTGCGCAGCAGGTTCAGCATGTGCTGAGTGCCGGTCAGGTGCAGCGCTTCGTCGCGAGCGATAAGACGAATGATTTTGGCGTTGCCTTCCATCAGCTCGCGCTCGGCGAAGGCGAAGGAGCAGGCAAAGCTGACGTAGAAGCGAATGGCTTCCAGCGCGTTGACGCTCATCAGGCAGATATACAGCTTTTTCTTCAGCTCGCGCAGGTTCACGGTCACGGTTTTGCCGTTGACGGTGTGGGTGCCTTCGCCCAGCAGATGCCAGTAGCTGGTCATCTCGATCAGGTCGTCGTAATAGCTGGAGATGCCTTCGGCGCGTTTCTGAATCTGTTCGTTGGTCACGATATCATCAAACACCACCGCCGGATCGTTGACGATGTTGCGGATGATGTGGGTGTAGGAGCGCGAGTGGATCGTTTCGGAGAACGCCCACGTTTCCACCCAGGTTTCCAGCTCAGGAATCGAGATCAGCGGCAGCAGCGCTACGTTCGGGCTACGGCCCTGGATGGAGTCCAGCAGGGTCTGATACTTCAGGTTGCTGATGAAAATGTGCTTTTCGTGTTCCGGCAGTGCCTGATAGTCAATGCGGTCGCGGGACACGTCAACTTCTTCCGGACGCCAGAAGAAGGAGAGCTGTTTTTCAATCAGCTTTTCGAAGATGTCATATTTCTGCTGGTCGTAGCGTGCCACGTTGACCGGCTGGCCAAAGAACATCGGCTCTTTGAGCTGATCGTTTTTCGTCTGTGAAAAAGTGGTGTATGCCATTGATGTCAATCCTGTCTGGAGAGTAATGCCGGATGGCGTTTACTTACCTGCTTACAATATCATCGCAAATAAATCCGTACACCAAATAGGGTTTTAGGTGGGTACGGAAAGCAAAGGCCGGGTCAGCATAGCGCTGCCCGGCAATCATTATTAGATCTTACAGGCGCCGCTTTCGCAGCCGTCGTCCTGAATGGACGGCACCAGATCGTCCTGCGCATCTTCCGCACCGTCGCGGGTGTTTTGATAGTACAGGGTCTTCACGCCGAATTTATAGGCGGTGAGCAGGTCTTTGAGCAGCTGCTGCATCGGTACTTTGCCTGACGGGAAGCGCGTCGGGTCATAGTTGGTGTTGGCGGAGATCGCCTGGTCGATAAACTTCTGCATAATGCCGACCAGCTGCAGGTAGCCGTCGTTGTTCGGCATTTCCCACAGCAGTTCGTAGGCGTTGCCCAGGTGCTCATAGTCCGGCACGACCTGACGCAGAATACCGTCTTTCGACGCTTTGATGCTCACGTAGCCGCGCGGCGGCTCAATGCCGTTGGTGGCGTTGGAGATCTGTGAAGAGGTCTCGGACGGCATCAGCGCGGAGAGCGTGGAGTTACGCAGACCGTGGGTCTTGATGGACTCACGCAGCGCTTCCCAGTCGAGGTGCAGCGGCTCGTTGGTAATCGCATCCAGGTCTTTCTTGTAGGTGTCGATCGGCAGGATACCCTGGGCATAGGTGGTTTCGTTGAACCACGGGCACGCGCCTTGCTCTTTCGCCAGCTCGTTAGAGGCCTTCAGCAGGTAGTACTGAATGGCTTCGAAAGTCTGGTGGGTCAGGTTGTTGGCGCTGCCGTCGGAGTAGCGCTTGCCGTTTTTCGCCAGCCAGTAGGCGAAGTTGATAACGCCGATACCCAGCGTACGACGGCCCATCGCACCGCGCTGTGCGGCTTTGATCGGGTAGTCCTGGTAGTCCAGCAGGGCGTCCAGCGCACGCACGGCCAGCACGGCCAGCTCTTCCAGTTCAGCAAGGCTGCCGATGGCGCCCAGGTTGAATGCCGACAGCGTACACAGGGCGATTTCGCCGTTTTCGTCATTAACGTCGTCCAGCGGTTTGGTCGGCAGGGCGATTTCCAGGCACAGGTTAGACTGGCGCACCGGTGCAACGGCCGGGTCGAACGGGCTATGAGTGTTGCAGTGGTCAACGTTCTGAATGTAGATACGGCCGGTAGAGGCACGTTCCTGCATCATCAACGAGAACAGGTCGACCGCTTTCACGCGCTGTTTACGGATGCTGTCGTCGTTTTCGTATTTCACGTACAGGCGCTCAAATTCATCCTGGTCGGCGAAGAACGCGTCGTACAGCCCCGGGACGTCGGACGGGCTGAACAGGGTGATGTCGCCGCCTTTCAGCAGACGGGTGTACATCAGCTTGTTGATCTGTACGCCGTAGTCCATGTGACGCACGCGGTTACCTTCAACGCCGCGGTTGTTTTTCAGCACCAGCAGGCTTTCCACTTCCAGATGCCACATCGGATAGAACAGCGTTGCCGCACCGCCGCGTACGCCGCCCTGAGAACAGGATTTCACCGCCGTCTGGAAGTGCTTGTAGAACGGGATACAGCCGGTGTGGAACGCTTCACCGCCGCGAATCGGGCTACCCAGCGCACGAATGCGGCCGGCGTTGATACCGATACCGGCGCGCTGGGAAACGTATTTCACAATCGCGCTGGAGGTGGCGTTGATAGAATCCAGGCTGTCGCCGCACTCGATCAGTACGCAGGAGCTGAACTGACGGGTTGGGGTACGCACGCCGGACATAATCGGCGTCGGCAGCGAAATTTTGAAGGTGGAAACCGCATCGTAGAAGCGCTTCACGTAGCTCAGACGGGTTTCACGCGGGTAGTTAGAGAACAGGCATGCCGCCACCAGGATATAGAGGAACTGGGCGCTCTCGTAGATTTCGCCGGTGACGCGGTTCTGTACCAGGTATTTGCCTTCCAGCTGCTTAACGGCAGCGTAGGAGAAGGTCATGTCACGGTCGTGAACGATGAACGAGTCCATCTGCTTGAACTCTTCTTCCGTATAGTCTTCCAGCAGATGATTGTCGTATTTACCCAGGTCAACCATGTTTTTCACGTGGTCAAACAGCGCCGGCGGCTCGAACTGGCCGTAGGCTTTTTTGCGCAGGTGGAATACCGCCAGACGCGCGGCCAGGTACTGGTAGTCCGGCGCTTCACGGGAGATCAGGTCAGCAGCGGCCTTAATAATCGTTTCATGAATGTCAGACGTTTTAATTCCGTCGTAAAACTGGATGTGTGAACGCAGCTCGACCTGAGAGATCGACACGTTATGCAGCCCTTCCGCCGCCCAATCCAGCACGCGATGAATTTTGTCGAGGTTAATGCGCTCTGTGCGGCCGTCACGCTTCGTCACCAGCAGACTCTGATTCATGTGATTTTTACCTGTCCGTGAAAAGGAAAATATCCCCCGATTTATCCACAATTGCGGTAGTCGTAAAACCTGTGGATAAATACTACATGTAGGGGTTCGTTGATTAATTGAACGCTATATGGTGAGTATTCTAGTCTGGATTCTTTTGAGTACAAGGGTTGATTTTGGCGTTAAATTGAGGTTGATAAAGCGTAAAAAACGCTAAGTCCACGGCGCGTAAGGGCTGGCGGGGATGTCAATAATATGCAAAAAAAAATGAAAATTTGATCGAGTGCTGATTTCTTCGGCGAAGGGGGAAATTGCGCAAATGATGCAGCGCAATTTCGTCGTAGTGACAATACTCATGATTGGTAGGCCTGATAAGCGAAGCGCCATCAGGCATTGCTGTCGGAATCATTGCCGGATGGCGACGCTGACGCGTCTTATCCGGCCTACAGAGCGTGTTGGCTGCTTATTCGGCTTTTGCCGTGGTGTGCAGCATATAGTTAACGTCAACGCCCGGCGCCAGCTTGAAGCTGTTGGTGATTGGGTTGTAGTGCAGACCAATCATATGGCGCTCTTTCAGCACGGTCTGGTCAACCCAGCTCAGCAGTTCGGCGGGCTTGATAAATTTCTTCACATCGTGCGTCCCCTTCGGCACCATGCGCAGAATGTATTCCGCGCCGACCACCGCCATCAGCCAGGACTTGCCGTTACGGTTAAGAGTAGAGAAGAACACCTGGCCGCCGGGTTTTACCAGCTGCGCGCAGGCTTTCACCACCGACTGCGGGTCCGGCACGTGTTCGAGCATCTCCATGCAGGTCACCACATCATACTGACCGGCATGCTTTGCAGCGTGCTCTTCAACCGTCTCCTGGACGTACTCGACGGGAATGCCGGTTTCCAGTGAGTGCAGTTTCGCGACCTGCAGCGGCTCAAAGCCCATATCTAACCCGGTGACCGTCGCGCCTTCACGCGCCATGCTTTCGGCCAGAATGCCGCCGCCGCAGCCAACATCGAGCACCTTTTTACCGAACAGGCCGCCAGAACGTTCGGCGATATAGCCCAGACGCAGCGGGTTAATGCGGTGCAAAGGCTTAAATTCGCCTTCCAGATCCCACCAGCGTGACGCGACGGCCTCGAATTTGGCGATCTCTTCGTGGTCAACGTTGTGCGCTACCGCAGCTTTTTCGGCATTCATGGGTGTTCCTGCTCCTTATTTCATTATTGTCTGCGAGTATATCAGCACCGACGCGCGAATAAAGCGTCTGGCAGGTGCTAATGGGTTTACCTGTCTTTACGCTAATGTGTTATAATTTGCGACCTTTGAATCCGGGAATACAGTAGAGGGATAGCGGTTAGATGAGCGACCTTGCGAGAGAAATTACACCGGTCAACATTGAGGAAGAGCTTAAGAACTCTTATCTGGATTATGCGATGTCGGTCATTGTTGGCCGCGCGCTGCCGGATGTCCGAGATGGCCTGAAGCCGGTACACCGTCGCGTACTTTACGCCATGAACGTATTGGGCAATGACTGGAACAAAGCCTACAAAAAATCAGCCCGTGTCGTTGGTGACGTGATCGGTAAATACCACCCGCACGGCGACTCCGCGGTATATGACACCATCGTTCGTATGGCCCAGCCGTTCTCGCTGCGCTACATGCTGGTGGATGGCCAGGGGAACTTCGGTTCAATCGACGGCGACTCCGCCGCGGCAATGCGTTATACGGAAATCCGTCTGGCGAAAATTGCTCACGAACTGATGGCCGATCTCGAAAAAGAGACGGTGGATTTCGTGGACAACTATGACGGCACGGAAAAAATTCCGGACGTCATGCCGACCAAAATTCCTAACCTGCTGGTTAACGGTTCGTCCGGTATCGCCGTAGGTATGGCGACCAACATTCCGCCGCATAACCTGACGGAAGTGATCAACGGCTGTCTGGCCTATGTCGATAATGAAGACATCACTATCGAAGGCCTGATGGAACACATCCCAGGCCCGGACTTCCCGACTGCCGCCATCATCAACGGCCGCCGCGGAATTGAAGAAGCCTATCGTACCGGTCGCGGCAAAGTATACATTCGCGCGCGCGCGGAAGTGGAAGTTGACCCGAAAAACGGTCGTGAAACCATCATCGTGCACGAAATTCCGTATCAGGTGAACAAAGCGCGCCTGATCGAGAAAATCGCCGAGCTGGTAAAAGATAAACGCGTTGAAGGCATCAGCGCGCTGCGCGACGAGTCTGATAAAGACGGTATGCGCATCGTGATTGAAGTGAAACGCGACGCGGTCGGGGAAGTGGTGCTGAACAACCTCTATTCCCAGACCCAGCTGCAGGTCTCCTTCGGTATCAACATGGTTGCGCTGCACCATGGTCAGCCGAAGATCATGAACCTGAAAGATATCATCGCCGCGTTTGTTCGCCACCGTCGTGAAGTGGTGACGCGTCGTACTATCTTTGAACTGCGTAAAGCGCGCGACCGTGCGCACATCCTGGAAGCGCTGGCGGTTGCGCTGGCGAACATCGACCCGATCATTGAACTGATCCGTCGCGCACCAACGCCGGCCGAAGCGAAAGCGGGTCTGGTGGCACAGGCGTGGGATCTGGGCAACGTCTCCGCGATGCTGGAACGTGCGGGCGACGATGCAGCGCGTCCGGAATGGCTGGAACCTCAGTTTGGCGTGCGTGACGGTAAATATTACCTGACCGAACAGCAGGCGCAGGCGATTCTGGATCTGCGACTGCAGAAACTGACCGGCCTTGAGCATGAAAAACTGCTCGACGAATACAAAGAGCTGCTGGAACAGATCGCAGAACTGCTGCACATTCTGGGCAGCGCCGAGCGTCTGATGGAAGTGATCCGCGAAGAGCTGGAGCTGGTTCGCGAACAGTTTGGCGACGAGCGTCGTACCGAAATCACCGCCAACAGCGCCGATATTAATATCGAAGATCTGATCAGCCAGGAAGATGTTGTCGTCACGCTGTCTCACCAGGGTTACGTCAAGTATCAGCCGCTTACCGATTACGAAGCTCAGCGTCGTGGCGGTAAAGGTAAGTCAGCAGCCCGTATTAAAGAAGAAGACTTTATCGACCGCCTGCTGGTGGCCAACACCCACGACACGATCCTCTGCTTCTCCAGCCGTGGTCGTCTGTACTGGATGAAGGTCTATCAGCTGCCGGAAGCGAGCCGCGGCGCGCGTGGCCGTCCGATCGTTAACCTGCTGCCGCTGGAAGCGAACGAACGTATCACCGCTATTCTGCCGGTTCGCGAGTACGAAGAGGGCGTGAACGTCTTTATGGCGACCGCCAGCGGTACCGTGAAGAAAACGGCGCTGACCGAGTTCAGCCGTCCGCGTTCTGCCGGTATTATCGCGGTGAACCTGAACGAAGGTGACGAGCTGATTGGCGTTGACCTGACTTCCGGAAGCGATGAAGTCATGCTGTTCTCCGCAGCGGGTAAAGTGGTGCGCTTTAAAGAAGATGCCGTGCGTGCGATGGGTCGTACTGCGACTGGTGTACGCGGTATCAAGCTGGCGGAAAAAGACAGCGTGGTGTCGCTGATTGTTCCGCGCGGCGAAGGCGCGATCCTGACCGTGACCCAGAATGGCTACGGTAAACGTACCGCGGCTGAAGAGTATCCGACCAAGTCGCGTGCGACGCAGGGCGTTATCTCTATCAAAGTGACCGAGCGTAACGGTGCCGTCGTGGGCGCGGTACAGGTTGACGACTGCGACCAGATCATGATGATCACCGATGCGGGTACGCTGGTGCGTACGCGCGTGTCGGAAGTCAGCGTGGTAGGGCGTAACACTCAGGGCGTGATCCTCATCCGTACGGCGGAAGATGAGAACGTGGTGGGTCTGCAGCGCGTGGCCGAACCGGTTGACGACGAAGAGCTGGACGCTATCGACGGTAGCGTGGCGGAAGGCGATGATGAAATCGCGCCGGAAACCGACAGCGATGACGACGTTGCGGACGACGCAGAAGAGTAATCGTACCCAACGTTGCGAAAGGGCTGGTGAAAACCGGCCCTTTTTTCATTAACATTGCGGTAAAAGTCTTTTACCGCTACCTTAACCACATCCTGTTTGCCATTGACGGCGGAGTTTCGTCAACTTGAAATATCTTGTCTCCTTTCGCACCACGCTGAAAGTCTCACGCTACCTGTTCCGGGCTTTGGCGCTGCTACTCTGGCTGCTTATCGCGCTGGTGTCGGTGTTCTATATTGTGAATGCTCTGCATCAGAAAGAGTCTGAAATCCGCCAGGAATTTAACCTCAATTCCGATCAGGCGCAGCGCTACTTCCAGCGAACCTCCGATGTGATAAAGGAGCTGAAGTACATTGCGGAAAACCGCTTAACCGCCGCCAACGGCGTGTTGCCCGCCATTTCCTCAAAAGACAGTTCTGACGTGCCGGATTTTGAGCCGCTATTCTCCGACTCCGACTGCGGCGCGCTCGATACCACCTGGCGCGGGCCGCTGGAGTCGCTGGCCTGGTTCCTGCGCTACTGGCGCGAAAATTTCTCGGCGGCCTACGACCTTAACCGTGTCTTTCTGATCGGCAGCGACAATCTTTGTATGGCCAACTTTGGCCTGCGTGAAATGCCGGTGGAGCGAACCGAAGCGCTGAAAGAGCTGCACCAGCGGATTATGGACTACCGCAACGCGCCGCAGGACGATCGCGGCGGCAATCTGTTCTGGGTGGGACAGGGGCCGCGCCAAAGCGTCGGCTACTTCTACGCGTTGACGCCGGTTTATCTGGCTAACCGCCTGCAGGCACTGCTGGGCGTGGAGCAAACCATCCGCGCCGAAAACTTCTTTACTCCGGGCAGTATGCCCATGGGCGTGTCAATTCTGGATGATAATGGCAACACGCTGATCTCGCTGGCCGGGCCGGATACACGCCTGCGTATCAGCACGCGCGGCCTGCAAGAGCGGCTGTGGTTTGGCTACACAGCCGGATATCGCGAGCTGGTGCTGAAGAAAACGCTGGCGCCTTCGTCATTAAGCATTGTCTATTCAGTGCCGTTGGACGCGGTCCTGGAGCGCATTCGCATTCTGGTGCTGAATGCTCTGCTGTTGAACCTGCTGACCGGTATCGCGTTGTTTACCATGGCGCGTATGTACGAGCGTCGTATTTTCTTACCGGCTGAATCTGACGCATTACGTCTCGAAGAACACGAGCAGTTCAACCGCAAAATCGTCGCCTCGGCGCCGGTAGGGATCTGTATTCTGCGTACCCAGGACGGTACCAATATCCTGAGTAACGAGCTGGCGCACAATTATCTCAACATGTTGACCCACGAAGACCGCCAGCGTCTGACGCAGATTATCTGTGGTCAGCAGGTTAACTTCGTCGACGTACTGACCAGCAACAATACCAACCTGCAAATTAGCTTTGTGCATTCGCGCTATCGCAACGAAAACGTGGCGATCTGCGTGCTGGTGGACGTCAGTTCACGCGTCAAAATGGAAGAGTCGTTACAGGAAATGGCGCAGGCGGCTGAACAGGCTAGCCAGTCGAAATCCATGTTCCTTGCTACCGTCAGCCACGAGCTGCGCACGCCGCTGTATGGGATTATTGGTAACCTTGACCTGCTGCAAACGAAAGAGCTGCCAAAGGGCGTCGACCGTCTGGTGACGGCGATGAATAACTCCTCCGGGCTGCTGCTGAAAATCATCAGCGATATTCTCGACTTCTCGAAAATTGAGTCCGAGCAGTTGAAAATTGAGCCGCGTGAATTCTCACCAAAAGAGGTGATGAACCACATCACCGCCAACTATCTGCCGCTGGTGGTCAGAAAACAGCTGGGAATGTACTGCTTTATAGAGCCGGATGTGCCGACGAAGCTGATGGGCGACCCGATGCGCCTTCAGCAGGTCATTTCTAACCTGCTGAGCAATGCCATTAAGTTCACCGATATCGGCTGCATCGTGCTGCATCTCAAGCGTGAAGGTTACTACCTGAGTATCAGTATTCGCGATACCGGCGTTGGGATCCCGGCCAAAGAGGCGGTGCGGTTGTTTGATCCGTTCTTCCAGGTGGGTACCGGCGTGCAGCGTAATTTCCAGGGGACCGGGCTGGGACTGGCGATTTGTGAAAAGCTGGTCAATATGATGGATGGCGATATTGCCGTCGATACCGAGCCGGGTATGGGGAGCCAGTTTACGCTGCGCATTCCGCTGTACGGCGAGCAGGACGCCACGCCGCTGGAGATTGACGGTCTGGCGAAGATTCGCTGCTGGCTGGCGGTGCGTAACGCCTCGCTCGCTGATTTTATTCAGTCGCTGCTCGCTTTCCACGGCATGAACGTGCAGATTTATGATGGCGAAACGCCGGCGCCGGATGATGTATTAATCACCGATGATGAACTCTCGCAGCCGTGGGCGGGGAGGGCTGCGGTGGTCTTCTGCCGTCGCCATATCGGCATTCCGCAGGAGTTCGCGCCGGGACAATGGGTGCACAGCATCGTTTCGCCACATGAATTGATGACTCTGCTGGGGCGCATTTATCGGGTTAAGGTGGCGACGAGCGGCGCGGAAGAACTGCAATCGACGCCGGAAGTGCCTGAGGACAGCAACGACGATATGATGATCCTTGTGGTTGACGATCATCCGATTAACCGTCGCCTGCTGGCCGATCAGTTAGGATCGTTAGGCTATCAGTGTAAGACGGCCAACGATGGCGTTGACGCGCTGAACGTGCTGAGTAAGAACCATATCGATATCGTGCTGAGCGACGTTAACATGCCGAATATGGACGGCTATCGCCTGACCCAGCGCATCCGCCAGCTGGGGCTGACGCTACCGGTTGTTGGCGTGACGGCGAACGCGCTGGCCGAAGAGAAGCAGCGCTGCCTGGAGTCGGGTATGGATAGCTGCCTGTCGAAGCCGGTCACGTTGGACGTGCTAAAACAAACGCTGACGGTGTATGCGGCAAGAGTGCGTAAGGCGCGAGAGTAGGGATTTTGTTGGTAGGCCGGATAAGGCAACGCCGCCATCCGGCAATTTGTGCGAGGTTGCCCGATGGCGCAGCGCTTATCGGGCCTGCATAAAGCAGGCCCGATAGGCAACAAGGTTTAGTCTTTGTCTGACGGCGACAGCGTCACGGAAGAGAGGTAGTTCAGCAGCGCGATGTCGTTTTCCACGCCCAGCTTCATCATTGCCGATTTTTTCTGGCTACTGATGGTTTTGATGCTGCGGTTGAGCTTCTTGGCAATTTCGGTCACCAGGAAACCTTCCGCGAACAGACGCAGAACTTCACTCTCTTTCGGCGACAGACGTTTATCGCCGTAGCCGCCAGCGCTGATTTTCTCCAGCAGACGAGAGACGCTTTCCGGGGTAAATTTCTTACCTTTCTGCAGGGCTGCCAGCGCTTTTGGTAGATCCGTCGGGGCGCCCTGCTTCAGCACAATCCCTTCGATATCCAGATCCAGCACGGCGCTCAGAATGGCCGGGTTGTTGTTCATGGTCAGTACAATGATCGCCAGTCCTGGGAAATGGCGTTTGATGTACTTAATCAGCGTAATGCCATCACCGTACTTGTCGCCAGGCATGGAGAGGTCGGTAATCAGCACGTGGGCATCAAGTTTTGGTAAGTTGTTAATTAGCGCGGTGGAGTCTTCAAATTCGCCTACAACGTTTACCCATTCAATCTGTTCCAGGGATTTACGGATCCCGAACAGCACAATCGGATGGTCATCGGCAATAATTACGTTCATATTGTTCATGTAAAGGCTACCTTGCTACAGCAAGCTCTTGACGTAGGCGTCAATGTCGCTGATGTATTTTTCTATGCTGGATGCATCTTTCTCACGAATAAGATGTTCAAGCGTTTCACATAACTGCTTGCCAGGTACCAGATTTAGCATGGCAAACACACCCTTAAGGCGGTGAGCTGTCTGTGCCAGTGCGGCAAAGTCCTTTGCCGCGGATTCAGTATACAGCCTGCTAACATCTTCCGGTACCGTATCAACAAACAGCGCATAATAGCCGCTGGCCTGAAGCTCGGCATTTTCATCACCACCCAACGGTGATTCCGTGACTTCTTCCTGTGCCAGTTGCTCTTCAATAAGCTGGAGCACGGCATCCTGCATCGCGTTACTCATGTTAAAGTTGACGCGCAGTTGGCCAGGGCCAATTTGGCGTACTCCAGCCTCATCATCGCTTAAAAGCAAGCCGGAAGCAGTAAGATTAGACGGATTATCAGTTAAAAACAGATCAAATTCTTGACTTGTTGCGCGTTCATCCGGGCTGATGCAGGTTGCCCCCCAGCTTTCCAGTTGACGCGTGACAATATTGCGAATTTCGTTGGAGGTGATATCCACCATGGCGACCACGTCATCGAGCAGCAGCTCTTCCGCTTCCGCATCTTCCTCGCGTACCGGCATTTTCACGTGCAGCGTATAGCGGGTACCCAGCGATTCCCGCGCCTTAATATTCAGGTGCCCGCCAAGCTTACGCGCCAGCTGATCGCACAGCCAGAAGGTGAGGGCGTTGGCCTTACCGTAGCGATCCGACTGGGTATCGTTGAGATACGGGAAGTGCAGGTTGTCGATTTCGCCATGCGACACGCCGTTGCCGGTGTCGAGAATGCGGAAGGTTAAACGTTCTTCCGCCGACTCCTCGGCGCTGATCTCAAGGGTAATTTTGCCTATCTGGGTGGTGGTGACGGCGTATTGAATCAACAGCAGCAGGATCCTGCGCAGAGCGTCGCGGTCACCGTGGCGTTGCGCTTTGGCCGGAACCTGATTGTTGATCAGTAGCTGCAGTCCTTTACGCTTGATTGACGGCAACACTTCCGGCACCACCTCATCTATCAACTCTTGCAGTGAGAATTGTGTGGTAGAGCCTTTCCAGCTGTCGTTTTCCAGCATGTTGGCCAGCTGAATTTCATCCACCAGTCGAACCAGCAGATCGGCGTGATTAGCCAGCCTCTGGCTGTCCGGAGTATTAATGTGGCTGGCTTCGTTTGCCAACGCTTTGATCGGTTGTTTCAGCGTGTCGCTGATGTTCTGCATGAACGCGGCGCGGCCCTGCTGGTTTTTCTCGTACAGCCGTTGCGCCTGCTTGAGCTTCTTGTTCACCAGCACTTCACGGTCCTGATCGCGGATGATAAAAATCTGCGTGCGCGGCGATACCTGACTGCGGAACTGGCGAATCTCATACAGTTCATTATTGATGGTGGCCTGAATCACCCCCTGATGCTGATCCGCCATGCTGGTGATGTTCTGCAGGTTAAGGTGCGGCAGCAGATGGTCGGCTATTTTGTTACTGATGACGGTGCGATTGGATTCCTGGTCGTGTACCAGCAACCCCAGCGGTAATAAAGAGACAATCTCTTCATTAATGGCTCTAAGCACGCGCAGCTCGTTATTGGTGCCGCTTGAGGAGACGCTGCTGCTGGTGCTGCCACGCGTGGGCAGGTTACGGAAGGTGGAGTAGCCAAACAGCGCGAGCGCTAACAGGCCAATGTTCAGCAGCAGCGGTAGCATGATGTTCTGGAAGGTATCCAGCAGTAGCGTGCCGAACGGCACCTGCCACACCAGCCGCATACCGGTGGTATTCAGCGCCGACGTAATCTCGATGCGCGAGCTATTAAAGTTGATGGCAACGCTGTCGCCCGGATCTTTCTCCTGACTACGCTGGGCATTCTGCGCCGGATCGGGCTCGAGACGGAAGCTGTCCAGCGACATGGTTGGTGGCACGAGATCGTTAATCGGCAAATCGAACGCCACGACGGTCGCCAGGTGCCCGGGCTGATTAAAGGTGGTTCGCAGCGTAAAGTAACGTCCGTTCTGCCAGGCCAGGCGTCGTAACGATGAGAAGGTTTCGCGCTCATCCAGCGTGTTGGCCTGCTGGAGCATCTCGGCGCGGCGCGAGTCGACAATGCTGCCAACCGTCGATTCTTTAAAGCCGGAAGAGAGGTCTTTGAGCGGTAGCGTAGAGATCAGAATCAGGCTGTTGTCCTGACCGTTAAGGTAGTACATCGACCACGGCACGTTTTCTGCGCCCCAAAGGGTATCGAGATAGGTCGACATTCGCTGGGTAATGTCGAGCGTCGCGCTGTCGTGAGAACCGAAAATCAGCGCTTCGGTTTTACGCCGTGGTTTTTCCAGATAATAGACGTCCTGCTTCAGCCGCGTTTCCTGAAGGCCGTCGCCGGGTGCCGCATTGGTGCTGGAAGCGGCAATATTGTCGTAAATTTGCCAGGTGGTGTAGCGCCAGGTATCAATGCGCTTATGTACGGCATGCGTCATATCGACAATCTGATAGCTTTTATCTTTCAGCCATGCGTTGACCGCGCTCTGAATCATCACGCCCATCGTCACCAGCAGGACAATGATCATAAGAAGGAAGAAACGCGTGATGCTCCCCGGCAGCAGGGAGAATTTCGTCGGGCTCATCTTGTCGGACTGACTCATTGGCGTGTGTAACCCATCATAACGGCATCTGAATGAGGATATGCTCAAGCTTATAACGCGTTGAGGCATGCAAACCCTGTTTTTGTACTGCAGGCAGTATATACAAAAAATTCACCAGGATGCATCAACGAGGCAAAATCGTCGTGGGCGAGGGCGCGGTGGCCTGTATGTTGAAAAGGTGTTTTATTATTTCAGCGCAGGAGAAATTCGACATTGTGGATAATGTGTACAATTTAGCGCGTGCTGTACAATTATTTACCAAACCACAAGGAAAAATAGCACCAAATAACAAGACATTAATTGTTATCGGTGTGCAATGACATTTTTTGTGCTGAAAAACGATTAGTTAATAGTCGTTATAATTTACGATGGGTAGCATACGTTGATTAAATTTGCGTAAAGAAAGGTAAAAAAAAACCGAATGCGAAGCATCCGGTTGAAATAGGGGTAAACAGACATTCAGAACTGAATGACGGTAATAAATAAAGTTAATGATGATAGCACTGACTATTTTAGTTATGGGTGAAGGTTTTGTTTTACCATTCAGTGCTATACATTTCATGTTTTTTAACTCATTGATTCAGTGTATATATTTTTCTGTTTTTGATTATTAGTGCTATTTTTCCGGCCTTTTTGTGCTTATAAAAGTTCCCTTAAATTTACATTTAGAAACATCTATATGGACAAATGAAACATTTGAATGATTTTCGTATCATATTCCTATTGGATTATTCCTGTTTTTACAGCACAATGGGTCTGCCGACTGATTAATGAGGGTTAATCAGTAAGCAGTGGCATATATAAAGGCATATATATATAACAGAGGGTTAATAACATGAAAGTTAAAGTACTGTCCCTCCTGGTACCGGCTCTGCTGGTAGCGGGCGCAGCAAATGCGGCTGAAATTTATAACAAAGACGGCAACAAATTAGATCTGTACGGTAAAGTCGATGGCCTGCACTACTTCTCCAGCGACAACGGTTCTGACGGCGACCAATCCTACGTGCGTCTGGGCTTCAAAGGTGAAACTCAGGTTAACGACCAGCTGACCGGTTACGGCCAGTGGGAATACAACGTTCAGGCGAACAACACTGAAGGTTCTTCTGACCAGGCATGGACTCGTGTAGGCTTCGCAGGTATCCGCGTTGCTGACGCTGGTTCTTTCGACTACGGTCGTAACTACGGCGTTGTTTACGACGTAACTTCCTGGACTGACGTTCTGCCGGAATTCGGCGGCGACACCTACGGTTCTGACAACTTCATGCAATCCCGTGCTAACGGCGTTGCCACCTACCGTAACACCGACTTCTTCGGTCTGGTTGACGGCCTGAACTTTGCTCTGCAGTATCAGGGTAAAAACGGCAGCGTATCCGGCGAAGGCCAGACTGCTAACGGTCGTCAGGCTCTGAAACAGAACGGTGACGGCTTCGGCGGCTCCCTGACCTACGATCTGGGCGCAGGCTTCAGCATCGGTGGTGCGATCTCTTCTTCTAAACGTACTACTGACCAGAACAACAGCGTCTACGTTGTTCGTGATGAAAACACCGGCGTTCCGACTGGCGCAACCAGCAAAATCTACGGTAGCGGCGACCGCGCTGAAACCTACTCTGCTGGCCTGAAATACGATGCTAACAACATCTATCTGGCAACTCAGTACACCCAGACCTACAACGCAACTCGTTTCGGCGGTTCCCCGAACGCTGGCGTTTACGGTTTTGCTGACAAAGCTCAGAACTTCGAAGTGGTTGCACAGTACCAGTTCGACTTCGGTCTGCGTCCGTCCATCGCTTACCTGCAGTCTAAAGGTAAGAACATCGACAACGGCGTACGTGACTTCGGTGACCAGGATCTCCTGA
The DNA here is from genome assembly GCF_001654985.1 of Kluyvera georgiana ATCC 51603. Lineage (GTDB taxonomy): Bacteria > Pseudomonadota > Gammaproteobacteria > Enterobacterales > Enterobacteriaceae > Kluyvera > Kluyvera georgiana. Next base: position 58,249 of record NZ_LXEU01000037.1, read on the forward strand.
AATACATCGACCTGGGCGCGACTTACTACTTCAACAAAAACATGTCTACCTACGTTGATTACAAAATCAACCTGCTGGACAAAAACGACTTCACTCAGGCCGCTGGTATCTCTACCGATAACATCGTTGCACTGGGTCTGGTTTACCAGTTCTAATACTGTTAAGACCATTGCAAAAGGGGCCTTTGGCCCCTTTTTTTGTGCCGAATTTCAGCAAATTAGTGTACTCTTGCGCCGATTGCAGGAGGGTAATAACGGATGGAAATGACTTTTTTACGAATGGCGCTGTTGAGCGTCGTGATTCTGCTGACGGGTTGTGATAACGCCAGCGCGCCGGCAACACCCAAAGCGGCGGTGACCGTGCTGGAAGGGAAGACCATGGGCACCTTCTGGCGCGTAAGCGTGGTGGGCGTGGATAAAGCCCAGGCTGAAGCGCTCCGCAGCAAGGTACAAACCCAGCTCGATGGCGACGATCGTCTGCTGTCGACCTGGAAAAACGACTCGGCGCTGATGCGCTTTAACCACTCGCAGAGCACCACGCCGTGGCCGGTCAATGAAGCGATGGCGGATATCGTCACTGAATCGTTGCGCATTGGGCGTAAAACCCAGGGCGCGATGGACATTACCGTTGGCCCGCTGGTGAATCTCTGGGGCTTTGGCCCGGACAAACAGCCGGTCAGTACGCCAACTCAGGCGCAGATTGACGCCGCGAAAGCGCGTACCGGTCTGGACAAATTAACGGTTATCAACCGTGCGGACAGGCAGTATCTGCAAAAATCGATCCCCGATCTTTACGTCGATCTTTCTACCGTCGGCGAGGGCTATGCTGCCGATCATCTGGCGCGCCTGATGACGGAAGAAGGTATCTCCCGTTATCTGGTCTCGGTGGGGGGCGCGCTGGTGAGTCGCGGAATGAACGCCGACGGCCAGCCGTGGCGGGTGGCGATTCAAAAACCGACCGACCGGGAAAATGCGGTGCAGGCGATCGTCGATATTAACGGTCATGGCATCAGCACCTCCGGGAGTTACCGCAACTACTATGAACTCGACGGTAAACGCATTTCGCACGTGATCGATCCGCAAACCGGACGCCCGATTACTCACAAGCTGGTGTCGGTGACCGTCATTGCGCCGACCGCACTGGAAGCTGACGCCTGGGATACCGGCCTGATGGTGCTGGGGACCGAAAAAGCCCAGCAGGTGGTGCGCGAACAGGGGCTGGCAGTGTACATGATCATGAAAGAAGGCGATGGTTTTACCACCTGGATGTCGCCGCAGTTCCGCGCTTTCCTGGTCAATGGGAAAAATTAAAAAGCAAGATTGCGGGTTTTTTATTTCCTCCTTTTAGGCACTGTGGCAGTTACACTAGAAGGAGGAGACTGTTATGACGATTGATACTCTACGCAACGACGAGGCGCGCTGGCAGGCGGTTCTCGATCGCGATGCGAAAGCCGACGGTCAGTTTGTCTTTGCCGTGCTGACCACCGGTATTTTTTGCCGTCCTTCGTGCCGCGCACGTCATGCGCTGCGTCAGAACGTCCGTTTTTTCAGCGATGCCAGCGCGGCGCTAGCGGGCGGTTTTCGTCCCTGCAAACGCTGTCGGCCGGATGCGCTTTCGCCTGAGCAGCAGAAAATTGCCAAAGTGGCCCACGCCTGTCGGCTGTTGGAGCGGGATAGCCCGGTCACGCTTGATGCGTTGGCGCAGGCGGTCGCGGTCAGCCCGTATCACTTCCATCGCATGTTTAAATCCATCACTGGTTTAACGCCAAAAGCCTGGCAACAGGCCTGGCGCGCAAACCGCCTGCGTGAGGCGCTGAGCGAGGGGGAACCGGTGACGCAGGCGGTGCTGGCGGCGGGCTTTCCGTCGAGCAGCAGCTACTATCGCCACGCCGACGCGCTGTTAGGGATGACCGCACGTACTCGCCGTCGGGGTGGCAAATCGACGGAGATTCACTATACCGTCGGTAAGTGCTCGCTAGGGCGCTGCCTGGTGGCGCTCAGTGAGCGCGGCGTTTGCGCCGTGCTGTTGGGTGACGATGAGGCTGGCCTGCTTAGCGAACTACGGCAGAGTTTTCCTGCCGCAACGCTGCTGGTTGCCGGGGCGGACGTCAGCGAGACAACCTCCGCTGTGATGGCGAGCCTCGAATCGCGCGCGGCGGCACTGAGCTTGCCGCTGGATATCCGCGGCACCGCTTTCCAGCAGCAGGTCTGGCAGGCGCTGCGTGCCATTCCGCCCGGTGAAACCCGTAGCTACCAGCAGGTGGCAGAGGCTATCGGCAGGCCAAAGGCGGTGCGTGCGGTGGCCAGCGCCTGTGCGGCAAACCGGCTGGCGATACTGGTGCCCTGTCACCGGGTGGTGCGCGGCGACGGCAGCCTGTCGGGATACCGCTGGGGTGTGGCCCGTAAAGCCCGATTGCTCGCGCGTGAAAAAGAACAGGAGATCGAATGTTAGACTTGTTTGCCGATGAAGCGCCGTGGTCGGAACCGCTGGCGCCTGGCGCGATGATCTTGCGTCGGTTAGCGCGGGCGCACAGCACAGCGCTGCTGGCGGCTATCGAGCAGGTGGCGGCGGTTTCGCCATTTCGTCATATGGTCACGCCGGGCGGTTATACCATGTCGGTGGCGATGACCAACTGCGGCCCGCTTGGCTGGAGTACGGATCGTCATGGCTATTGCTATGCTGCCGTTGATCCACTCAGCGGAAAACCCTGGCCTGCGATGCCGGACTGCTTTCGCCAGCTGGCGCAGGAGGCGGCGAGCGGCGCGGGTTACCCCACGTTCAACCCCGATGCCTGCTTGATAAACCGCTACCAGCCGGGGGCGAAGCTATCGCTGCACCAGGATAAAGACGAGGTCCGGCTGGATGCGCCGATCGTGTCGGTTTCGCTCGGCCTACCCGCGGTGTTTCAGTTCGGTGGCCTGAATCGCAGCGATCCGCTGCAACGCGTGCTGCTTGAGCATGGCGACGTGGTGGTGTGGGGCGGTGAGTCGCGGCTGTTTTATCATGCGATTCTGCCACTCAAAGAGGGGAGCCATCCGCAGGTCGGTCCGTGGCGCTATAACCTGACCTTTCGTCGTGCCGCGGAATGACGAATAAAAATAAGAATTATTCTTGATGTAGTCTCTCAGCAGTTTACACTGCTGGCTGTTTTTTCTTGTCCTGGTCACTGTTATGGAACTTCTGTTACTTGTCTGGCGTCAGTATCGCTGGCCTTTTATCGGCGTTATCGCCTTAAGCTTGTTGAGCGCCGCGCTCGGTATCGGACTTATCGCTTTTATTAACGTACGTCTGATTGAGACGGTGGATACCACGCTTGCCGTACTGCCGGAATTTCTTGGTCTACTGCTGCTGCTGATGGCGGTCACACTGGGTTCGCAGTTGGCGCTGACCACGCTTGGCCATCACTTTGTCTATCGCCTGCGCCGGGAATTTATCAAACGTATCCTGGATACTCAGGTGGAGCGCGTCGAGAAACTCGGCAGCGCCGCGTTACTGGCGGGGCTGACCAGCGACATCCGCGCGATCACCATTGCCTTCGTGCGGCTGCCAGAATTGGTGCAGGGGATTATTCTGACCGTGGGTTCCGCGGCCTACCTGGCGATGTTGTCGAGCAAAATGCTGCTGATTACCGCCCTGTGGATGGCGCTGACCATCTGGGGCGGTTTCGTGCTGGTGGCGCGGGTGTATAAACACATGGCGACGCTGCGTGAAACCGAAGACCGCTTGTACGACGATTACCAGACGGTGCTGGAAGGGCGCAAAGAGCTGACCCTGAACCGCGAGCGCGCGGAGTATGTCTTCGAACAAAAATTCACGCCGAATGCGAAAGACTACCGCCACCATATCGTACGGGCTGACACCTTCCATCTGAGTGCGGTCAACTGGTCGAATATTATGATGCTGGGGGCCATTGGTCTGGTGTTCTGGATGGCGAACAGTCTCGGCTGGGCCGACACCAACGTTGCCGCCACATACTCGCTTACGCTGCTGTTCCTGCGCACGCCGCTGCTGTCGGCGGTGGGCGCGCTGCCCACGCTGCTGAGCGCGCAGGTGGCGTTCAATAAGCTGAATAAATTCGCGCTGGCGCCATATCAGGAAACCTTCCCGCAGCCGACGGCGCACCCGAACTGGCAGACGTTGGAACTGCGCGACGTGACCTTCCACTATGAAGACAACACCTTCGCGGTGGGGCCGCTGAACCTGACGCTCAAGCGCGGTGAGATGGTATTCCTGATTGGCGGCAACGGCAGCGGTAAATCGACGTTGGCGATGTTGCTGACCGGGCTGTATCAACCGCTATCCGGGCAGATTCTGCTGGACGGTCAGCCGCTGGCGACCGCCAGGCCGGAAGACTACCGCAAGTTATTCTCAGCGGTATTTACCGACGTTTGGCTGTTTGACCAGCTGCTGGGGCCAGAAGGGAAAACGGCGGATCCGGCGCTGGTTGAGAAATGGCTGAACCAGCTGCAGATGACGCACAAGATTACGCTGGAAGATGGACGCATTCTCGACCTCAAGCTATCGAAAGGGCAGAAGAAGCGCGTGGCGCTGCTGCTGGCGCTGGCAGAAGAACGCGACATCATTATGCTTGATGAGTGGGCGGCCGATCAGGATCCGCACTTCCGCCGTGAGTTCTATCAGATATTGTTACCGCTGATGCAACAGATGGGGAAAACCATTTTCGCTATTAGCCATGACGATCACTACTTTATTCATGCCGACCGCCTGCTGGAAATGCGTAGCGGTCAGCTGAGTGAGCTGGTGGGTGAGGAGCGTGAACGCGCTTCCCGCGACGCGGTCGCCCGCACCGCCTAAGGTTTTTTTTGCCGCTCTGCCGATTTTTTCATCGTACGGGCGGCTTGTTTAAACTTTTTTACATCTCCCCGCGCTATGCTTAATTCGCCCGGCCATCCGGCTGGGCGACGTCTCACGAATAAGGATTATTCATGTCTCTGTTGAAAAAGAACAGCGCCCGCCTGCGCGATGAAGAGCGTCAGCGCCTGATCTGGCTGCTGACCACCGATAAAGCCGTGACTTCCGCGCTGTTGGGCAAACTCACGCTCGCTGAGCAGTACGATGAAGGCACGCTGGTTGACGACCTTGCCGAAGTCGGCAGCTTAGTGGCGCACCTGCCGCCGCCGGATCTCGCCGATACCCTGGAAGCGTTACCGTCCGAAGAGCGCCATGCATTGTGGAACATGGTCGAAGACGATCGTCGCGGGAAGGTGTTGCTGGAAGCATCGGAGAACGTCTGGGACGACCTCATCGAAGATATGAGCGACCGGGCGTTGCTCGATGCATTGCAAACGCTGGATATCGACGAACAGATTTACCTGGTGCAGCACCTGCCGCGTGACCTGACCGGACGCCTGCTGGCGTCGATGTCGCCGGAAGAGCGCGCGCGCGTACGCCAGGTGATGAACTACGCCCACGAGCAGGTGGGGTCGATCATGGAGTTCGAGGTGATTACCATTCGCCCGGACGTCACGTTGGCCTCGGTGCAGCGTTTTTTGCGCCGGTTGGGCAAAATGCCAGAAAACACCGATAAGCTGTTTGTTATCCAGCGCGATCAGACGCTGATTGGCGAGCTGGAGCTGAAAACCATTTTGCTCAATTCGGCGGATAAGCTTGTTCATGAAGTGATGGAATCTGACCCGGTCGCATTCCACCCGGAAGAAAAATCGGAAATTGTGGCGCGTACCTTCGAACGTGACAACTTGATCAGCGCCGCGGTAATTGATTCGCAGGGCAAGCTGATGGGGCGTCTGACCATCGATGAGATCGTTGACGTAGTTTATGAAGAGACCGACAGCGACCTGCGTCGCATGGGCGGCCTGAGCAGTGAAGAGGACGTATTTGCGCCAGTGACCAAAGCGGTGAAAACGCGCTGGGCGTGGCTGGCTATTAACCTTTGTACCGCGTTTATCGCCTCGCGCGTCATTGATGGTTTTGAACACACCATTTCGCAACTGGTGGCATTGGCCTCGTTAATGCCGATCGTCGCGGGCATTGGCGGTAATACCGGTAACCAGACCATCACCATGATCGTGCGCGCGCTGGCTTTACAGCATATTCAGCCGGGTAACTTCTCGTTCCTGATCCTGCGTGAGATGGGGGTAGCGTTGATTAACGGTATCGTCTGGGGCGGCATCATGGGCACCGTCACCTGGCTGCTGTACGACGACCTGGCGCTCGGCGGCGTGATGACGCTGGCGATGATCCTGAACCTGCTGGTGGCATCGATTATGGGGGTGCTGATCCCGATGATCATGGCCAAGCTTGGGCGTGACCCGGCGGTCGGCTCAAGCGTGATGATCACCGCGATCACCGATACCGGCGGCTTCTTTATTTTTCTGGGGCTGGCGACGGTGTTTCTGCTTTAAGCTTCGCACGATGCTTCAGGCGTGCAGGCACGATCGCCATCATGATGAGCCCTGCCAGTACGCCAATCGCCAGGTTACCGGTACTGACCGTTGCGCCAACGGTAACCAGCATCACCAGCGTTTCCGGCCACGGCGCACGCTTGAGCGTCGCGGGCTGGAGGCTTGGCCAGCTAAAGGTCTTAAAGGCTACAATCACCATAATCCCCGCCAGTACCGCCATCGGGATCTTCGCCATCACTTCGCTTAATGCGGTGACCAACAGCAGCAGCACCAGCGCGGCGGCAACCGTCGAAACGCGGCTACGGCCTTTTCCCATCTCCACGTTGACGATGGTCTGACCGATCATCGCGCACCCGGCAATGCCGCCGTAGCAGCCAGCCAGCATATTGGCGATGCCGAGGCCCGCGCTTTCACGCGTTTTGTTCGAGGGGGTATGGGTGAGATCGTCCACCAGTTTAGCGGTCAGCAGCGATTCCATCAGCCCGACGAAGGCAATGCTCAGCGCGCAGGGCCAGATAATTTGTAGCGTCTCGAGGTTAAACGGCACCCGCCACTGAGTCAGCCCCGGCAGGCCGCCGCTCATGGAGCCTTCATCCCCCACGGTTGGCAGAATCTGCCCGCTGGTGACGGTAAACAGCGTCAGCAGCACGACGGCAACCAGCGGGGAAGGGATACTTTTTGTCACCCGTGGTAACCACAGTACGATCAGAATGGTGGCGGCAAACAGCGCGACGATAAGCGGACTGCGGCTCCAGAAGTGGGGCACCTGGGCAAAGAAAATGAGGATGCCGAGCGCGTTAACAAAACCGGTCATTACCGACTGGGGAATAAAGCGCATCAGTTTGGCCATGCCGCACAGGGCAAACAAAATTTGAATGATGCCAGCCAATAAAACCGCAGGTAGAATGTAGGCCACGCCGTGAACGTGGACCATCGGGCCAATCACCAGCGCAACCGAACCGGCCGCTGCCGTGACCATTGCCGGGCGTCCGCCAAGGAACGACATACTCAGACAGAGCACAACGGATGCAATCAGGCTGACTTTCGGGTCAACGCCAGCAATCACCGAAAACGAGATGACTTCAGGGATCAGTGCCAGAGCGGTAATGACGCCTGCCAGAATTTCACGGGTGAGCAGAGATGGCGAGCGCAGAATGCTCAATGATGAGGTGTTCGACATAGGTTATTCGCAGGTTATCGATGGCCGGTTTTCTATAAGCCACAGCTTCCGTGCGTACCATCACAAAGGGGGGAATAATACCGCTTCCCGTCACATTCTACTAGTACCAAATCTCATTTTCTGTACACATTTATTAAACATTTTAATAACAGATCTCAAAACTCAACTTAAATTTTAAACAATATTTAAATTTATCCGTCCTGGTGGTAACGTAACCGTACGGATGTTTTTACCTGCGTGTAACAACTCGACAGTCAAGTAAGGCCCCCTACGATGAAAAAAAAGATAGCTGTACCCAACTCACAGAAATCGGGTACCGAGAAGACTTCTGTGGCGAATAAGGCGAAGGCTCGTGCGGTTCACGAGACGGATGTATTGCTGATCGGTGGCGGAATTATGAGCGCTACGCTGGGTACGTGGCTGCAGGAGCTTGAACCAAACTGGTCGATTACCATGGTTGAGCAAATGGACAGCGTTGCGGAAGAGAGTTCAAACGGCTGGAACAATGCCGGTACCGGGCACTCGGCGCTGATGGAACTGAACTACACACCGCAGAAAGCTGACGGCTCTGTCAGCATCGAAAAAGCCATTGATATTAACGAAGCATTCCAGATTTCTCGTCAGTTCTGGGCGCATCAGGTGACACGCGGCGTGCTGACGCAGCCGAAAAGCTTTATCAACACCGTGCCGCACATGAGCTTTGTGTGGGGCGATGACAACGTCAACTTCCTGCGCGCCCGCTACCGTGCATTGCAGAAGAGCCCGCTGTTTAACGGCATGCGCTATTCCGAAGACCACGAGCAGATCAAAGCATGGGCGCCGCTGGTGATGGAAGGGCGCGATCCGCAGCAGAAAATTGCCGCCACCCGTACTGAGGCCGGCACCGACGTAAACTACGGCGAGATCACCCGTCAGCTAATTAATGCGCTGAAAAAGCGTGAGGGTTTTTCGCTCCAGTTAAACACCGTGGTCCGCCGTTTCCGTCGTAACGCGGATAACAGCTGGAGCGTGACGGTTTCCGACGCCAACAATAGCCATGAAAAGCGCACGATTAAAGCGAAGTTTATCTTTATTGGCGCGGGCGGCGCGGCGCTGAAGCTGCTGCAACAAACCAAAATCCCGCAGGCAAAAGAGTATGCGGGCTTCCCGGTTGGCGGTCAGTTCCTGGTGTGCGAAAACCCGGAAGTGGTGAATCACCATCTGGCGAAAGTCTATGGCCAGGCCTCCGTGGGTGCGCCGCCGATGTCGGTACCGCATATCGATACGCGTATCATTGACGGTAAACGCGTGGTGCTGTTTGGGCCGTTCGCCACTTTCTCCACGCGCTTCCTGAAAAATGGTTCGCTGTGGGACCTGCTGGCGTCCACCAACAAATCCAACATTTTGCCGATGCTTAACGTGGGTCTGGATAACTTCGATCTGGTCAAATATCTGGTGAGCCAGGTGCTGCAGAAAGATAAAGATCGTCATGCTGCGCTGCGCGCCTACTACCCGATGGCGAAAAAACAGGACTGGCGTCTGTGGCAGGCAGGCCAGCGCGTACAAATTATTAAGCGCGATGCCCGTATTGGCGGCGTGCTGCGTTTGGGTACGGAAGTGGTGAGCGACGATGAAGGCACCGTTGCCGCGCTGCTGGGGGCATCGCCTGGTGCGTCTACCGCAGCGCCTATCATGCTGGAACTGATGGAAAAAGTGTTTAAGGATAAGATGCAAACTGCCGAATGGCAGACGAAGATTCGTGCCGTGGTGCCAACCTATGGCTCAACGCTGACCGAAAATCCGCATCTGATTGAGCGAACGCTGGCCTACACCAGTGAAGTACTGGGTCTGCGTCATGAAGCGCCGCGTGACGCCGATCCGGTTCCGTCGGTTCAGGCGACGCCAAAGGCTGTCCCGGTGAAAGAGATTGCAGATATCGCGCTGTAAGCCCTATTCGCAGGCAGAAAAAAACCGGCATAATCGCCGGTTTTTTTATTAACGCACTTCGGCGTTATGCACCGTTTCCTGTGCTTCCCATACGCGGTATCTGACTTCCACGTTTTCCGGGGTATAGACGACGATTGGCAGCTTGCTGTTGTAGCGCAGCATGCCATCGTCACCCAGCGAGGCGGTGATGAATTTCCTGGTCTTTTTCTGGTCAGGACAAGCCATCATCGTTGACATCGGGCCGCTGACTTTCTCTACCACATAGTAGTCATAGCCCCAGCCTTCCAGCGTTTTGCTTTCCAGCTCGGCGCCCAGACGCTGATGGTTACAGTCAACCTCCAGCGTTTTACCAATCAATAACTCTACCTTATAGGCCGACTCATCCTTCTGCGCCGGTAACTGAATCACCAGACGCTTCATACCTTTCTCAGCCTGCGGGTAAGGGGCGACCTTCTCCAGCGGCTGTTCTGTAGCCCAGGCGCTGCTGGAAGCGCAGGCGATGGCGAGTAATGAAGCGGCAAGCTTATGTGATTTTTTCACTGTTCATCCTTTTTATCAGTTTGCAACGAAGGGAGAATAGCATTCCTGACGTGAATGGTAATCGTGTTTTACTGTATTTTGCATTAGGAATAGTTCTATATATTGATATATTGTTTTAATCTGGTTTTTCTATCTGTATTTTTGCGGTTTTTGTATTTAATGATTCTACTGAAATACGGGCTATATCTTTTTTACGCTTTTCGATGAGAAATGTGCAAGGGAGGGGATAGGGGGATAGGTAAAATTCAGGCATAAAAAAACCAGCCAAAAGGCTGGTTTTCGTAATGATTTGGTCGGCACGAGAGGATTTGAACCTCCGACCCCCGACACCCCATGACGGTGCGCTACCAGGCTGCGCTACGTGCCGACGCATGGGAAGATACTACCGCTTTTACCGCCGATTGCAAGCAGGTAACCCACTGATTGATTCATAATTAATCAATTAGTTAGCGATGAAACGTTTTTCCTCGGTCAGCACCTGCAGCAGTAAACTGAGCTGGGCTTTCTGGTCACGTATCCGGTCGCCCTCGGCGGTCCATGTTTTGTAGTGACCGTTATGATCGAGCACCACGGTGATGGTCGGCGTGGTGATCGCCAGCGTGCTGCTATCCGCCGCAGTGACCCAGTTATGACGTCGGTTCGCGCTGAACAGATCCTGACCCTGCGAGTACTCATTGGCTGGGGTGCCAACGTGCAGCAGGCGCTGCATTAGCGTGGTCATCACATCTTTATGGTCGGTCAGTAGGTCGATACGCTGGGCCGGGGTACCAGGCCAGTGGATGACCAGCGGTACCTGTAGCTGGGCGCGCGACCAGTTGAAGCTGTTTTTCTCCCCGCTGAGCGGCACGCCGTGACCCGCGGTAATAATCACTACCGTATTCTTCAGCTTGCCTGAATCGCGCAGGGCATCCAGCACGCGGCCGATTTGCTCATCGACCTGCGCGGCGGCGCGGCCGTACTGACGGTCACTGGCCTGGGCGTTGCTGACGTTCGTGCCGTTAAACGACACCCAAGAGAACCAGCGCGTTTCATCCTGCGCATTGTTGGTCAGCCAGTTAATCCACTGGCTCGCCGTCTGGGTATCATCCTGTGATTTGCCCGGCGGCAGGGAGAAGTCGGACAGCAGCGCCTGGCGATAAATCGGGCTTTCGAAGCCGTCCGAAGAGAACAGCCCCAGCTGATATCCCTGCTGGTTGAGGGCGCTGATGAGCGCCGCTGGCACACGCGCGGCGAGCACGCCGTCCATATAACCAGGCGAGATGCCGTAGAACAGGCCAAAGATACCGCTATCGGCAGTGTTACCGGCGCTCATATGCTGGGTAAAGTTGACGTTATCGTTGGCAAAGCGTGCCAGCGACGGCATCTGCTGCTCGAAGCGCGAATAGTTCAGGCCATCGACGGTAATCAGCAGGACATTCTGCCCGGCACCCATATCGCGATAGCGTAGCTCGCTGAGCGGGTACTGTACGGTGACCGCTTCAGGATCGCCTTGCTCTACCAGGCGGCGCTGATAATCCTGCGCATCGAGCAGGCCGTGTTTCTCCAGGAAGCGGCGGGCCGTCATCGGATAGGAGAGCGGCAGGTTGGCGCGCTGCATGGTGATCGGGCGATAGAAGTTGGCATCCGCCCAGATATACATCACGTGCGACGCGATAAATGAGGCAAAGAAAAACCAGGCAACCGGGCGTGCGTAGTGACGACGACGCGTCAGACTGCGCAGCTTCTGCCAGCTCCAGGTCGCAAACAGCATTTCGACGAGCAGAATGACCGGCACGCTGATAAACATTAACTGCCAGTCGCGAGCCGTCTCATTTTGATCGGGGTTGATGACCAGCTCCCACACCACCGGGTTAAGGTGCAGGTGGAAGCGGGTAAAGACCTCGCTGTCGATGATCAACAGCGTCATGCCCGCCGTCGCCAGAATGGCGGACAGGAAGCGCATCAGGCGCTGGGACATGACGATAAAGGTCAGGGGGAACAGAATCAGCAGATAGGTGGAGAACACCAGAAAGCTGAAATGCCCGACAAGGCTGATGTAGGAGAAAACCCGTCCTGCCAGCGTCGTCGGCCAGTCGGCGACAAACAGATAGCGGCTACCGAGCACCATGGCCAACAGCATGTTGAACAAGGCGAACCAGTGCCCCCAGCTAACCATCTGGGAGACCTTTTCTCGGTAAGGCTGACGATGTGTCACCATAAACTGTTGCTTGTACCCTTAGTGCGCAGGATCGCTATTAATGGAAGATTGCAGCGCCTGGGCAAAAGAACGCGCGATAGCCTGGCGCTGAGCCGGAGCTACGCTGCTATTAATCAGGTTGGTTACCATATTGCCCAGCACCATCAGAGAAAGGTCGGTCGGAGCCTTATGTTGTTCCAGCACGTTAGCCAGCTCGCTCAGCAGCTGTTCTACGTGTTCATCACTATAGCGGGATTGTTGTGGCATAAATCGAAATCTGTCTGTTCATTAAAGGGCAGTATATTACCGTAGCAGCAGCATTTTTTCCGCTTTTTTTCGGCGTAACGCGTTATCCTTTGCGCATTATACTGCCGCGACCTCGGTAATATGCGAGTTGCACTGTTATATCGGGGATGGTTGAATACACCCGATCTTAAAGGAGAGTTTAACATGAGTCTGGATATCGACCAGATTGCTTTGCATCAGCTCGTCAAACGCGATGAGCAAAACCTGGACGTGGTGCTGCGCGACACGCTGTTGGAGCCGACTGCGCCGGTTGAAGAGATGATGGCCGAACTGCATCGGGTGTATAGCGCTAAAAATAAAGCCTACGGCCTGTTTAACGAAGAGAGCGAGCTGGCGCAGACCTTGAAGCTACAGCGCCAGGGCGAGGAAGATTTCCTCGCATTCAGCCGCGCGGCAACGGGGCGTCTGCGCGATGAGCTAGCGAAATATCCGTTCGCTGACGGCGGTATTGTGCTGTTCTGCCACTACCGTTATCTGGCGGTAGAGTATCTGCTGGTGGCGGTGCTGAATAACCTCAGCAGCATGCGCGTCAATGAACAGCTCGATATCAGCGCGACCCACTACCTGGATATCAACCACGCGGATATCGTGGCGCGTATCGATCTCACCGAGTGGGAAACTAACCCCGAATCGACCCGCTACCTGACCTTCCTGAAAGGCCGCGTGGGCCGCAAAGTCGCCGACTTCTTTATGGACTTCCTCGGCGCCAGCGAAGGGTTAAACGCCAAGGTGCAAAACCGTGGTTTGCTGCAGGCGCTGGATGATTTCGCTGCCGAAGCGGAGCTGGATAAAAACGAGCGTCAGAACGTGCGCCAGCAGGTGTATACCTACTGCAACGAACAGCTGCAAGCGGGTGAAGAGATTGAACTGGCGTCGCTGTCGAAAGAGCTGTCCGGCGTGAGCGACGTTAGCTTCAGCGAGTTTACTGCCGAAAAAGGTTACGAGCTGGCAGAGAGCTTCCCGGCGGACCGCAGCACCCTGCGTCAGTTGACCAAATTCGCCGGCAGCGGCGGTGGGTTGACGATTAACTTCGACGCGATGTTGCTGGGTGAACGTATCTTCTGGGATCCGGCAACCGATACGCTGACCATTAAAGGCACACCGCCGAATCTACGCGATCAGCTACAACGCCGGACATCAGGCAAAAGCTAATCTCTAAAGCCCGCATTCGTGCGGGCTTTGTCTATTTCCTTTCTGCGCATGGTGAGTGACCCCACTCGCAAATCCGCGATCGCTTCTTTTGTATGCAGGTTAAATCTTGACCTGACTCTCAGTTATTTCGCATAAAAATAAATAAAAATGCATTTCATTTTAAATGCAAAATTATTTTGATTTTATAAAGGGAGCTGTTTTTACAACAGCAGCTCATGAACGCGGTTGTTTGTGCCAAATGCCGCGGAAAACTGAGAGGAAAAATAAAACATGCACAATACCTTCAGGCATTCCCGAATCGCGCTGGCTTCAGCGCTACTCTTTACAGGCCTGCTGAGCGGCTGCGACGATAGCGCTGCCGCCCAGCGTGCAGCGTCGGCAGCGCCGCAGAACGTCCAGTCGCCGGTACTGTCTGCCGACGATGGGCACGTGGTACTGGTTTGGGAAAAGCCGCTCGCACAAGCAGAGAAGGTGGTTGATTATCATATCTATCGCGATGGGACCTTTATGGGGAGCGCGCGGGATAACCAGGACATTTACTCGCCAGCCAAACCCTATATCGATAACTTCTACCAGACGCTGGACGACGGCTGGCAGCAGAAAGTGGATTTGCGTACGTTTACCGCCGATGGCCTGAAAGCGGATACAGAATACCGTTTCACCGTGCGCGCCGTTTATGAGGACGGTAAAGAGTCTGCCGACAGCGCACCGATTACGCTACGAACAACCAAAACGCCGCACGTGGTGAACGTGAAAGACTTTGGCGCGGTGGGCGATGGCAAGACGTTGGATACCGCCGCGCTGCAAAAAGCGATCGACAGCTGTACCCTCGAAGCCTATCCCCAGGGATGCAAAGTCAGCGTGCGTGACGGCGTATTTAAAACCGGCGCGCTGTTTCTGCATAGCGATATGACGCTGGATATTGCCGACGGCGCCACGCTGCTGGGTTCCGATAACCCGGCGGACTACCCGATGAGCAAAGGCTATTATCTCTATCCGTATACCGATAACCCGCTACCAAAACGTCCACCGTCGTTGCTTAATGCGCTGGAGGGGGATGACCGCGGCAGCTCGCATGCGGGCACCTTCCAGAATATTCGGATCGTCGGTAAAGGGAATATCGATGGTAATGGCTGGACACGGGGCATAAAGGCCGGCGGCGCGGAGTCGATTGTGGATGAGCTGGGTAACTCGCTGCCGCAGTACCGCGCCAGCAACGCGAAGAAGGTGGGGGAGGACGGCGTGCTGGCGAAATACCAGACCGAACAGGCGGTGGCGGAAGGAATGGACCGCGACAGCGCCTATAAAAACCGCCGCTCCAGCCTGATGACGTTACGCGGCGTGCGTCATCTTTATCTGGAGGGATTAACCCTTCTCAACCCGGCATTTCACGGCATCATGGTACTCGAGTCGGAGAATATCGCCTTCAACGCGCTGACGCACAAAACCTTCGACGGTAACAACGCCGACGGCATCGAGCTCGGCAACAGCCAGAACGGTTTGGTATTCAATAACTTCTTTGATACCGGCGATGATGGCATGAACTTCGCGGCGGGCTACGGCAAAGGCGTGGAGACGTTTGGCCAGAAAGCGCAAAGCGGCACGTGGATTTTCAACAACTACTTCCGTAAAGCGCACGGCGCGGTGGTGACCGGCAGCCATACCGGCGCGTGGATTGAAAAAATTGTCGCAGAAGATAACGTTATGTATCTGACCGATATCGGCCTGCGGATGAAAAGCCGGCCTTACTACGGGGGCGGGGCGCGCGATGTAGTATTCCGCAACAACGCGATGAAAGATTTA
Organism: Kluyvera georgiana ATCC 51603; assembly: GCF_001654985.1. Classification (GTDB taxonomy): domain Bacteria; phylum Pseudomonadota; class Gammaproteobacteria; order Enterobacterales; family Enterobacteriaceae; genus Kluyvera; species Kluyvera georgiana. The sequence goes on from NZ_LXEU01000037.1 coordinate 73,715, forward strand.
GCCAAAGAGCCGTTTATCTTCACCATCAAATACAGTGCGGATGTGAATGATACGACGCCCGCGGCGGAGCCCGCGCAGTTTCGCAACGTGACGGTCGAGAATGTGTCCGTCGACGGCACGGCGGCGAAAAAGAGTATTCTGGTGGACGGGATGACGGCTGAGGAGATGACCGCCGCGTACGGGATCGCCTATCCGCGCGACGCCTATCATCAGAATATTGCGTTTCATCGCGTGAAGTTCCGCAACACGCAGGCGAGCAGTATCACCTTCCTGCACGACAGTCAGTTTACCGATGTGACGTTTGAAAACACCGGGCAGGCCTGGCAGTTTGCGCAGGTGAACGGCATTACGCTATCGGATAGCCAGAATAACGAGGTGATTAGCGCCACCGGGAAGGAAAAAACGGTACGGGAAGCGGCGAAGAAGTAAAAAAAACGGCTCCCGATGGGAGCCGTTTTTTCGTCACGTAGACTCGCTGGCGATTAAGCGCGAACGAAGTCGATGTGAGCCAGTTTCGGCTTGAACGGGTGACGCTGCACCGCCTGAGCCTTAACTTTTTCTTCTTTACCATCAACAACGATGGTCAGAACTTCGCTGTAGAATTCAGCGTTGTTCTGCAGGTTCCACAGCTTGTCGTGATCCAGTTCAATAGCAACCGGAGCTGCTTCGCCACCATAAATGATAGCCGGGAACTTGTTAGCTGCGCGCAGGCGGCGGCTCGCACCCTTACCCTGCTCTTTACGTACTTGTGCTTCGATAGTAAACATTGAATAGCTCTCTTGATTAATCCTGCTACAGGCGACCCAGCAGCAGGCAAATGATCTGCTTCACGGATGTGAAAGCGGGCGGCATTATAGCCTCCAATCCCCGCGCGGGCAATGAAAACCTCGCCATCAAATCAGCAGCTAGCGTCAAGAACCTGGGTGCCCGGTGAGATGTTCCTAATCTGTCCGTGCGGTTTCGTTTATCCTCTACACTGAAGTGATAATCACTTTCAACAGGAGAGAACATGAAGCTATGGCCCGTCGTGACAGGTGTTGCTATTTCATTGGCGCTGGTGGCCTGTAGTTCGCCGACGCCGCCAAAAGGGGTCACGCCGATAAGTGATTTTGACGCGAGCCGCTATTTGGGCAAGTGGTATGAAATTGCTCGCCTGGAAAACCGCTTTGAGCGAGGGCTTGAGCAGGTCAGCGCGACCTACGGCAAGCGTTCCGATGGCGGTATTTCGGTCGCCAACCGCGGCTTCGACCCGCAAAAGGGAGAGTGGAAGCTCAGCGAGGGCAAGGCCTACTTCACCGGAAAGCCGACGACAGCTGCGCTGAAGGTTTCCTTCTTCGGCCCATTCTACGGCGGCTATAACGTGATTGCGCTGGATGATGACTACCAGTACGCGCTGGTGAGCGGCCCAAACCGTGACTACCTGTGGATCCTGTCACGCACGCCAACGTTGCCGCCGCAGGTCCGGCAGAACTACCTCACCATCGCACGTGGCCTGGGCTTCGCGGTTGATGACCTGGTGTGGGTAAAACAGACGCGCGATTAACGTAGCTCGTTGGCCCGGCGGTATCGCCCCTCATAGTCGAACACTTTTTCACGAACCTGCCAGTAAGGGCCTTTCTTGCGGGCAACGACAAAATCCGGTGCGCGCAGCAGCGCCTGCTGGGCGATGATATCGGCAGGCGTAATCCAGCGTAGCGGCACGCCGGGCGTGCGGGTATGTGGGCGGATAAATAGCTGCTCAAACGCCGTTTTTTGCGCCGGGGTGTGCAGGCGGAAACGCTCGCTCACGTCGGCACCGTCCTCGTCGTAGTAGGTGATTTTCAACCAGCCGCCTTTCTCGTCCATCCCGTCCTGCAATACCATGCCGCTACAGCGTAGCACCAGTGCATCTTTGAGCTTCAGCGCGGCCTTCAGCATATCGTCCGGGTCAACCAGCACCGTATCGCACTCGCGACAGCGGCGGGCGGCAATATCGTTTTCGGCGTTACACTGCGGGCAGTTTTTAAAGCGAAAGCGATAGTCACACTGCTCGCGATGGCCTTCATCGTCCTCCAGCCAGCCCTGACAGCGGCGGCCAAAGTGTTCAATCAGCGTGCCGTCGGCGGTGGTTTTGCCCCAGAAGGTGTTGGCAAAGCCGCAGCCGGGGCAGAACACCTGTACCGGCACGTTGTCGCTTTTGCTTTTCGGGGCACCCACTTCCGGCGCGTACAGGTCGTGCGGGTTGCCGGCATAATCAAGAATCAGACAGTCGGTTTTCCCCGGCGCCAGGCGCAGGCCGCGGCCAATTATCTGCTGATACAGACTGATGGATTCGGTCGGGCGCAGGATGGCAATCAGGTCGACGTGTGGGGCATCAAAGCCGGTAGTCAATACCGCCACGTTGACCAGGTAGCGGAACTGCTGATTTTTAAAGGCATCAATTAACGTATCGCGCTGTGGCCCTGGCGTTTCGCCAGTGATCAGGGCGGCGTCATCGGCGGGCAGCAGGCCGGTAATTTCCCTGGCGTGCTCGACGGTGGCGGCAAAGATCATCACCCCTTTGCGCGTCTGGGCGAACTCTTCAATCTGGCTGATGATGTGCGGCGTAATACGCTGCTGTTGTTTCAGCTCACGGTTGAGATCCGCTTCGCTGAACAGGCCGTTGCTGTTGGCCTGCAGGCGGCTGAAATCATACTGCACCACCGGCATATCCAGCCTCTCCGGCGGGGTAAGGTAGCCGTGCTTAATCATATAGCGCAGCGGTAGCTCATAGATGCAGTCACGGAACAGCGCCCTTTCATCGCCGCGCACCATGCCGTGATAATGGAACTGATAAATCCAGCCTTTACCCAAACGAAACGGCGTCGCCGTCAGCCCGAGCAGGCGGATCTGCGGGTTGACCTTTTGCAGGTGGCTGAGAATTTGCTGGTACTGGCTGTCGTCATCGTCGCTGATACGATGACACTCATCGACGATCAGCAGCGAAAACTCCCCCTGGAAATGGTCGAGATTGCGGGCGACGGATTGCACGCTGCCAAAGACCACTTTGCCGTGGCTCTCTTTGCGCTGTAGCCCGGCCGCATAAATATCGGCCTCCAGCCCCAGCGCGCAATATTTCGCGTGGTTCTGCGCCACCAGCTCTTTGACGTGGGCCAGCACCAGCACGCGCCCGCGCGCCAGCCGCGCCAGTTCGGCGATAACGAGGCTTTTGCCCGCACCGGTAGGCAGAACAATAACCGCAGGCTGCGTATGGCGGCGGAAGTAGGCCAGCGTAGCGTCCACCGCTTCCTGTTGATAGGGGCGAAGTGTAAAAGTCATGAGCGTTGTGATTGTCCTTAACAGACAAATAGTATGCCATGAATCTTTTCACTTGAGTGGCAGGGTAAGCCCGTTATACTTACCGATTGTAATTACCCCTTTTTTCGGACGCTTCGTCCGGCACCCGGCACTTTTTACAGGCTAAAAATACTTCATGCGACTTGATAAGTTTATCGCTCAGCAACTCGGCGTCAGCCGTGCTATTGCCGGGCGTCTGATCCGCGGCCACCATGTGACCGTTGATGATGAAGTGGTACGCGATACCGCTTTCAAACTGCAACCTGAACATAACGTGGCCTATGAAGGCAATTCGTTGACCCAGCAGAACGGCCCGCGTTATTTCATGCTGAACAAGCCTCAGGGCTACGTCTGCTCGACGGAAGACCCGGATCACCCGACGGTGCTCTATTTCCTCGATGAGCCGGTTGCGTACAAGCTGCATGCCGCGGGGCGTTTAGATATCGACACCACCGGGCTGGTATTGATGACTGACGACGGCCAGTGGTCGCATCGCATCACCTCGCCGCGCCATCACTGCGAAAAAACCTATCTGGTGACGCTGGAAAACCCGGTGAGCGACGATACCGCCGCGCAGTTCGCGAAAGGCGTTCAACTGCACAATGAAAAAGATCTGACTAAGCCTGCCGTGCTGGAAGTGGTGACGCCGACCGAAGTGCGCTTGACCATCAGCGAAGGGCGCTATCACCAGGTGAAGCGTATGTTTGCCGCAGTAGGCAACCATGTGGTGGGGCTGCACCGTGAGCGTATCGGTGAGATTATCCTCGACCCCGAGCTGGAGCCAGGGGAATATCGCCCGTTAACCGCAGAAGAAATCGCCAGCGTTGGCGCGCCAATGCGCTAACCCACTGAACAGAGGTAGATTGTGACGTCCAGGCCGCGCTCGTCGTTAAAAATTGTTTTCATTCTTGGCCTTCTGGCCATGTTAATGCCGCTGTCGATCGACATGTACCTTCCGGCGCTGCCGGTGATTTCCGCACAGTTCGGCGTACCGGCCGGCAGCGCGCAGATGACCCTCAGCACCTATATTCTGGGGTTTGCCGTTGGACAGCTGCTGTATGGCCCGATGGCCGACAGTCTGGGACGTAAGCCGGTCATCCTTGGCGGCACGCTTATCTTTGCGGCGGCGGCGGTGGCCTGCGCGTTAGCGCCTTCCATTGACTATCTGATTACCACGCGATTCTTCCACGGCCTGGCTGCCGCGGCGGCGAGCGTGGTGATCAACGCCCTGATGCGCGATATTTATCCGAAAGAAGAGTTTTCACGGATGATGTCGTTCGTCATGCTGGTCACGACCATCGCGCCGCTGGTGGCGCCGATGGTCGGCGGCGCGGTGCTGGTGTGGTTTAGCTGGCACGCCATTTTCTGGATTCTGGCGATCGCGGCGCTGCTGGCATCGGCGATGATCTACTTCTTTATCGACGAAACGCTGCCGGTCGACAAGCGCCAGTCGTTTCGTCTGGGCACCACGCTCGGCAACTTCGCCTCGCTATTTCGCCATAAGCGCGTGCTGTCATACATGCTGGCGAGCGGTTTTAGCTTTGCCGCCATGTTCTCGTTTCTCAGCGCCGGGCCGTTTGTCTATATCGAGCTGAACCATGTCTCGCCGCAGCACTTTGGTTACTACTTCGCGCTGAACATTGTCTTCCTGTTTATTACGACCACCATTAATAGCCGCTTCGTGCGTCGGGTGGGGGCGCTGTGGATGTTCCGCGCCGGGCTACTGATTCAGTTTGCGATGGCTATCTGGATGGTGGTGACCGCGCTGCTGGACGTGGGGTTCTGGTCGCTGGTGCTGGGCATCGCGGCATTTATTGGCTGCGTATCAATGGTTTCGTCCAATGCGATGGCGGTGATCCTCGATGAATTTCCGCATATGGCCGGTACGGCATCGTCGCTGGCGGGAACCTTCCGCTTTGGCATTGGCGCAATCGTCGGTGCGCTGCTGTCGACGGCGACCTTTACGACCGCCTGGCCAATGCTGATTTCCATTGCGCTTTGCGCCTCCTGCTCGATCCTTTTCTATCTCTACGCCAGCCGTCCCCGCAAAACCGCGCGCTAATACACCTTTAGTAGGGGCGAAATACGCCCCTTTGTTGATACATATCAACAGAAATGCCATTGCCGCTGGGGTGTAATGTTTCTTTTATGTAAAATCCATTAATGTAAAAAGTCACATTGTTGTAGATAAAAAGGTTGCGTTAGATCACAGTTACGGGTACATATAGCGCGGAAATGCATCAGTACACCGAACAATGTCGTATGAAGAATGTTGAATGCAGGCGTTTTTTTGCTGGATGCAAGACGATTTGTCAACAATGTGTTAATATGGATGTGAAATAATTGTGAAGCCATGTAGCTTCCGGGGAAAAACGTAATGACATTCCAGCTTTCAATCGTACATCGACTGCCGCAGGACTATCGCTGGTCTGCGGGTTTTGCAGGTTCCAAAGTTGAACCGATTCCGCAAAATGGCGTGGCGGGCGACAACGCGCTGGTCGCGCTAAAACTTCTGAGTCCGGACGGCGATAACGCCTGGCCGGTGATGCACTCGCTCAGCCAGGCGTTGACGGATATTTCCGTTGATTGTTCGGTGCTGGAGTGTGAAGGGGAGCCGTGCCTGTTCGTCAAACGTCAGGACGAGTTTGCCGCTACCTGCCGCCTGAAAAACTTCGGCGTGGCGATTGCCGAACCCTTTTCCGGCAACAACCCGTTTTGACCGTCAGCTCAGCGCAATGAGCTGACGCGTATACGCCTGCTTCGGTTCGGCAAACACGTGCCGACACTCACCCTGCTCGACAACCTCTCCCTGTCGTAACACCATCACCTGATGGCACAATGACCGCACAACCTGCAGATCGTGGCTGATAAAGATATAGGCCAGACGGTGCTTTTCCTGCAACGCCTTCAGTAGCGTCAGGATCTGCGCCTGAACCGTGCGATCGAGGGACGAGGTCGGTTCGTCAAGGACGATCAGCTGCGGTTTGAGGATCAGCGCTCGGGCGATAGCAATACGCTGTCGTTGCCCACCGGAAAACGCCGACGGATAGCGCTGGCGGGTGTCGGGATCTAACCCCACTTCCTGCATCACGTGGATAACCTGCTGTTCTCGCTCCGCGGCACTCAGCGATGGATGGTGCACTTTCAGGCCCTCTTCAATAATCTGCAGCGCCGTCAGTCGCGGGTTAAGCGATGAGTTCGGATCCTGGAACACCACCTGAATACGATGACGCAGCGGCAGCATCTGCCGTCTGTCGCGTCCCTGAATGGCTTCGCCAGCAAAACGAATGTCCCCCTGTGAGGCAATCAGCCGCAGCAGCGCCAGCCCGGTAGTGCTTTTCCCCGAGCCAGACTCGCCAACCAGCCCCAGCGTTTCACCGGCCCGCAGCGTAAAGCTGAGTTCCTTCACCACGCGGTTATGATCGACAACCCGGCGCAAAATGCCTTTACGAATGGGAAACGCCACGCTGAGCTGGTTCACTTCGAGCAGCGGTGCGGCATTGGGCGGCAGAGGAACAGGCTCGCCCGCCGGTTCGCTGTCGAGCAGTTTACGAGTGTAGGGATGCTGAGGCGCGGCAAACAGCGCCGTTGCCGCATTTTGCTCCACGCAGCGGCCATGCTGCATCACCGCCACCCGGTCGGCCAGCTTGCGCACGATGCTCAGGTTATGAGTGATAAACAGCAGCCCCATATTCAGTTCGACACGCAGTTCGCGCAGTAGCTGAAGGATTTGCGCCTGCACGGAGACGTCCAGCGCGGTGGTGGGTTCATCAGCAATCAGCAGCTCCGGGCGCGTCAGCAGCGCCATGGCGATCATCACCCGCTGGCGCTCGCCGCCGGAGAGCTGATGCGGGTAATCCGCCAGTCGCTTTGCCGCCTGACGGATGCCGACGCGATCCAGACAGTCGAGTATCTCACCGCGTGCCGCCTCTTTACGCATCCCGCGGTGTAGCGACAGCACCTCGTAGAGCTGTTTTTCCAGGTTGTGCAGCGGGTTCAGCGACACCATCGGCTCCTGGAAAATCATTGCGATGCGGTTGCCGCGAACGCCACGCAGCGTCTGCGGGCTGGCGTGAAGCAGCGACTCGCCCGCAAAACGGATATCGCCCGTAGGATAGGTGACAGGGGGCTCCGGCAGCAGACGCAAAATGGAGAGCGCCGACACGCTTTTTCCTGAACCGGACTCACCGACCAGCGCCAGGGTTTCTCCGGCGTTCAGCGACAGCGATAGCTGTTCCACCACCGTGGTGGTGATGCCCTGCTGGCGGAAGGCGATAGAGAGGTTGTCGATTTCCAGAAGTGGCTGCTGCATCTTATACCGCCTTAGAAGGATCGAAGGCATCGCGTACCGCTTCGCCGATAAAAATCAGTAGCGACAGCAGGACCGCGACGCAGAGAAAGCCGGCGATCCCAAGCCATGGGGCCTGTAGGTTGTTTTTGCCCTGTAACAACAATTCGCCCAGCGACGGCGAACCAAGCGGCAGACCAAAGCCGAGAAAATCGAGCGAGGTCAGGGTAGTAATGGAGCTACAAAGAATAAACGGAATAAAGGTCAGCGTAGCCACCATCGCATTGGGCAGCATGTGGCGCAGAATAATGCTGCGATCGCTTACCCCTAGCGCCTGCGCGGCGCGAATATAGTCATAGTTGCGGGTACGCAAGAACTCAGCGCGCACCACCCCAACCAGTGACATCCAGCCGAACAGCACGGTAATGGCCAGTAGCCACCAGAAGTTGGGCTGTACCACGCTTGAGAGCAGAATAATCAGGAACAGCGTTGGCATCCCCGACCATACCTCGATAACGCGTTGCCCCCAGAGATCGATACGCCCGCCGTAGTAACCCTGTATTGCGCCGACCACCACGCCCATCACGCTGGAACAGACGGTGAGAATCAGGCCGAAGAGCAGCGAGATCCGCGTGCCGTAGAGAATGCGCGCCATCACGTCGCGACCATTGGCGTCGGTGCCCAACCAGTTCTGCCTTGAAGGGGGCGAAGGGAAGGGAACATTGCTCGCATAGTTGATGCTGCTGGCGCCAAAGCGAACGGGCGCCCACAGCACCCAACCGTGATTCTCAAGCTGCTGCTGGAGCCACGGATCCTGATAATCAGCCGCGGTGGCAAATTCGCCGCCAAAGGTTTTCTCATCGTAGTTTTTCAGCACCGGCACGTACAGGCTGCCCTGATAGCTCACCAGCAGCGGGCGGTCGTTAGCGATAAGCTCGGCGCACAGGCTGCACACAAATATCGCCAGAAAGATCCACAGCGACCAGTAGCCACGGCGGTTGTCGCGAAAGCGCGCCCAGCGCGCCTGATTTACGGCGTTCAGGGTCATCGTTAGCGGCCCTCAAAATCAATGCGGGGATCGACCAGCGTATAGCTAATATCGCTGACGATATTCATCAGCAGGCCAATCAGGGTGAAGATATAGAGCGTGCCGAACATTACCGGGTAGTCGCGTGAAACGGTGGCCTCATAGCCCAGCAGCCCCAGCCCGTTGAGGGAGAACATGACTTCAATTAACAGTGAACCGGTAAAGAACATACTGATAAAGGTGGCGGGAAAACCGGCAATCACCAGCAGCATGGCGTTGCGAAAGATGTGCTTCCATAAGATCTGGTTTTCGCCAACGCCCTTCGCGCGGGCGGTGACCACGTACTGTTTGCGGATTTCATCGAGAAACGAGTTCTTGGTCAGCATGGTCAGCGCCGCAAAGCCGCCAATCACCGTCGCCAGCACCGGTAGGGTGATATGCCAGAGATAGTCAGTGATTTTTTGATACCACGGCAGGGTGTCGAAATTGGCCGAGGCCAGCCCGCGTAGCGGGAAAATATCGTAGTAACTGCCGCCAGCAAACAACACGATCAGCACGATGGCGAACAGGAATGCCGGAATGGCGTAGCCAATGATAATGCCGGTACTGCTCCAGATATCGAATCGACTGCCGTTATAGACCGCCTTGCGGATGCCAAGCGGAATAGAGACCAGATAGATGATCAAGGTACTCCATAGCCCTAATGTGACCGAGACGGGCAGGCTCTCTTTCATCAACTGCATCACCGAGGCGTTGCGGAACAGGCTGTTGCCAAAATCGAAACGCAGGTAGTCGCCCAGCATCTTGAAATAGCGCTCGTGTAGCGGCTTGTCGAAGCCATAGCGTTGGGTGATTTCAGCGATCACCTCCGGGTCGAGCCCGCGCCCGCCGCGATACTGACTTTCGGCAATATTACTGACGCCCGCGCGCGCCTGGCCACCGCCCATTCCGCCGCCACCGCCGGGCAGGCTGCCCTGGTGGCCGAACTCGACTGCCGCGATAGCCTGATCGACCGGACCACCCGGCGCAATCTGCACAATAAAGAAATTAAGCGTGATGATGGCCCATAGGGTTGGGATAATCAGCAGCAGTCGACGAAGCAGATAGGCGCCCATATTCTCTCCTTAGCGTCGCGCTGCGGGCAGCGTGGCTGCTTTGTTGACGTCATACCACCAGGTGTCAAAACCGGGCGCGTCAATACCGGATGAATAGAGCGGATGCACCGGCGGGTAAGAGAACTTATTCCAGTAGGCGGTACGGCTGCCGGACATATACCACATTGGCAACATATAGTTATTCCAGGTCAGCACCCGGTCGAGCGCGCGGCCAAGCGGCACCAGCTTTTGCTTGTTGCCCTGCCAGCGGATGATCTGATTGATCAGGCTATCAATCGCCGGGTTGGCGACGCCGGGCGCATTGTACGAAGAGTTGATGTAGGCCGACGACCAGGAGATCTGTAAATCCGCGCTGGGCCACGGCGTCGCCCGCCACAGGCTTGGCATCATGTCATAATCGCGCTTACGTAGACGATTGGTGAGCTGGGAGATATCTACCTGGCGGATGTCCATTCTGACGCCAATCCGCTGTAAATTATGCTGGAACGGCATCACCCACTGATCGTTTCCGCCGGAGGCCAGCAGCAGTTCGAAGCGCAGCGGCTGGCCGGTTTTTTCATTGACCCGCTGTTGCCCCTGCAGAACCCAACCCGCTTCGTCCAGCAGGCGTCCTGCCTTCAGCAGATTTTCACGGTCGAAGCCGTCGCCGTTCGAGGTCGGCGGTTGATAAATGGAGGTGAAGACCTCCGGCGGCAGTTCGTTTTTCAGTGGCCCGAGCAGGAGCAGTTCATCGGCGTCAGGATAGCCGCGGGCGGCGTACTCGGTGTTCTGAAAATAGCTGTTGGGGCGGCTGTAAGCGTTATAGAACAGCGCTTTGTTCATCCACTCAAAATCAAACGCCAGGCTGACCGCCTGACGCACCCGACGGTCGGCAAATACTGGTCGCTGGATGTTAAAGGCGAGCCAGCGGGTATCCTGCGCGGCATCGTTCTTTTGCTGATCTTTCACGATATAACCGCTGGTAAAGTTTTTGCCAATATAGCGGGTGGCCCAGTTTTTGGCGCTGCTCTCGGAGCGCACGTCATAGGCTCCCGCCTTAAAGGCCTCGAAGGCGACATTATCATCCAGATAGTAGTCGTAGCGCAGCGTGTCGAAATTCCAGCGCCCGCGGTTAACCGGTAAATCGGCGCCCCAGTAGTTTTTGACGCGGGAATAGATAATGTATTGCCCCATCTTCCAGCTGCTGATGCGGTACGGCCCACTGGCCAGCGGCGGCGTGCTGAGCGGATCGCTGAGTTTATGATCTTTCCAGAATTTTTCCGGCAGAATCGGCAGCGTAAACAGCCCGAGCATGTCCTCTTTACCGGGCTTCGCCAGCTCAATACGCACGGTGAGCGGGGCGATGGCTTTGACGGTCGAGCCTTTGTAAATCAGGCGGAACTGCGGCACGCCCTCGGTCATAAATTTGTGGAAGGTAAATGCGACGTCTTCGGCGGTTATTGGGCTGCCGTCGTGAAAACGGGCGCGGGGGTTAATCGTCAGTTCCATCCATGAATAATCGTCGGCATAGCGCGCACGGTCGGCCACCAGCGGATAGTAGCTGCCAGGCTCATCGTCCGAGGTGGTGAACAGCGCGTCGTACAACGATTCAGTGCGGACGGCGGCATTGCCGCGCAGCGCATAGCGGTTAAAGTTATCGAAGGTGCCGATAGCCGCAAGCGTGACGTTACCGCCTTTGGGCGCTGCGGGGTTGACGTAATCAAAGTGATGAAAATCAACGTCGTATTTGGGGTCGCCGATGACGGCAAAAGCGAAGCTCTCTTTGATGGTGTGCGCCTGCGCGGGTAAAACGCAAAGCAGCAGCAGGGCAAAACAGATACGCGGCAGGATCACGACAGGTCTACCCCACATTGAAACGTCTTGATTGAATACATCTTTTATCATGAAATCTTAATTGAGCATCATTCCATTGTGAAATACTTTGCAGGCTTATGGTATTCCGCCGTCAGGTCTTCCAACGTGAGCGGGCGGCTAATCAGGTAACCCTGCAGAAAATCTACGCCATGGTCACGCAGCCAGGTCGCCTGTTCTTCGGTTTCCACGCCTTCGGCAACCGTGACAATATCCAGCCGCTGAGTGAGCGTCAGCACGGCGTCCAGCACCGGGGAAGTGATGGTCTCCCGGCCAATGGCGTTGACAAAACCGCGGTCGATCTTGAGATAGTCGAGGGTAAAACGTTCGAGGTAAATCAGCGCGCTGTGGCCGGTTCCGAAGTCATCAATCGCCACCTCAATGCCTTCGCCACGCAGCCAGCTAAACAGGCTCATTGCCTTTTCCAGATGGAGCATGTCGCGTTCGGTGATTTCCAGCACCAGCTGGAAATAGTTGTCGGGCAGGCTTGCCGCGAGCTTACGGATATCTTGCTGGAAACTTTCTGCGTGCAGGTGCCCTGGGGCGATGTTAATCCCCAGCTTCGCGCCGGGCGGCAGAATATCTTTCAGGATTGCGGCATCCCTGGCGATCAGTTCGAACAGATGCTGGGTGAGGGGAACAATCAGATTCTGAGCTTCGGCAAAACTGATAAAGGCATCAGGGGGAATATTGCCAGCTGTCGGATGCGACCAGCGCATGAGCACTTCAACTCCGGCAATCTGCTGATTTTTGGCATCGACCACCGGCTGGTAAACCACATAAAACTGATGGTGCTTGATGGCAGAGAGGATCTCTTTCCCCGGTCGTGAGCGAATGGTCAGGATATAGAAGCACAGCAGCCCGCCAATCAGACCGCAGGTCAGGCCTAACAGCAGCGCATAGAGCAAGTTATCGGTCCCCGAGGCGTTGCTATAAAGATAGACCTCAAGCGGAACGCCTTTGATCTTCACATGGCGTACCGCGGTGTCGGTAATATCGCTCAGCGCGAGCGGTTTGCTGCTGAACGTCGAGATTGCCGTTTTGCCGTTCACCACCAGCGCCACGCCGTTGTACGGCGTTTGTTTCGAGGAGTAAAGCACCCACGGCATTAAATTGGCGTTAATCGAGGCGAAGATGCCGCGATTTTCCAGCAGCGGGCTCTTAACCCACAGCACAAAGGCGGGCGTGGTGGGCATCATCGGCGTACCGGGGAGGATCCCCATGACGTGCGTTTTGTTCAGGTCAAGATCCGGCACCAAATCTTTTAATGGCAGCGACATTTGTCCGGTAGCGGAAGAACAGTAGGCAATATGATCTTTCACCAGCAAAAACGCGCGGACGTTCATGCTGAAGGCGGCGCGGGCGGTCAGCTCCGATGACACATCGTCACACGGGCTCATGGTCAGCGGCTGGAGTGAATCCATGGTAACGAGAATTTGGCGAAAATAACCGTTCAGGTAGTTCTGCAGGCTTGAGATAGTGGTATCGAACTGTACCGCGCGACGATGATGAAAAATAGAAAACTGGATCACCCCGGCAAGCAGAGCAATCATCAGGCCAGCGACAACGCTGGAAGAGATAATATGGCGGTTAATCGACGAATAACGAGTGAACATGCAACTTCTCTATGCTACGGAACTTCAAAGAAAAGAATACTGATGAAGCATAAAAAAAGCACTGCCGGAGCAGTGCTTTTTTTATGCTTACCGTCAGCCAAGGGAAACCGACGGTAAACCTCATTACGAACGACTCAGGACACGGCGAGCTTCGTTGTAACGCTTGTTCCAGTAAGGTTCATTCATGCTGGAAATGGTCACACCGCTGCTGGTGGATGCATGAACGAACTGATTATTACCAATATAGATGCCGACGTGGCGACCGGTAGAACCGGCACGGAACAGCACTAAATCACCGGTGCGCAGCTGACTGCGTTTAACGGATTTACCCGTTTCCTGCTGTTCCCAGGTAGAACGCGGCAACTCTAAACCGAACTGTTCACGGAAGGTGCGCTGTACGAAGCTGGAACAATCGATACCGCGTTTCGTGTCGCCACCCAGACGATAACGAACGCCTTTCCAGCCTGCGTATTGATCCATCAAACGTGATTTCACGTCGAGGTTACGCACCATATTTTCAAATTCATCCTGAGAGGCTTGCAGTGACGAGGCATCTTCGGTGCCCACAGCATGCGTCTCAGAATGCATGTTCTTTGCGGTATTACTGGTTGAACTACATGCAGAAAGCAGAACCGCAACTGCTACCGCTGGAATCGCTCGCAAGATATATCTCAAAATCGGCTGAGATTTGACCATTTTCGTTGTTTTCCCTTGAAGTCCTTAACGACCGTAGCCGTTATAAAAAATGCCAAACGCGTCTGAGACTAAATACACGCATTCAATGAGACAATTCTTTGAATTCAGTTTTGTGGTGCAGCGCACAAACTTTAATTTATGACAACAATAATTGCTCTTTGAAACGACAAACGCGAATGAGATTACCTTAACGAAAGCGGCATTGCGAGCGCTTTTGGCCGATTTTTTATAAGAAATAGTGATACACAAAGTTAAAATTTGTGAATGGGTAAAAATTCAGCGTTAGCGGGTAAAAAATCAGCAACCCATTCATTATTAGAGTGAATATTGTGATCGGAAGATGACGTTATTGAGAAGTTAATAAAAAATAAAAAGAGGGCGTTTGCCCTCTTTTTGGAATGCCAGATGGAAAGGTTATTTAATGACCTGATTTGCGTTTGGTGAAATAGGGTAAATTTCGCTCAAATAGCCCAATGACTCTATCGCTTAATGGCGTCATCAATACCCACGGCACGCCAATCAAAACGGCGGTGAGTGAGCCGATGGCGATATCGGTAAACCAATGGGCGCCAATCATGACCCTTGGGAAGGCAAAAACCACAAAAATAACCAGTGAAATAAGAAATGCGCGACGACCAAAATAGCGCCACATAAATGCGGCAAATATCAGCAGCATCATTCCGTGATCCCCCGGGAAGCTATCCCGGGAGCCGTCTTTGGTGGAGAAGGCAATAAAATCACTGACGCGGTGCACGCCCGGCAGAGAAACCGACGGGCTGCTGCGAGTGACGGGCATCAGGTGCTGCGCTAGCTGGTTGACGATCACCGCCGCCAGCAGCATCACCAGGCCAATAATGACAATACGACGGCGACCGTTGCTATCCTCTTTCAGCCAGAAACTCAGCATCAGGCAGCCCATTGCCAGCAGCGAGCAGCCGTCAAAGGCGCGGTTGTTGATGATGGCTAAAAACCATGCGTAGCCGAGATTGTCGGCGCTCAGTCCCTGGTTGAAAAAATGGAAAATCGCCAAATCAAGGCTCGACCACAGCCCGTGGTTCGCCGGCAGGAACCACGACATAAAAAGCGCCACGCCAGCGGCGTTAAGCAACAAAATTAAGGAAAAACGTGTACGCATCGTCATATTCACCGCAGTTAGTCTCGGCGCAAACCTTAGCGGTATCACCCTAAACGAAGTTTCAACAGCGCCGATTGTAGTGAATTCCAGTCGCTTTCAGCGTCGTTAATCAGTTCAATGCGGCTATCGGGCGGGGCGACGTTTTGCGTTTCGATATGCAGGTCTGCCCCCTGACGGTTAATACGCACCAGGCCTTCAGGAATGCGCATCACCGCCTTTAGTCTGGCAACCGGGGCGAGTCGCGCCCACTCCAGCAGGCCGATGGTGTCAAAGGTCGTATCGGCATCAAAAATCCAGCCGCAGGCATAATAACCCTGACCCTGGTTCACGCTACGACGCCAGCGCTGATGTTCCGGCAGACTTAACGCCGCCAGGCCCTTGTTCGAGGGATGTGAGTGAGAGTGGGCGGCGCTGGCTTTCAGTTCAACCCGATTGCGGCGAGGAGTATCAAGCAGGGCGACGTCGATATTTCCCTGGGTCGCGTCAACGCGCAGGCGCTCGCCGCCGTTCTGCTGCCACCATTCTGCCATCGCCCGTTGGCTCTCAGCGGTGGCGCGGTCGGCTTTATTGCTGACGATAATATCGGCGGACGCCAGCTGATCGCGGAAATTTTCGTTATGCCGGATCTTTTCGTCCAGCAACTGGCGTGAGTCCATCACGCAGAGCGTGGCTCGCAGATCGATCCATGGCTCATAGACCGGTGCGGTGAGCAAATCGAGAATTTGCTTCGGATGGCCCAGGCCGGTTGGCTCAATCAGCAGACGATCCGGTTTCCCCTGGCGCAGCAGCGTGTTTAAGCCGACCTGCATGGGCAGACCGTTGACGCAACACATGCAGCCACCGGGAATTTCCTTCAGCAGTGCGCCGCTGTCGGCCAGCAGTGCGCCATCAATGCCCACCTCGCCAAATTCGTTGACCAGCACGGCCCATTTTTCATCGGCGGGTTTATGGGCCAACAGGTGCAGAATGGAGGTAGTTTTACCGCTGCCGAGAAAGCCGGTGATCAGATTGGTTTTAGTCACGAAAACTCCGGGATGAAAGAGAACAGTGTTACCTGGATCACTTTATCCTGGCGAAAACGGGATCAAAAGAGAAGTCCTGAAGCGGGCCTGAGATTAAATGGCCCGCTTGATGGCAGGAAAAGTTAACGGTTGAGCGCCGTCAGCACCGCCTGGCGCGCGCCCTCACGGACAAGACTTTGCCAGGCTTCTTCCACGGCCTGCACAAACTGCGGGTTGGCGGGCAGGTCGCTGCCGAAGATTTCTTGCAGCGTCAGCAGGGCCGCCACGCGGTTTTCATCATGGCTGGTTTCAACGATAGCGCGAATTTTCTCGGCCAGCGGATCGCGAATATCAATGGCATTGCCCATATCGTCCACGCCGCTCACGTAGCGCATCCAGGCCGCCACGCCCAGCGCCAGCAGCGGCCAGCGGCTACCCTGTTTAAGGTGAATACGAATACCGTCGAGCAGGCGCTGCGGCAGCTTCTGACTGCCGTCCATGGCGATTTGCCAGGTGCGATGCTGGAGCGCCGGGTTGCTGAAACGCGCGATCAGGCTGTCGGCATAGGCGCCCAGATCTACGCCGGAAATACGCAGGGTCGGCGCTTGTTCTGCCATCATCAGGTGACGTGCGGCGCGGCGGTAGGAAGCGTCCTGCATACAGTCGCTGATGTGCGCGTAGCCCGCCAGATAGCCGAGGTAGGCGAGGAAGGAATGGCTGCCGTTGAGCATCCGTAGCTTCATCTCTTCCCACGGCAGTACGTCGTCAACCAGCTGTGCACCCACGCTGCCCCAGTCCGGACGCCCAGCGACGAAGTTATCTTCAATGACCCACTGAATAAACGGCTCGCAGCTGATGGCGCATGGGTCTTCCACGCCAAGCTCGCGGGTGATTTCCGCCAGCGACGCGTCGGTGGCTGCCGGAACGATACGGTCAACCATGGTGCCGGGGAAGCTGACATGTTCGGCAATCCAGCTTGCCAACTGTGGATCGCGTTTAGCGGCCATGTCCAGCACCGCGTTTTTCACCACGTGACCGTTGTCGGGAATGTTATCGCAGGAGAGTACGGTGAAGGCAGGCAGGCCGCGCTCGCGACGGCGGTGCAGCGCCTCGACAAGGATCCCCGGCGCGGAATGCGGCTCGTCAGGCGATTGCAGATCGTGGACGATCCTCGGTTGGGTCAGATCCAGATGCCCGGTGGCCGGATCGATGCAATAGCCTTTTTCGGTAATGGTCAGAGAGACAATCGCCACCTGGGGTTCGCAGAACTTTTCGATGATCGCCGCCAATGAATCGAGCCTGGCGTTCAGGCACTCTTTTACCGCGCCAATAATAATCGGTTGGTTACCCGCCGCACTTTTCTCCATGACGGTAAACAGATGATCCTGCTGACGCAGCTGGCTCATCAGCTGGTCGCCGCTGAACAGGCTGATTTCGCAGATTCCCCAGTCGCCGCCGTGCTGATTGAGTACCCGGTTGGTCAACAGCGCCTGGTGCGCGCGGTGAAAGGCGCCAAAACCGAAATGCACAATTCGCGAACGCAGCTGTTGTCTATCATATTGAGGTAACTGCACGTTGGCGGGGAGGGTGCACGAGGCGATTGTCTTCATTGTCTATACATCCGATTAACGATTAATTAACGTCGGCAGTGTAAAGTTATATGACAGAAAATTGAATTGGTGTGCCGTATTTATCGCGTTAGTGTGAGCTGGATCAATCAATCCAGGCGGATTATTTGACGCTCCGGCAGAAACATGTATGGTAGTCGTCATTAACAGCGATTTTATTGGTATAACAACTTTAGAGGTGAGGCAATGGAACAAACCTGGCGTTGGTACGGCCCGAACGATCCGGTATCTCTTGATGATGTGCGTCAGGCTGGCGCTACCGGCGTAGTCACGGCATTGCACCATATCCCGAACGGTCAGGTGTGGCCGGTAGAAGAAATCAAAGCGCGTCAGGCGCTGTTGGCGGAAAAAGGGCTGACCTGGTCCGTCGTCGAAAGTATTCCGTTACATGAAGATATCAAAACCGGTTCTGGCCAGTACCAGACCTGGATTGCTAACTATCAGCAAAGCATCCGCAACCTGGCGGAATGCGGTATCGACACCGTATGCTACAACTTCATGCCGATCCTCGACTGGACGCGTACCGACCTTGAGTACACCCTGGAAGACGGCTCTAAAGCGCTGCGTTTTGACCAGATCGCGTTTGCGGCCTTCGAGCTGCATATCCTCAAACGCGAAGGCGCTGAGGCGGATTACTCCGCGGAAGAACAGCGTCAGGCGCTGGAATATTTCAACGCGATGAGCGAAGCGGAAGTCACGAAACTGACCCGTAACATCATTGCGGGCCTGCCGGGAGCGGAAGAGGGCTATACCCTTGACCAGTTCCGCGCGCGTTTGGCCGAGTACGATCACATCAGCAAAGATCAGCTGCGTGAAAACATGGCCGTGTTCCTGCGTGCGATTGTGCCGGTTGCGGAAGAAGTTGGCGTGCGCCTTGCCGTGCACCCGGACGATCCGCCGCGCCCGATCCTCGGCCTGCCGCGTATTGTCTCTACCATTGAAGATATGCAGTGGCTGAAAGAAACCGTTAACAGCATTAATAACGGTTTTACCATGTGCACCGGTTCTTACGGCGTACGTGCCGATAACGACCTGGTGAAAATGATTGAAACCTTCGGCGACCGTATCCACTTCACGCACCTGCGCTCTACCTGCCGTGAAGACAACCCGAAAACCTTCCACGAGGCCGCGCATCTGCAGGGCGACGTGAACATGGTTGCCGTGGTTGACGCGATTTTGACCGAAGAACAGCGCCGTAAGAAAGCGGGCGACCTGCGTCCGATTCCGATGCGTCCTGACCACGGTCACCAGATGCTGGACGATCTGAAGAAGAAAACCAACCCGGGTTACTCCGCGATTGGTCGTCTGAAAGGCCTGGCGGAAGTGCGCGGCGTTGAGCTGGCGCTGAAAATGACCAAATTCCGCGACCTGCTGTAAAGACGATTTCCCCGTCCTGACTCTCTCTTCGGGAGAGAGTCAACCGCCGCGGAGCCCTTGGGCCTCGAGTGTGCGCCGTGCGGTTTTTCTCTCTGCTCCTGGAGGGCGGGGGAATACGGCAAGT
>NZ_LXEU01000038.1 GCF_001654985.1 Kluyvera georgiana ATCC 51603
TAAAAAAGGACAGCCATTTGGCTGTCCTTTTCTTTTACGCTGTGAAAACCCGCGATTAGTCCGCGCGGCCCATATAGCGTTTTTCTTCGATATGGATGCGAATTTTCTCACCGGCGGTCAGGTACTCAGGCACCTGCACAACCAGACCGGTGGTCAGGGTCGCGGGTTTAGTACGAGAACTGGCAGACGCGCCTTTGATGCCCGGTGCGGTTTCAACGATTTCCAGATCGACCGTCTGCGGCAGTTCCAGCGCCAGCACCTGGCCGTCCCACAGCAGCACCTGCATGTCCGGCATACCGCCTTCCGGGATAAACTGCAGCTCTTCAGCAATCTGGTCGTGGGAGAAGATATACGGGGTATAGTCTTCTTTATCCATGAACACGTATTCGTTGCCGTCGATGTAGGAGAAGTCAACGAAGCGGCGGTTCAGCGTCACGGTATCGACCATGTCGTCGCCTTTGAAGCGTTCTTCAACTTTCAGACCGGTGCTGACGTCAGAAAAACGCATTTTGTACAGCGTTGCTGCGCCACGGGCGCTCGGTGACTGAATATCAATGTTTTTTACAATCAGCAGCTTGCCGTTGTAATTCAGCACCATACCTTTTTTAATTTCGTTCGCTCTTGGCATTGCAATTATCCTGTGAAATAGGGGGCTAAAATATCGCGTAAAAGTACTCGTGCCGGGCGTTTCAGGCAAGCGGAATTAAAGGCTTTTGCTAACCCTCATGAAAAGGTGCTACTGTGCGTCACAATCACCTTGTCACCTTCAATAGAGAACCCGCGATGGAATGTCGTCCGGACTGCGGGGCCTGCTGCACTGCACCTTCTATATCCAGCCCGATTCCCGGTATGCCCAACGGCAAACCGGCTAACACGCCCTGCGTGCAGTTGGATGAGAATCAGCGCTGTAAAATCTTCACTTCGCCCCTGCGCCCGAAGGTGTGCGCTGGGCTCCAGCCTGCGCGCGACATGTGCGGCGCCAGCCGACAAGAGGCCATGACCTGGCTTCTGCATCTTGAAGCGTTGACGGCGCCCTAAACGTCTTTAATGCGCATCAGACATCCGATGGTGCCGACGCACAGCACCAGCGCAATCCAGAATACCGTGTGGTAGTTCCAGATTTCTGCTACGACTCCTGCCAGTGAACCGGCGATAATCCAGCCTACGCGTGAGGTGTTTGCGTACAGCGTCGTGGCAGACCCGGCCTGGCCTGGCATCAGATCCTGGAAGTAGAGCATGCCAATCCCGCCGAGAATACCGATATAAACGGCGTTCAGCAGCTGCATCGCCAGCAGCAGCGCCGGGCTGTTGAAGGTCAGCATACCAATATAGAAGCATAGCCCCGCAACCGCCGCGACGCGCATCAGGAAGCGTTTACCCAGCCGTTTGGCAAAGTAGCCCGCAATCAGCATCGTCGGGATTTCCAGCCCGGCGGCGGTGCCCATCATCACCCCGGCCAGCTTTTCTGGCAGGTGCAGTTCGTTGATGATGTAAAGCGGCATATTGATAATGTAGAGGCTGTTGGTTCCCCACATCAGGGTACAGATGACAAACAGCAGCAACGCATCTTTGCGGTTGGTGCGCGGCGCCTGAATCGCACCGCTAATCGCCACTTTCTCTTTGCGCATGGTCGGCAGAAACAGCCAGACCATTGCGCCGCACACCACAAACGCCACCGCCGCAGACAGATACATCACCGTAAAACCGAAGCCCATCGCCAGCGCATAGGCCAGCGGCGGGCCGATCACCCACGCCAGCGATACCTGGGCGCGCATGATGGAACTGAACATCACCGCTTCACGACCGGTTTTATCGGCATGCTCACGGGCGAGGGCAAACATCTGCGGGTTGGCGGTAGAGCCGAAGCTGCTGAGGAACACGCCAACGAACAGCAGAATGAAGTAGTTGCGGTTCCAGGCGAACAGCGCACAGGCCAGCACGCCAAGCAGGCAGCAGAAGACGATCAGGTTTTTGCGGTCGCCGCGTTTATCCGAATAGCCTGCCAGAAACTGGCTGACGAAAATGCCGATCACCGCGCTGCCGGTAAAGAAAAAACCGACCATCGCCGGGCGGACGTGGACCTCATTACTGAGAAACAGGCTCAGCGTCGGCGTTTGCAGCGCACCGGCAATACCGGTTAAAAACGCGACGATCAAAAATGAGGTCGAAGTGAAATCAAGCGATCGCCGTGGGGCGGCGGCGGTACTGTTTTGCATGGTGTTGTATCGGTCACTGTAGGAGAGGCGGCGAGTTTACGCCGCGAGCCAGATAATGAACAGTCACCTAAATCAAATTTGGCACGGAAAATTAAAAACGCATTTCAAAAAGCGAGCTTACATCATGCTGAAGTGATGGAGGGTGGCATCATTGTGCTTCAGCAAATGTGGCAATAATGCTAACGAAATGTGCTGTGGATCTAATTTATGCGATCAATTTGCCAGCAAAACTTGCAGGCTGATTAAGAAAGGCACAGAATTATTGAAACGTTTCAGCGTCGTCTTCCGCGCTAATCCAGCCAGGTACGACGATTTTTTCTCACAAAAGCTGAATCGATTCAATTCAGCGAGCGAGGGGAACCATGTTCCAGTTAACTGTTCAGGATATCCATCCCGGCCAGCAGGCCGCAAATAAAGAAGAGGCTATTCGCCAGGTTGCCGCTGCGCTGGTGAGCGCGGGTAACGTCGCGGACGGCTACGTCGCCGGTATGCTGGCGCGTGAGCAACAAACCTCCACGTTTTTAGGCAACGGTATTGCGATTCCGCACGGCACCACCGATACCCGCGATCAGGTGCTGAAAACCGGCGTACAGGTTTATCAGTTTCCGCAGGGCGTCACCTGGGGTGAAGGGCAGACCGCCTATGTCGCTATTGGTATTGCCGCCAGCTCCGACGAGCACCTTGGCCTGCTGCGTCAGCTGACGCACGTGCTGAGCGATGACGCGGTGGCTGAACAGCTGAAGACCGCCACCACCGCGGAAGAACTTCGCGCCTTGTTGATGGGTGAAAAACAGAGCGAAGCGCTGAAGCTGGACAACGACATGCTGTCTCTGGACGTTGCCGCCAGCGATCTGGTGACCTTACAGGCGCTGAACGCCGCGCGGCTGAAAGAAGCCGGTGCTGCGGATGCGAACTTCGTGGCGAAAGCGATCAATGAGCAGCCGCTGAATCTGGGCCAGGGTATCTGGCTGAGCGACAGCGCGGAAGGCAACCTGCGCAGCGCTATCGCGGTCAGCCGTGCCGCCACGCCGTTTGCTGTAGGCGAGGAGACGGCTTCCCTGCTGCTCACCGTGGCGATGGCCGATGCCCAGCCGACCGCCGTGCTGAATCGCCTGGTTAACCTGCTGCTGGACAACAAAGCTGAACGTCTGCTGAAAGCCGACGCAGCCACGCTGCTGGCATTGCTGACCAGCGATGATGCGGCGGCTGACGATGTGCTGAGCGAAGAGTTCGTGGTGCGTAACGAACACGGTCTGCACGCTCGTCCGGGCACCATGCTGGTAAATACCATTAAACAGTTTAACAGTGACATCACCGTCACCAACCTCGACGGCAGCGGTAAACCGGCTAACGGTCGCAGCCTGATGAAGGTGGTCGCGTTGGGTGTCAAAAAAGGTCATCGTCTGCGCTTTACCGCCCAGGGAGACGATGCTCGCCAGGCGCTGGACGCCATTGGCGAAGCCATTGCTTCAGGCCTTGGGGAGGGCGCATAAATGAGCAGAAGAGTAGCCACAATTACCTTAAACCCGGCCTATGATTTGGTAGGGTTCACGCCAGAAATCGAACGCGGCGAAGTCAACCTGGTGCGAACCACCGGGCTGCACGCGGCGGGTAAGGGCATCAACGTGGCAAAAGTGCTGAAAGATCTCGGCATCGATGTGACCGTTGGCGGCTTCCTGGGGAAAGATAACCAGGACGGTTTTCAGCAGTTGTTCAGCGAGCTGGGCATTGCCAACCGTTTCCAGGTGGTACAGGGCCGCACGCGTATTAACGTTAAGCTGACCGAAAAAGATGGGGAAGTCACCGACTTTAACTTCTCCGGCTTCGAAGTCACACCGGCAGATTGGGAGCGTTTCGTGAACGATTCCCTGAGCTGGCTGGGCCAGTTCGACATGGTGTGCGTCAGCGGCAGCTTGCCTGCCGGCGTCAGCCCGGAAGCGTTCACCGACTGGATGACCCGTCTGCGCAGCCAGTGCCCATGCATTATTTTCGACAGCAGCCGCGAAGCGCTGGTTGCGGGTCTGAAGGCCGCGCCGTGGCTGGTTAAGCCAAACCGTCGCGAGCTGGAGATCTGGGCAGGCCGCAAGCTGCCTGAAATGAAAGACGTGATCGATGCCGCCCACGCGCTGCGTGAGCAGGGTATCGCCCACGTGGTGATTTCGCTGGGTGCGGAAGGCGCGCTGTGGGTGAACGCCTCCGGCGAGTGGATTGCTAAGCCGCCGTCAGTGGAAGTGGTCAGCACCGTAGGGGCTGGGGATTCAATGGTTGGCGGTCTGATTTATGGCCTGCTGATGCGCGAATCCAGCGAGCATACCCTGCGCCTTGCCACCGCCGTTGCGGCGTTAGCGGTAAGCCAGAGCAACGTTGGCATTACCGATCGTACCCAGTTGGCCGCGATGATGGCGCGTGTCGACCTGAAACCTTTTAACTAACAGCAGGGGAGAGGCGTATGAAAACGCTGCTGATTATCGATGCCAAACTCGGACAGGCTCGTGCTTATATGGCGAAGACCCTGCTGGGCGCGGCGGCGCAGAAAGCGCGCCTGGAGTTAATTGATAACCCAAACGATGCGGACCTGGCAATCGTGCTGGGCTCCACGCTGCCAGCCGATACCGCGCTGGTAGGCAAACAGGTTTACCTTGGTGATATTAACCGTGCGGTTTCCCACCCGGAACTGTTCCTGAGCGAAGCCAAATCGCACGCGCTGCCCTACGAAGCGCCGGCGCAGGCCGAGCCGACGGCAACCGGCGCGGTGAAGCGTATTGTCGCGGTAACCGCATGCCCAACCGGCGTTGCGCACACCTTTATGGCGGCAGAAGCGATTGAAACTGAAGCGAAAAAGCGTGGCCTGTGGGTGAAAGTAGAAACCCGCGGTTCCGTGGGCGCTGGCAATGCGATTACGCCGGAAGAAGTTGAACAGGCTGACCTGGTTATCGTGGCGGCGGATATCGAAGTGGATCTGGCGAAATTTGCCGGTAAGCCGATGTATCGCACCACGACCGGCCTGGCGCTGAAGAAAACCGCGCAGGAGCTGGACAAAGCCATGGTTGAGGCCAAGCCTTACCAGCCTGCTGGCCAGAGCAAATCACCTGCCGATGCGGCCAAAAAAGAGAGCGGCGGCGGGGCGTATCGTCACCTGCTGACCGGCGTGTCCTACATGCTGCCGATGGTGGTGGCGGGCGGTCTGTGTATTGCGCTCTCCTTCGCGTTTGGTATTAAAGCCTTTGAAGTCAAAGGCACGCTGGCCGCGGCGCTGATGCAGATCGGCGGTGGTTCAGCCTTTGCCCTGATGGTACCGGTGCTGGCAGGCTTCATTGCCTTCTCCATCGCTGACCGTCCGGGTCTGACGCCGGGTCTTATCGGCGGTATGCTGGCGGTGAGCGGCGGATCCGGCTTTATCGGCGGTATCATTGCCGGTTTCCTTGCGGGTTATGTAGCGAAGCTTATCAGTACTAAGCTGAAGCTGCCGCCGAGCATGGAAGCGCTGAAACCGATTCTGATCATTCCGCTGGTTTCGAGCCTGATTGTCGGCCTGGCCATGATCTACCTGATCGGTACGCCGGTTGCGGCGCTGCTGAACTGGCTGACCCACTGGCTGCAAACCATGGGCACCGCCAACGCGGTCCTGCTGGGCGCTATCCTGGGTGCGATGATGTGTACCGACATGGGTGGCCCGGTGAACAAAGCGGCATATGCGTTCGGCGTAGGCCTGCTGTCTACCCAGACCTATGCGCCGATGGCGGCGATTATGGCTGCCGGTATGGTTCCCCCGCTGGCGATGGGTATCGCCACGCTGGTTGCGCGTAACAAGTTCGACAAAGGTCAACGTGAAGGCGGCAAAGCGGCGCTGGTGCTGGGTCTGTGCTTTATCTCTGAAGGGGCGATTCCGTTCGCTGCCCGTGACCCGATGCGCGTTCTGCCATGCTGTATCGTTGGCGGCGCGGTAACCGGCGCTATCTCGATGGCGGTAGGCGCAAAGCTGATGGCACCGCACGGTGGTCTGTTTGTTCTGCTGATTCCTGGCGCTATCACGCCGGTGCTGGGCTACCTGATTGCGATTGTTGCGGGTACGCTGGTGGCGGGCCTCTCTTACGCGGTGCTGAAGCGCCCGGAAGGCGAAGTTGCGGTAAAAGCGTAAGCGTTCAGTCAATGTGAAAAAGGGCCGATGATTCGGCCCTTTTTTTACGCCTGATGGCGGCTACGCCTTATCTTGCTTACCCGAGTCAGTAGGCCCGGTAAGCGCAGTGCCACCGGGCAATCAAGCCGCAGCGGACTCAGTCTGCTGCGCCTTCAGCCACGCAATTTCTTCCGCCCAGATATCCGGATTAATGGTTTCCAGCACCAGCGGGATACCGTCAAAACGCTCATCCTGCATGATAAAGCGGAACGCGTCGTGGCCGATGTTACCTTCGCCCAGGCTGTGGTGGCGGTCAACGCGGCTGCCGAACTCGCTTTTGGCGTCATTCAGGTGCATGCCGCGCAGGTACTGGAAGCCGACGATACGTTCAAACTCGGCGAAGGTGTCCGCACAAGCCTCCGTGGTGCGCAGATCGTAGCCCGCGGCAAAGGCGTGGCAGGTATCGATGCACACGCCAACCCGCGACTTGTCTTCTACGCCGTCGATGATGGCCGCCAGATGCTCAAACTTAAAACCGAGGTTGCTGCCCTGACCGGCGGTGTTCTCGATCACCGCCGTCACGCCTTCGGTTTGCGCCAGCGCGATGTTGATAGACTCGGCAATTCGCGCCAGACATTTGTCTTCATCGATCTGCAACAGGTGGCTGCCCGGATGGAAGTTCAGCAGCGTCAGCCCCAGTTGCTGACAGCGCGTCAGCTCATCAATAAAGGCTTCACGGGATTTCTCCAGCGCCTCTTCAACCGGGTGGCCGAGGTTAATCAGGTAGCTGTCGTGCGGCAGAATTTGCGCTGGCGTGTAGTGATATTTTTCACAAGCGGCTTTGAAGTCGTCGATAATCTCGGTGGTTAACGGCGCGGCGCGCCACTGACGCTGGTTTTTGGTGAACAGGGCGAAGGCGGTCGCTTCGATTTCCGCAGCCCGAATTGCGGCATTAGCCAGGCCGCCCGCGGCGCTGACGTGCGCTCCGATGTATTTCATAAAAAGTAAACCCGCCATACTCAAAATGGGAAAGTGAGTATAGCGGGTTCGGGGGGGTTAGTCGTTGTCGATTATGCCATCAGGTAATGAATCGCGAAGTTAATCGCACCGCCACCCACAATCAGCCAGATGAACAGTACCAGCGCCATCATCAGCGGTTTTGCACCGGCTTTTTTCAGTGCGCTAACGTGAGTGGTCACACCCAGCGCCGCCATGGCCATTGCCAGCAGGATGGTGTCCAGCGTAATCAGCATCTGCACAATGCTGTTGGGCAGCAGGTGGAACGAGTTAAAGATAGTGACCACGATGAACATGATGGCAAACCATGGGATCGTGATTTTACTTTTCTGCGACGCGCCTGCCGGAGCCAGCTGTTTTACACGCGCTGCCATAAACAGCAGGAACGGAGCCAGCATCATCACACGCAGCATTTTGGCAATCACCGCCGCGTTTTCTGTTTCTGGCGTCACCGCGTGACCGGCAGCCACTACCTGCGCGACTTCGTGCATGGTCGAACCGATGTAAATGCCGTAGGTTTCAGGGGTAAACCAGTGCGCCAGCAGCGGGTACATGGCCGGGTAGATAAAGATAGCCAGCGTCCCGAAAATGACTACCGTCGCGACCGCTACGGTCACTTTGCTCGCCTCGGCTTTAACAACAGGCTCGGTTGCCAGTACCGCCGCAGCACCACAGATGCTGCTACCGGCACCAATCAGCCAGCTGGTGTGTTTGTCCAGACCGAACACTTTCTGCCCGAGCCAGCAGGCCATCATAAAGGTACTGCACAACGTCAGGGCGTCGATAACAATTCCGCTCACGCCCACGTCCGCAATCTGGGCGAAGGTCAGACGGAAGCCGTAAAGAATGATGCCCAGACGCAGTAAATGCTGTTTGGCGAACAGCACGCCGCCGTCGCACGACTGCCAGAGTTTCGGGTAAATCGTGTTACCAATCACCATCCCAAACAGGATGGCCAGCGTCAGTGCGCTCATGCCGACTCCTGCCACGGCCGGGATATTGCCGATCCAGACTGCTGCGCCGGTAATGACGGCGCTCAGTGCGAGCCCTGGGATAAAATGTTTGATACCGCGATGATGATGCGTTTCTAAGGTGACCTGTGTCATAACCTTCTCCTTTGTCTGGCTAAAAGGTTACGCCCGGCTGGTTAAAAGGTAAAATTGATTATATATTTATAATTAATCGTAATAACTGGTAATGGCGGCTCTTGCTGGCTGAAAACATATGCATATCACGCTGCGGCAATTAGAAGTTTTTGCGGAAGTGCTGAAAAGCGGTTCGACGACACAGGCTTCGCAGATGTTGGCGCTGTCGCAGTCGGCGGTCAGCGCGGCGCTCACCGACCTTGAGGGCCAGCTCGGCGTTCAGCTGTTCGACCGCGTCGGCAAGCGGCTGGTGGTCAATGAACACGGACGGCTGCTGTATCCTCGCGCGCTGGCGTTGCTGGAGCAGGCGGGCGAAATTGAACAGCTGTTTCGTGAAGATAACGGCGCCATCCGCGTTTATGCGAGCAGTACCATCGGCAACTACATTTTGCCGGGGGTTATCGCCCGTTACCGCAAAGATTTCCCTTCATTACCTCTGGAGCTGAGCGTAGGCAACAGCCAGGACGTGATTAACGCGGTGGCCGATTTCCGCGTCGATATCGGCCTGATTGAGGGGCCGTGCCATTCGGCGGATATTATCGCCGAGCCGTGGCTGGAGGATGAGCTGGTGGTGTTCTCCGCGCCAGACAGCGCCTGGCTACAGGGCGAGGTCACGCTGGATAAGCTGGCGATGGTGCCGTGGATCCTGCGTGAGAAAGGCTCTGGCACGCGTGAAATCGTTGATTATTTACTGCTTTCACATCTGCCGCAGTTCCAGATGGGGATGGAGCTGGGTAACTCAGAGGCCATTAAGCACGCGGTGCGCCACGACCTGGGCCTCAGCTGTCTATCGCGGCGGGTGATTGCCGAGCAGCTCGAGGCCGGTACGCTGAAGGAGGTGACTATCCCACTGCCGAAGCTGAGCCGCACGCTGTGGCGCATTCATCATCGACAAAAGCATCTTTCTAATGCCTTGAAGCGCTTTTTGCAGTACTGCGATATCTAAAACGGCCAGTGGATGCTTTACTTATAATAAGAGACCAATCATGAAGGTCTCTTATAACTGCGCATTTCTACCGTGATATAGCGAAATCGTCTGCTACAATCGCGCCTCATTTTTTGGATGGATAGCATTTTCACATGGGTTCCGAAACGAAAACCACACAAGCGCCCGCGTTACGTCGCGAACTCAAGGCGCGTCACCTGACGATGATCGCCATTGGCGGTTCTATCGGTACGGGGCTGTTTGTTGCGTCCGGCGCAACCATTTCTCAGGCGGGCCCGGGCGGCGCGCTGTTTTCCTATATTCTGATTGGCCTGATGGTTTACTTCCTGATGACCAGCCTGGGCGAACTGGCGGCTTATATGCCGGTATCCGGTTCTTTCGCCACCTACGGTCAGAACTATGTGGAAGAGGGCTTCGGCTTCGCGCTGGGCTGGAACTACTGGTACAACTGGGCGGTGACCATCGCCGTTGACCTGGTGGCCGCGCAGCTGGTGATGAGCTGGTGGTTCCCTGATACACCTGGCTGGATCTGGAGCGCGCTGTTCCTGTGCGTCATTTTCTTGCTGAACTACATCTCTGTTAAGGGCTTCGGCGAAGCGGAATACTGGTTCTCGCTGATCAAAGTGGCGACCGTGATTATCTTCATCGTCGTTGGCATTATGATGATCCTCGGCATCTTCAAGGGGGCACAGCCGGTCGGCTGGAGCAACTGGACAACCGGCGACGCGCCGTTTGCCGGTGGCCTGTCGGCGATGATCGGCGTGGCGATGATCGTCGGTTTCTCCTTCCAGGGGACCGAACTTATCGGTATTGCGGCGGGCGAATCTGAAGATCCGGAGAAGAATATTCCGCGCGCGGTGCGTCAGGTGTTCTGGCGTATTCTGCTGTTCTATGTGTTCGCGATTCTGATCATCAGCCTGATCATTCCGTACACCGACCCAAGCCTGCTGCGAAATGACGTGAAAGATATCTCCGTCAGCCCGTTCACTCTGGTGTTCCAGCATGCGGGTCTGCTCTCTGCGGCAGCAATTATGAACGCGGTTATCCTGACGGCGGTACTGTCGGCGGGGAACTCCGGGATGTACGCCTCTACCCGTATGCTGTATACCCTGGCCTGTGACGGCAAAGCGCCGCGCATCTTCTCGAAGCTCTCCCGTGGCGGCGTGCCGCGTAACGCGCTGTATGCGACCACCGTGATTGCGGGTCTGTGCTTCCTGACGTCGATGTTTGGCAACCAGACCGTGTACCTGTGGCTGCTGAACACCTCCGGGATGACCGGCTTTATCGCCTGGCTGGGGATTGCGATTAGCCATTATCGCTTCCGCCGCGGTTACATTATGCAGGGTCACGATATTAACAACCTGCCGTACCGCTCCGGGTTCTTCCCGCTGGGGCCGATCTTCGCCTTCGTGCTGTGCCTGATTATCACGCTGGGCCAGAACTACGAAGCGTTCCTCGCCGATACCATCGACTGGGGCGGCGTCGCGGCGACCTATATCGGTATCCCGCTGTTCCTGGTTATCTGGTTCGGCTATAAGCTGACCCGTGGTACGCACTTTGTTCGCTATAGCGAAATGCACTTCCCGGAACGCTTTAAGAAATAGCGCGTCGGGTTCCCGGTGATAACAAAAACCTCTCTTCGGAGAGGTTTTTTTATGCGCGATGTTTTGTTACGTCTTGACATAACTTTAAACAATCTTAATTGATAATTATTATCATTACTTTTATCATCCATGCCCATACAAATGGATGAAGCCACTTCCTTATCCCGGTGAAGACGATACCGGAGGGACCAGCCACATCTGCATAAAAACAGACCGTCAGTCAGCGGTACCAAGCAGCATTTGTGAGTAAGACCCTTTTGTTTTAATTCAGTATTCACCTCATGGAGAAAGGAAATGTTTAGGTTAAACCCCATCGTTCGGGGCGGGCTGTGCGCGTCCGTTATGTCCCTGACGCTGCCCGCAGCGGCCGCAGATAATCATGAAGTGCTGGTCGTCACGGCAGCGGCTACCGAACAAAGCGTGAAGGATGCTCCCGCGAGTATCAGCGTCATTACCCAGGAAGACCTGCAGCGCAAGCCGGTGCAGAACCTGAAAGATGTGCTGAAAGAAGTGCCGGGCGTCCAGCTCACCAACGAGGGGGATAACCGTCAGGGCGTCAGCATTCGCGGCCTGGACAGCAGCTATACGTTGATTCTCATCGACGGTAAACGCGTTAACTCGCGTAATGCCGTCTTCCGCCACAACGACTTCGACCTGAACTGGATCCCGGTTGACGCCATCGAACGTATCGAAGTGGTGCGCGGCCCGATGTCTTCTCTCTACGGCTCCGATGCGCTGGGCGGCGTGGTGAATATCATCACCAAAAAAATCGGCGCGAAGTGGACCGGTTCCGTCACTGCCGATACCACCATTCAGGAACATCGCGATCGCGGCGATACCTGGAACGGCCAGTTCTTCACCTCCGGCCCGCTGGTGGACGGCGTGCTGGGCATGAAGGCGTTCGGGAGTCTGTCGAAGCGTGAAAAGGATAGTCCGCAGAGCTCGACGACCAGCACGACCGGCGAATCACCGCGCATTGAGGGTTACACCAGCCGCGATGGTAACGTGGAGTTTGCCTGGACGCCGAATGAAAATAACGACATCACCGCCGGTTACGGCTTCGACCGCCAGGACCGTGATTCCGATTCTCTCGACCGCAACCGTCTGGAGCGCCAGAACTACTCGCTGAGCCACAACGGGCGCTGGGACTTGGGTAACAGCGAACTGAAGTATTACGGCGAAAAGGTGGTCAACAAGAATCCGGGGAATAGCAGTAATATCACATCGCAAAGTAATACCATCGACGGCAAATACGTGCTGCCGCTGGGGGCGATTAATCAACTGGTGACCTTTGGCGGCGAATGGCGTCACGATAAGCTGAGCGATCCGGTCAACCTGACCGGCGGTTCCAGCAGCGAAACCTCCGCCAGCCAGTATGCGCTGTTCCTCGAAGACGAGTGGCGCATCTTCGAACCGCTGGCGCTGACCACCGGGATCCGCATGGACGATCACCAGACCTACGGCGATCACTGGAGCCCGCGTGCGTATCTGGTGTATAGCGCCACCGATACGCTAACGGTGAAAGGGGGCTGGGCAACCGCGTTTAAAGCGCCATCGCTGCTTCAGCTTAGCCCGGACTGGAGTTCCAACTCGTGCCGCGGCGGCTGTCGCATTGTCGGTAGCCCGGACCTGAAACCGGAAACCAGCGAAAGCTATGAAATTGGTCTTTATTACCAGGGGGAAGAAGGCTGGCTGGAAGGCGTGCAGGGTAGCGTCACCACTTTCCAGAACGATATCGACGATATGATTAACGTGAGCCGTACGCGCGATCGCAATGCCGCGCCGGGCTATCCGAACTTTGTCGGTTTTGATAACGGCGTGCCGGTATTCTCCTACTATAACGTGAATAAAGCGCGTATTCGTGGTGTCGAAACCGAGCTGAAGGTACCGGTTGGCGACGCCTGGAAAGTGACGCTGAACTATACCTATAACGATGGTCGCGATCGGAGCAACGGTGCAGACAAGCCGCTACAGGAGCTGCCGTTCCATACCGCTAACGGGCGTCTGGACTGGACGCCGCTACAGGACTGGTCGTTCTATCTGGCGGCCCGCTATAACGGCAAGCAGCGTGCGGTGAGCGAAACCTCCAAAACGCCGGGCGGCTACACCACCTGGGATCTTGGCGGGGCATGGCAGGCAACCAAAGACGTTAAGCTGCGTGCGGGCATACTGAACCTGGGCGACAAAGATCTGTCGCGTGACGATTACAGCTACAACGAAGATGGCCGTCGCTACTTTATGGCGGTGGATTACCGCTTCTAACCTGTGATGATGGTCGTGCCGGATTTAACCCGGCGTGACCATATTGCGCGCTCGCGTAGGCCCGATAAGCGTAGCGTCATCGGGCAAGCTCGCTTACCAGTAGCTACGCCAGTTCTGCACCGCACGCGTGATCGCTTCCATCAGGAAGTAATCCCCCCAGCTACAGCACTCGTTGACCCCAATTCCACCTTTGAAGTAGTACACCGAATGCTTCAGCAGCCCCTGGCCCGGCTTATGCTCGCGATTCACATAACCATCGATCATATTGCCGATCATGCGTAGCGCCAGCGTTTCGTAGCTCTCCTTATCCGGATGCGTGGCCGGGAGATGTTTCACCAATTCCAGCAGCGCGCAGGCGACGATAGCGGCTGCCGAACTGTCGCGTTCGCTGGTGGGGTTGGTGAGCGCCAGATCCCAATAGCAGATAAGGTCGTCCGGCAGACGATTCAGGTAGTAGTTTGCCAGCGTCTGGCTGAGTTCCAGCAGGCGTTCGTCGCCGGTATACAGGTAGTTCAACAGGAAGCCGTAAACGCCCCATGCCTGGCCGCGCGCCCAGCAGGAATCGTCGGAGAAGCCCTGATGGGTATTGCCAAAGCGCGGTGCGCCAGTCTCAACGTCCATATACCAGGTGTGGAAGGTCGAGCCATCTTCACGCACGATATAGCGACGCGCGCGCTCAATATGCTGCTTTGCCGCCTCGGCGTAGCGCGGGTCGCCGCTCGCGCGGCTGGCCTCGTACAGCAGCGGCAGATTCATATTACAGTCGATGATCATACGCCCTTGCTGTTCGGGGTTGTTCAGCTCGCCCCAGGCCTGGATGATCCCGGCTTTTTCGTTATAGCGTTCCATCAGCGCTTCGGCAGCGAGCAGGGCGATATAGCCTGCTTCGCGGTTGCCGGTCAGGCGCTGGCCCGCCACGCATGACAGGCTATAGAGGAAGCCCAGATCGTGGTGGTTAGTATGATCGCGGTTAATAATCCGCTGGCCGAACGAATGAATATGCTGCTCTGCAAGCGTGCGGTACTGTTCCTGCCCGGTCCATTCATAGGCCAGCCACAGCTGGCCGGTCCAGAAGCTGGTGGTCCACTCAATATTGTCGATGATGGGATAGATCCCTTTCTCGCAGGCCGCATCCGGAAAACGCTGACCAAAGTAGTCCGCGTTGCTCTCAATTGCTTTCAGCAGGTCGGGCATTATCCCGCGAATTTTACGGCCAAGTGCTTCACGTTCGCCCGGCTGGAGCGGTTGGCAGGCGAGCGGTTCTTTGCTGATCGTTTCAGACGTCATGCTGTCATATTCCCGTTTTTAATTAATCGCTTCGTGTTTGATTTCCTGGCCTACAGCGTTCTTCTTGTGGCTGTAGCAGGCAGAGAGAGTGAGGGCGGATACGCCGGTAAAGACCAGGGCGATGATGCCCATAATCAGATAGGTATGTTCAAAACCAATGGTCTGATAGGCATAACCCGCAGGCGGCGCGACCACGATAGAGCCGACGTAAATCATCGCCTGGTAGCCCAGCAGGTACATGGTGGCGTTAACGCGTTTGTCGAAATGCTCGGCGATATACTTAAACACCGACACCAGAATCAGCGCGATTTCAATGCCGTATAGCGGTTTCACCAGGCAGATAATCAGCGGGTCGCTGGTCAGGCCGGAGATAATCAAGCGCAGGCTGATCACCAGCCCGGTGAGCAGCATCCCTTGCTTCGCACCGATGCGATTGATAATGGCGGGCACCAGCATCATGCCGAAGAACTCGGCGGCGGACTGGGCGGTGCTCATATAACCGAACATGGCGTTACCTTCTTCTTTGGTGGCAAAGAAGGTGACGAAGTAACGGGAGAACTGCTGCTCGGCGATAAACATCATCCACGCTACGCCGGCAATATAGAGCGCAAACATCCAGAATTTGCGGTTCGCCAGCAGGTGCAGCACGTCGGTAATCACAATCTTATCTTTCGACAGGACGTTGTTTTCCTCCTGGCCGAAATGGTCCACCTTCAGCGTCAGCAGCACGGCGAACATACACAGCGCCGAGACGCTGCTGATGGCAAAGTTGATTTTAGGCGAGATGTTATAGAGGAAGCCGGAGAACGACGAGGCGGTGGCCCAGCCCAGCGCCGCCCACATGCGGATGCGGCCAAACTCCATGTTGTAGAGGCGGCTGAAGCGGTCAACATAGGACTCTTCCGCCGCGACGCCGGCATACCAGCCGAGGCTAAAGAACAGCGCGCCGACGATCATGCCGCTGATAAAGTGGCTTTGCAGCAGCGGCAGATAGATCCAGATATAGAAGGGGGCCATCAGCGCCGAGACAATACAGACAAAATAGAGCAGGTGCTTCTTCATGCCGATTTTGTCCATGATGTAGCCGTACACCGGCTTAATCACTACGGCGAATACGCCGTTCACCGCAAACACGGTGCCAATATCGACAGCGTCCAGCCCGGCTTTGTCGCCAAGCCAGATGGCGTACAGGCCAAAGCTTGCCGCCCAGGTAAAGGTAAAGAGGAAAACAAAGAGACTTAACTTGATATACGCCGAACGAGTCGACTGAATTGTGGTTGTCATTACGGTCTCCGCCGTGATTCAGAGGTCAGGTTTATACCAGCGTGAGCGAGTTACCGTTCACGGTTAACTGTCGTGTAGCAGGGTCAAACTCCAGCCCCTCCGGCAGCGGGCATGCGGTGCCCTGGTCAGCGCTGACGTAGCAGGCCAGCCAGTGGGTACCGGCGCTCAGCGACGCGGACAGGCAGGGAATATCAGCGGGTGCGGCATACAGCACATTGCTGTTTGGCGGCGTGGTAACGACAAGCGATTGGCGATTGCCGTAAAGATTCACCATCTGGCTGTAATCATCTGCCGTTTGCACGGTGGCGGCATCGGCAAGTTGTTCGAGCCGCGTCTGGCGATGACGGTTGGCGGCAAATCCCCCTTCGACGCAGTTCAGCGCTCGCGGTGTGTTCACGCGATGAATGCGAACGTGGCCGCTTTCCAGCGGGATGAGCCAACTGGTGACCTCGACGTCGTCCCACGGACGCCACTCGCTGCGTACCCAATGCGCGGTCACTTGCGAACTGTCGCACTCGCGGCGGCCGCGATAATAGTCATCCCCCGCGCTGAACAGCAGCATGGAATCGACGGCGGCGTGATTCAGCCCATAACGCCCGCGCTCCAGGGTGAAGCCGAACTGGCTGGAATAGGCGAATTTGCAGTATTTTTGCTCAAAGTTGACAAAGTTGTTCTTGTCGAACTGACCGGACATCAGCATCCAGGCGTGGCGGTTTTCACTGCTATGCACGATGATTTGCCCGGCTTCGGGAATCGGGTGAATGGTCGGCAATGCGGGCAGCGGTTCGCACTCGGCCTGCCAGAAGGCGCTCTCTTCCGGTAATGCCAGAATCAGCATTGCCTTTAGCGCCCAGTACGGTGAGCCGGGGCTGTTATAGTCTTCGGCCATAATGAGGTTCGGGTAGGCATAGCCGATCGTAAACAGACCGTCGGCGTCGAGGAATGGCTGCGTCTGCCAGTGCTCCAGATTGCGCAAAATCAGCCCTTTCACCACGCCCGGCGTGAAGACGTCCAGCCCGGTAAACGCCACGGCGCTCCAGAAGGCGACCTGCACAAAGCGATAGGTCAGGCTACGGCCAAACGGAATGCCCGCGCCGTCGGCAGTGAAGTAATAGCGATAATCCAGGGCAAACTGCTGGGCACGCTGGCGGTAGCGCAGGCAGCGCTCCGGGTCGATATCCTGCATAAAATGGCTGTAGATCAGGCCATAGAAATGGAAGGCGCTGGAGATGTAGTAATCGCGCGGTTTACCTTTACCGTCGCAGTACCAGCCGTTGCCGAGCCAGAAAGGTTCGATGGCATCGAGATGTCGGTGGATCACCGCCATATCGTATTCACGGCCAACGCACTTCAGACCCAGTTGAATCAGCACCGGGAAAAAGTGCCAGTTATTGTCCGGCACGGCGACATCCGCGCTTTGGCTGAGCCAGCGCACGAGGTTATCCTGCTCAGCGGCGGACAGCGCCTGCCACAGTCCGTTGTTCGGTAGCGCCAGACCGAAACCAAACGCGGCCATCTCAACGCAGCGCTGATCGTTATCGCCAACATCGCCCCAGTAGCCGGGATGAAGCGGGTTACAGCCGTTACGCACGCCGGTCATGAATTTATCGTGCCACGCCGGCGTTGTGCCGCCGCTAACCAGTGGAAACAGCCCCCACAGCAGACGAATAAAACCTTCCATTCCGGCAACCTCGTCCGGGTATTGCGCAGCGGTGTTCCCTGCGTGAAGGCGCGTGCAATCGGCTGACAGGTGGGGAACCGCTGCCGTAATCCAACGTATTACTTGTGCACTGTATTCTTGTTTCGTCCGCATGATGAAATCCCGTTTCATATCGTTGATGGCGGACGAATAATAGGAATTTGCGCAGGCAGGCAAATGTGATTGCGCTCTTACTTTTACGCATGTCAGGTAATTAAAAATAATTTTATGGCGTATTTTGGCCTGAAAATTTTACTTCGATGATGAAAGTTTAAGTTTATTAACATGCGAGGCAAACGCGGTGGCTCACTCCCAGCGAACGGAAGACACGACTTATCTTGAGCAGATCCATCTCAACGATAAATCGATTTATTTCAATCGGATGCAGAATATGCCCGCCAATTACTATCACTGGCACCAGTGTGCGGAGATTCTCTCGGTGTCGCGTGGCGTTGGGATTGCGCTGATGGAGCACCAGCAGTACACGGTAAAACCGGGGCGCCTGTTTATTTTCCCGCCCGGCAAGCTGCACAAGGTGTACGTCGAGCAGGATGAACGTAACCTTTACCATCGTACGACCCTACACTTTAACCCGCTGCTGCTGGACCCCTGGCTGCGGGATTTTCCTCGTCAGCAGATGCTGTTGCGCCAGCTGTGTGGGCGCGGTGAGAAGGCGCGGGTGTTTGACGTTGGTGACCTGCAGCCGGTGATTGAAACGCTGTTACAACGCTTTGAAACGTTGACCCACGAGGAGAGCTGGAGCACCAGCGACAGCGCCTTTCTGATTATGCAGCTAATTAGTCTGCTGCCGCAGCAGGAGCAGGCGACCGGGCATAATACCTTTTCATCGACCATTATTCGCTGGCTGGAAAATCACTACCACGAACGCTGTTCGCTGGAGGAGATTGCGGCGGTAATGGGCTGTTCGCGCGGACACACCTCGCGGCGTTTTCATGATGAGACCGGCGGCACGATTCAGGAATATTTGATGATGCGGAGAATTCGTCAGGCTTGCGAATTATTGTTGCATTCACAGCTCTCGGTGCGGGAAATTGCTGAACGGGTCGGTTTTACCGAATACGCGTGGTTTATTACCTGTTTTCGCAAGAATATGGGTAAAACGCCGTTGCAGTATCGCAAGGCGTATCCCTACACGCTGCCGGGCGCTAATTTGTAGGCCGGATAAGGCGTTTACGCCGCCATCCGGCAGGGTAGGGCATTGCCGGACGGGGCGCTACGCTTATCCGAACTACGCAAAGAGATGCTCGGCGTGGAACCGCAGATGGTCTTCAATAAAGGAGGCAATAAAGTAATAGCTATGGTCGTAACCCGGCTGAATGCGCAGGGTGAGCGGCCAGTCTTTCTGCCGCGCGGCTTCGGCAAACACCGCGGGCTGTAGCTGGTCGGCGAGGAACTGATCGTTATCGCCCTGGTCAATCAGCAGCGGAATCGGCGCTTCAGCGCGGCTTGCCAGCAGCAGCTCGGTGCTGTCCCACTCGGCCCAGCGGGCGATATCGTCACCGAGATAGGCGCTAAAGGCTTTCTTTCCCCAGGGCACACGGCTCGGGTTGACGATGGGCGCAAAGGCCGAGGCGCTGCAATATTTGCCCGGATTTTTCAGCGCCAGCATCAGTGCGCCATGGCCGCCCATCGAATGGCCGCTGATGGCGCAGCGTTCACTCACGTTGAACTGTTCCTGAATCAGCGTTGGCAGTTCTTCACGCAGGTAATCATACATGCGGAAGTGTGCGGCCCACGGCGCCTGGGTGGCGTTTAAATAGAAGCCAGCACCCTGGCCAAGATCGTAAGCGGCATCGTTCGCCACGCCTTCACCGCGTGGGCTGGTATCGGGCATGACCAGCACAATACCTAATTCTGCGGCAACGCGCTGCGCGCCCGCTTTGGTGGTGAAGTTCTCGTCATTGCAGGTCAGACCGGACAGCCAGTACAGTACCGGCGGCGGCGTTTTTTTACCTTCCGGTGGCAAAAACAGGCTGAACGTCATCGGGCAGTTCAGCGTGGTGGAATGGTGCTGCCAGCGCTGTTGCCAGCCGCCATAACAGCGGTGCTCTTCAAGCATTTCCATGCGGGCTCCTCGCGGTTTTGGTCAGAATTAATAGTCCCATCATACAGATAATTCATCGCTGGTGAGTAACTTTCACTTTCGCATAATATTTACATGTTGCATCATAAAGATAACTTTACATTCACATTTGGGGCTTTCATGCCGGTACGAATTGCGCTCAGCGGCTTTCTGGTGCTGGTGGCCACGATGGGGATTGGCCGCTTTGCTTTTACGCCTCAGGTGCCGCTGATGATCGCGGAAGGTGAGCTGACGCTGACCAGCGCCGGGCTGGTGGCGGCGCTTAACTATCTGGGTTATCTGGTGGGAGCCTGGGATGCCATGCGTACCCATCGCGGCGTTGAGGCCCGACTGTATCTTGGCATCATCGGTGCGGTGGCGCTGACCTTTCTATCCGCGTTGGCGGATAACGCCTGGCTGCACGGTGCGCTACGTTTTGTTATCGGCTGCATGAGCGGCTGGTCGATGGTGCTGACGGCGGCATGGGTGAATGAACGGCTGGCGCACTATGCCAGGCCGGGGCTCAGTGCGGCGGTGTTTGCCGGGCCGGGGGCGGGGATCGCGATAAGCGGCCTGCTGGGCGTATTTATTCATGCGCAGGCGCTGAGCGCGGCGGCGGGCTGGCAGCTGTACGGCGTGCTGGCGCTGCTGCTGGTGGCGTTGATTGGCCGCTGGTTGCCGCGGCCTGGCGAACTGCACCGTAGCGGTGAAAAGCCGGAGCCATTAACCTTAACCCGCAACCTGAAGCGGCTGGTGTGGAGCTACAGCCTGGCGGGCTTTGGTTATATTCTGCCCGCCACCTTTTTATCGCAAATGGCGAGCCAGCGTTTCCCGGACAGCCTGTTTGCTCAGTTTATCTGGCCGGTCTTTGGCCTCGCGGGGGCAACAGGGATTGCGCTGAGTATTGCTACGCGTGGCCTGGGTCACACGCACCAGCGGTTGGCGATAGTATTGTGGCTGCAGGGCGTCGGCGTGCTGGCCGCCTGGCTGCTGCCGGGGATGAGCGGGCTGGTTGTCGGCGCGCTGCTGGTTGGCGGCGGATTCCTCGCTGCGGTACAACTCTCTCTGCTTTATGGCCGCGAGCTGGCGCCAAATCACGCCCGCTATATGGCCGGGCTGCTGACCACCGGCTATGCCGTCGGGCAACTGATAGGGCCAATGACTTCGGCGCTCTCGACCTGGCTGACCCAGCGACTGGAGCCCGCGCTGGGGATTGCTGCGGTTGCGCTGCTGATCGGTGGCGCGCTGGTCTGGCGTCCGCAGCCTGAAAGGTAAGAACGATTGCAATAATTATCGCGACGAATACTGGATTCTGTGCGTCGCCTCACGCACAATGAGTGCAAACTTTGCACCGACAAAAGCAAAGTGCACACCTGCAGGAGAAATAATAATGTCATCACTGAGTAAAGAAGCGGTCCTGGTACACGAAGCGCTGGTCGCCCGTGGTCTGGAAACCCCGCTGCGCCCACCGGTGCGCGAAATGGATAATGAAACCCGTAAGCGCCTGATTACCGGACATATGACTGAGATCATGCAGTTGCTGAATCTCGATTTAAGTGATGACAGTCTGATGGAAACGCCGCGCCGCATCGCCAAAATGTATGTGGACGAGATTTTCTCTGGTCTGGATTACGCTAATTTCCCGAAAATTACCGTCATTGAAAATAAAATGAAGGTCGACGAAATGGTGACCGTGCGCGATATCACGCTAACCAGTACCTGCGAACACCACTTTGTGACCATTGATGGTAAAGCGACCGTCGCCTATATCCCGAAAGATTCGGTGATTGGCCTATCGAAAATTAACCGTATCGTGCAGTTTTTCGCTCAGCGCCCACAGGTGCAGGAGCGTTTAACGCAGCAAATCCTGACTGCGCTGCAAACGCTGCTGGGGACCAACAACGTGGCGGTCTCCATTGACGCGGTGCACTACTGCGTGAAAGCGCGCGGCATTCGCGATGCCACCAGCGCGACCACGACCACGTCGCTCGGCGGTCTGTTCAAGTCCAGCCAGAACACCCGCCAGGAGTTCTTGCGCGCGGTGCGTCACCACAACTAATACATCAGCGGAGCAGGGAACATGGAGAGAAACGTCACGCTGGATTTTATTCGCGGCGTTGCCATTCTCGGGATCCTGCTGCTGAACATCAGCGCCTTCGGCTTGCCGAAGGCCGCCTATCTTAACCCGGCCTGGTATGGCGAGGTCACCTCGCGCGATGCCTGGACGTGGGCTATTCTCGATCTCTTTGCCCAGGTCAAATTCCTGACTCTCTTCGCGCTGTTGTTTGGCGCCGGGCTACAGCTATTGCTACCGCGCGGTTCTCGTTGGATCCAAAGCCGCTTAACGCTGCTGGCGCTGCTGGGTTTTATCCATGCGTTGCTGTTTTGGGACGGTGATATTCTGCTGGCCTACGCGCTGGTAGGGCTTATCTGTTGGCGGCTGGTGCGTGACGCCGGGGAAGTCAAAGCGTTGTTTAATACCGGTGTGATGCTCTATGTCGTCGGCGTAGCCGTGCTGATCCTGCTGGGGTTGATTGCCGACAGCGGCCAGAGCCGTTCATGGGTGCCGGATGCTTCCAGTCTGCTGTATGAACACTACTGGAAGCTGAACGGCGGCCTGGAGGCGTTCAGGAACCGCGCCGATATGCTGTCGGCAAACCTGCTGGCGCTGGGCGCGCAGTACGGCTGGCAGCTGGCGGGAATGATGCTGATGGGCGCGGCGCTGATGCGCTGCGGCTGGCTGAAAGGGCAGTTTAGCCTGCGCCACTACCGTCGCTGCGCGGCGGTTTGCATTCCGCTCGGTATGCTGATTAACCTGCCCGCGATTGCCGCGCAGTGGCACCTTGGCTGGGACTACCGCTGGTGCGCTTTTCTGCTCCAGGCGCCGCGTGAAATGAGCGCACCCATCCAGACACTGGGCTATGCGGCGCTGGCCTATGGCTACTGGCCGCAAATCAGCCGTTCTAAACTTGCTGCAGCCGTTGTCTGCGTGGGCCGTATGGCGCTCACTAACTATCTGCTGCAAACGCTCATCTGCACCACGCTCTTCTATCATTTCGGTCTGTTTATGGAATTCGATCGCCTGACGTTGCTGGCTTTCGTGGTTCCTGTCTGGCTGGTCAATCTTCTCTTTTCCATGCTGTGGCTGCGCCGATTCCGTCAGGGGCCGGTGGAATGGCTATGGCGGCAGCTGACGGCAAAAGCCGCTGGCGTTTCATTCCGCAATACATTTAGATAACGATCGAGATCACAACCATTAACAAAATGGATGTAACCGTTTCCAGACGTGTGACCGCCCTCACGTAGTTGCCGCCAGCTCGCTGCCAGAATAGCGCATCTTGATGGACCCAGGAGGTGTCACGTGAACTGCAGCACTATTCAATCGGGCGGTGAGTATGGTCACCATTCGTGATGTCGCGCGCCAGGCTGGCGTTTCCGTTGCTACCGTTTCCCGGGTGCTGAATAACAGCGCGCTGGTGAGTCAGGATACCCGCGAGGCGGTGATGAAAGCGGTTGCTGCGTTAGGCTATCGGCCCAACGCTAACGCCCAGGCGCTGGCGACACAGGTCAGCGATACCATTGGCGTGGTCGTGATGGATGTCTCCGATGCTTTCTTTGGTGCGCTGGTGAAAGCCGTTGATACGGTGGCCCAGCAGTACCAAAAAAACGTGCTGATTGGCAACAGCTATCACGAAGCGGGCAAAGAGCGTAACGCCATTGAAGTGCTGATACGCCAGCGGTGTAGCGCGCTGATCGTCCATTCAAAAGCGCTAAGCGACCGGGAATTGGCTGAATTTATGGCGCAGATGCCCGGTATGGTGCTGATCAATCGTATCGTTCCTGGCTATGCGCACCGCTGCGTTTGCCTCGACAACGTCAGTGGCGCGTTGATGGGTACCCGAATGCTGCTCAATCATGGCCATCAGCGTATTGGCTACCTGGCCTCCAGTCACAACATCGAAGACGACGACATGCGCCGGGAAGGGTGGGCGCGAGCCTTACTGGAACAGAACATCGTGGCGCCGGACAGTTGGGTTGGCACCGGGACGCCAGACATGCAGGGCGGCGAGGCGGCAATGGTTGAACTGCTCGGGCGCAACGCCGGGCTGACGGCGGTTTTTGCCTACAACGACAACATGGCTGCCGGGGCGCTAAGCGCGCTCAAAGATAACGGCATTGCGGTGCCGCAGCAGGTTTCGGTGATTGGTTTTGACGATATCCCGATTGCGCGCTATACCGATCCTCAACTCACCACCGTCCGCTATCCGATTGTTTCTATGGCAAAACAGGCCACGGAGCTGGCGCTGCTCGGCGCAGCCGGGAAGCTCGACGGCGACGCTACGCACTGCTTTATGCCGACCCTGGTTCGCCGCCACTCGGTGGCCCTGCGGCAATTTGTGCATCCCATCACGAACTAAATTGTTAATCCTATGTAACCGTTTTCAATCTGTGAGTAAATTCACAGATTGTTAACATCGCGATAGCTATAGTGGCAGCGTTTATCAGGCTGAAACATGATGTAACGGTGATTAATCACTTTTTATAGCGTAGACCAGCTACAAACACAGAATAAATCGTACTCTGGATCGTTACTCAACACGGAAGAACAAATTTTGATCAGTGAATTTCGTCGGGTGGTAACATTCCATTAACCATGCCCGCCGACTATTTTCACCCGTACTACCCTGCATAATAAAACCGGAGATACCATGAATAAGAAGGTGTTAACCCTGTCTGCTCTGATGGCCAGTATGTTTTTCGGTGCCGCAGCGCACGCTGCCGATACCCGTATCGGTGTGACTATCTATAAATACGACGACAACTTCATGTCCGTTGTGCGCAAGGCGATTGAGAAAGACGGCAAATCTGCCCCGGATGTTCAGCTGCTGATGAACGACTCCCAGAACGACCAGTCCAAGCAGAACGACCAGATTGACGTGCTGTTGGCAAAAGGCGTGAAAGCGCTGGCGATCAACCTGGTTGACCCGGCAGCGGCGGGCACGGTGATTGAAAAAGCGCGCGGCCAGAACGTGCCGATCGTTTTCTTCAACAAAGAACCTTCGCGTAAAGCGCTGGATAGCTATGACAAAGCCTTCTATGTCGGTACCGATTCAAAAGAGTCCGGTATTATCCAGGGCGACCTGATTGCTAAACATTGGGCGGCAAACCCGAACTGGGATCTGAACAAAGATGGCCAGATTCAGTTCGTCCTGCTGAAAGGCGAACCTGGCCACCCGGACGCGGAAGCGCGTACCACCTATGTTATCAAAGAGCTGAACGACAAAGGCCTGAAAACTCAGCAGCTGCAGCTGGATACCGCAATGTGGGATACCGCTCAGGCTAAAGATAAAATGGACGCGTGGCTGTCTGGCCCGAACGCCAACAAGATTGAAGTCGTGATCGCCAACAACGACGCCATGGCGATGGGTGCGGTTGAAGCGCTGAAAGCGCACAACAAATCTTCCATCCCTGTGTTCGGTGTCGACGCCCTGCCGGAAGCCCTGGCGCTGGTGAAATCCGGTGCAATGGCAGGTACCGTGCTGAACGATGCCAACAACCAGGCGAAAGCCACCTTCGATCTGGCGAAAAACCTGGCTGAAGGTAAAGGTGCCGCTGATGGCACTACCTGGAAAATTGAAAACAAAATCGTCCGCGTACCGTACGTTGGCGTAGATAAAGATAACCTTAGCCAATTTACCGGTAAGTAATCTTTAAATATATGGGGTGCACGTTCGTGCGCCCCATAAATACTGACTCAGAATTATCGCGGCCAGG
Source organism: Kluyvera georgiana ATCC 51603 (assembly GCF_001654985.1). GTDB lineage: Bacteria > Pseudomonadota > Gammaproteobacteria > Enterobacterales > Enterobacteriaceae > Kluyvera > Kluyvera georgiana. The sequence continues at coordinate 25,436 of NZ_LXEU01000038.1, forward strand.
TATATATATGGACAACAATAATAGAGAGCCGTCAGGTGAATTCTTGTTGGAAATGAGCCAGATCAACAAGTCTTTTCCCGGCGTAAAAGCACTCGATAATGTTAACCTGAGAGTTCGTCCACATTCTATCCATGCATTAATGGGTGAGAACGGTGCGGGCAAATCAACGTTATTAAAATGCCTATTTGGAATCTATCAAAAAGATTCCGGCAGCATTCTCTTCCAGGGTAAGGAAATCGATTTTCATTCCGCTAAAGAGGCGCTGGAAAACGGTATTTCGATGGTCCACCAGGAACTGAACCTGGTATTACAACGCTCCGTGATGGACAACATGTGGCTGGGGCGTTATCCCACCAAAGGCATGTTTGTCGATCAGGACAAAATGTATCGCGATACCAAAGCCATCTTTGATGAGCTGGATATTGATATCGACCCGCGTGCGCGCGTGGGCACGTTATCTGTTTCGCAGATGCAGATGATTGAAATCGCGAAAGCCTTCTCCTATAACGCGAAAATCGTGATTATGGATGAACCGACCTCATCGCTGACGGAGAAAGAGGTGAACCATCTGTTCACCATTATCCGTAAGCTGAAAGAGCGCGGCTGCGGCATCGTTTACATCTCGCACAAGATGGAAGAAATCTTCCAGCTGTGCGATGAAATCACCGTTCTGCGCGACGGGCAGTGGATTGCCACCCAGCCGCTGGAAGGGCTGGATATGGACAAGATCATCGCCATGATGGTGGGACGTTCGCTGAACCAGCGTTTCCCGGACAGGCAGAACGTACCGGGCGAAGTGATCCTTGATGTTCAGCATCTGACTTCGTTACGCCAGCCATCGATTCGCGACGTGTCGTTCCAGCTGCGGAAAGGGGAAATCCTCGGTATCGCCGGGCTGGTGGGCGCCAAGCGTACCGATATCGTTGAAACGCTGTTCGGCGTGCGTGAAAAGTCGAGCGGGACCATTACCCTGCACGGTAAGAAAATCAACAACCATACCGCCAATGAAGCCATTAATAACGGCTTCGCGCTTGTTACCGAAGAACGCCGCTCAACCGGTATTTATGCCTACCTTGATATTGGGTTTAACTCCTTAATTTCGAATATCAAGAGCTATAAAAACAAAGTGGGCCTGCTGGATAATTCTCGCATGAAGAGCGATACCCAATGGGTTATTGACTCAATGCGCGTAAAAACCCCTGGGCATCACACGCAAATTGGTTCGTTATCCGGCGGTAACCAGCAGAAGGTCATTATTGGACGCTGGCTGTTAACTCAGCCTGAAATTCTGATGCTGGACGAGCCGACTCGTGGTATCGACGTGGGTGCGAAATTTGAAATTTATCAATTAATCGCTGAACTGGCGAAGAAAGATAAAGGGATTATTATTATTTCTTCAGAAATGCCAGAGCTGCTGGGTATTACTGACCGTATCCTTGTCATGAGTAATGGCCTGGTTGCCGGAATTGTAGAAACGAAAACCGCAACGCAAAACGAAATTCTCCGTCTTGCGTCATTGCACCTTTAATTTCAGGGGCTCGACATGAGTGCGTTAAATAAAAAAAGCTTTCTCACTTATCTGAAAGATGGCGGTATTTACGTTGTTCTTTTGGTTCTGCTGGCCATTATTATTATCCAGGACCCGACTTTCTTAAGTTTGTTGAACCTTAGCAACATCCTGACTCAGTCTTCCGTGCGTATTATTATTGCCCTTGGCGTAGCCGGGCTGATTGTGACCCAGGGTACCGACCTGTCGGCGGGTCGCCAGGTTGGCCTCGCGGCGGTGATTGCGGCAACGCTGCTACAGTCGATGGAGAACGCCAACAAGGTGTTCCCGGAACTGTCCACCATGCCCATTTTTGTGGTTATCCTGATTGTCTGCGCGATTGGCGCGGTGATCGGCCTGATTAACGGGATTATCATTGCTTACCTGAACGTAACGCCGTTCATCACCACGCTGGGTACGATGATCATCGTTTACGGTATCAACTCCCTGTACTACGACTTCGTGGGCGCGTCGCCGATTTCCGGCTTTGACAGCGGTTTCTCGACCTTCACGCAAGGGTTTATCGCGCTGGGTAGCTTCCGTCTTTCATACATTACTTTCTACGCGTTGATTGCCGTAGGGTTTGTCTGGATCCTGTGGAACAAGACCCGCTTTGGTAAAAATATCTTCGCCATCGGCGGCAACCCGGAAGCGGCGAAAGTTTCTGGCGTTAACGTGGCGCTGAACCTGCTGGTGATTTATGCGCTGTCAGGCGTGTTCTACGCCTTCGGCGGGATGCTGGAAGCAGGCCGTATCGGCTCAGCGACCAACAACCTCGGCTTCATGTACGAACTGGATGCCATCGCGGCCTGCGTCGTGGGTGGGGTTTCATTCAGCGGCGGTGTGGGTACGGTGCTCGGCGTGGTGACCGGTGTGATCATCTTTACGGTTATCAACTACGGTCTGACTTATATCGGCGTGAACCCGTACTGGCAATACATCATCAAGGGCGCGATTATTATCTTCGCGGTTGCGCTGGATTCCCTGAAATACGCGCGTAAGAAATAATAGCTGTAAGATTGGTAAAAGAAGCCCGGCAACATGCCGGGCTTTTTACTGTGCTGCCTGGCATCGCTACTTGCTACGGGCCGCAATATACAATCCGCTGTTTTTCATCGCATAGCCAAAAACCAGCCCCACCAGCAGTGCAGGCAGCACGACTCGCCAGTTGCCGTTGCAGGCGAAGGTTGAACAGGCGCCGATAAAGGTACCGGGAACAAAAGAAAGCCAGCCATTCTTGGCCTGAAGACACATAGCGAAGGCCACAACCCCTGTCAGCAGATAGCTGACAATCGTCAGCGCTGGCGATAGCGCGCTGCCGTGGATAATGACTTCTGCCCAGAATACGCCGCTGACCAGCGTACAAAACGAAATACCCAGCCCTTTTAGCCCGCCCTGTGGACAGGCAAAATACGCGGTACAGCCCAGAAAACCCACCCAGCTAAGCAACCCCCAGGTCACGGCCACCCAACTCCAGATACCGGATAAAATACCGGTCGTTAGCGCGATGGCGACAAGTGTGCTCATAGCTTTATCCATCCGGCCCGCAGAGCGAGCCGGTGTGTTGAAGGACGTTAAAGCACCACAGCGTGCGCTTTTTCGCCCGGTTTGAAGGTAATCTCCCCAAGGCTAATACAGGCCACCGGGCAGACGTGACCGCAGAGCAGGCAGCCGACGCATTTTTCAGTATTGCAGTGCGGCGCGCGCGTCTCCTCATTCCACTCCATCGCCTGATGTCCGCCGTCATAGCAGGAGATGTAGCAGCGGCCGCAGCCGACGCATTTTTCCTGATTAATATGCGGATAGACGATATAGCTACGGTCGAGGTCTTCAGCCGGTACGATGTTGTGATTCGCGAGGCCAATCATCTCATCAAGCGAATCAAAGCCCTGATCGTTAAGGTAGTGAGACAGGCCGCTTATCATATCTTCGACAATACGATAACCGTACTGCATGATGCCCGTTGTCACCTGTAGCGTCGCCGCGCCCAGCAGTAAAAACTCGGCGGCGTCTTCCCATGTTTCAATCCCGCCAATCCCGCTGATAGGGAAGTCCTTCAGGTCGGGATGAGTGCGCAATTGCTGAATGAAGCGCAGCGCAATGGGCTTCACGGCTTTACCGGAATACCCTGATACGCTGGATTTGCCGTTGACCACCGGCATGCCGATTTTACGGTTAAGGTCAATATTGGTAATGGATTTCACGGTGTTGATGGTCGCGATACCATCAGCCCCGCCGCGTTTGGCCGCCAGCGCCACTTCGCACATATCACCAATATTCGGCGTCATTTTGGCCAGCATCGGCAGAGACGAACCGTGCTTCACCGCCCGGCAGTATTTCTCGACCAGTTCGGGGCTTTGCCCGACGTCGCTGCCCATGGCGTGAGAGGTCATCTGCGGGCAGGAGAAGTTGCACTCAATCATGTCAGCGCCAGCTTCCTCGACGAGCTTCGCCAGATCCTGCCACTGTTGCTCATTTTCGCCCATGATCGAGGCGATCAGCACTTTATCGGGGTAATCCTGCTTAAGCTGGCGGATCGCCGCCAGGTTTTCTGCCAGCGGATGCTCGGCAATCTGCTCCATGTTCTTAAAGCCGATAAATCCGGTATCTTCTTTGGTCAGATGATCGAAGCGCGGCGAGACTTCGTTGGCGATAAAGAAGCCAATGGTTTTAAACACGATACCGCCCCAGCCGCTGTCATAGGCTTTGGCGCACATGTCGTAGCAGTTGCCCACCGGTGAAGATGAGAGGCAGAACGGGTTAGGGAATTTGACGCCGCAGAAGGTGACCGACAGATCTTTGGTTAACATGTTCATGCCTCCTCTAAATAGTGATGAATGGCCTGAGCGGCTTCTTTCCCGGTCTTCACGGCGTAGACCACGGTTTTGTCTCCTTTGACAATATCGCCCGCGGCGAACAGCGCAGGGTCACTGGTCTGGTAGTTGTGCGTTTCCACGATGTTACGCTGGACCTGAATGTCCGCAAAGGCATCCAGTTCGGCGCGTTGACCGACGGCGAGGTAAATGCGCTCTGCCGTTAGCGTCAGCTCGCCGGGCAGGCGAACGTGCTGGAACGTCACCTTGTTGCCCGTGACGCTGATGGGGGTAAAGCCATCGATAATCGATACGCCCAGCGCCTGGGTGGTCGTGAACTCTTTATCGCTTGCCGGAAATTCGGCCAGCTCTTCGCGGGCCACGCAGGTGACGGACGGACAACCGAGAATTTTCAGCGTACTGGCAACGTCCATCGCCACGTCGCCGCCGCCGATAATCAGGGCGCTTTCCGGTACGGTGATGTTGCCGCCTGACATTCGGGCGCGCTGGAGGAAATCGACGGCGATTTCGACCGGACTTGCCTCGTTAAACAGGGGCAGCGTTGAGCCTTTGGACATTCCGACGGTCAGCAGCACTGCGCGGTAGTCGGCTTTCAGTTCAGCAAGCGTCGGGTTTTTACCGACTTCGCAGCCGCAGCGCACGGTGACGCCCATGTCGATGATGCGGGCAATTTCAGTATCCAGCACCTTTTGCGGCAGGCGAAACTCTGGAATACCGTGACGCAACCAGCCGCCCGGTTGGGCCTCTTTTTCAAAAAGGGTGACGTCATAGCCCAGATGAGTGAGCGTGACGCTAGCCTGTAACCCCGCGGGGCCAGCGCCCACGATCGCGACTTTCCCTTTGTCCTTGCGGCCCGGCTGGTAAATCTGCATCGCCGTTTGCTGCTCGAAGTCGGTGACAAAACGCTGCAGGCGGCCGATATCAATCGGCGTATCTATGCCCGAGCGGGAACAGCCCTGCTGGCAAAGTTTTTCCGTAGGGCAGACGCGTGCACAAACCGCGCCCAACGCATTATTTTCTCGAATGGTTTCGGCAGCACCTTTAAAGTTACGGAAATATACCGAGCGAATAAACTTGCCAGGGTCGGTTTCCGCGGGGCAAGACTGGCTGCACGGTGCATCGTGGCACAGCAGGCAGCGGGAGGCTTCTTTGATCGCCAATAGCGGCGTAAAGGCAGGAATCAGCTCATCCTGGTATTCGTGTTGCGACATAATTGCTTCCTTAATGATTAGTTTAATTAAGGCAAAAAAAGTGAAACAACTTCAGGCAGGCTAAGCGGATGAGGGGGAGGGTTCTGTGAAAGCATTCACAAATAACCTGATAATTATTGTGGTTTAGCGTGGATCGCAGGAATAGATAAGATGCAAATAGGAACCATTAGTAATAGAAATTCATTAACTAATGTAATGACAGGAACACGGGTTTCCAGAAAAGACTCAGTTGGCCTTCTTTTTCTGTAGCTCCAGCAATTGATCTGGCGTGACGGCGGGATATCCCTGGGCGCCTTCCGGCACTTCTTGCTGGGCAGGAATCGGAATCAACGGGCCTAAGAAGCGCGGCTCGCGCTTGAACAGATAAAGATCGGCCAGCGCCCCGAAGCGGGCACCGAATTCGCGCAGGCGAACGCTCCACATATCTTTCGGAGACGGTACGGCGTAGCACTGCGCCTGAATGCCCATATGCAGGGCGATAAACAGCGCGCGCTCACAGTGGAAGCGCTGGGTAATGATAATGAAATCGTTGGTGTCGAACACCTTACGCGTGCGGACGATGGAATCGAGCGTACGGAAGCCCGCGTAATCCAGCACGATATCTTCCGGCGCCACGCCGGCTTTGATCAGATCGCGGCGCATGGTCATCGGCTCGTTATAGCTTTGCAGCGCGTTGTCGCCGCTCAGCAGCAGATAGTTGACCTTGCCGCTGTTGTAGGCGTTCAGCGCCCCCTGGATGCGGTAACGGTAATACTGGTTGATGACGCCGGTACGGTAGTACTTCGCGGTGCCAAGCACGACACCCACCTGGCGATAGGGAAGATCCTGCAGCTCGTCGTAGATATAAGGCGCCGTTTTCCAGCTCATCCAGCGGTCAAGACCCAGCACGGTCAACAGCAGCAGGCCGCACAGGACTAACAGGCTGTATAACACACGCTTTAACATGAACTTGGCTCAACCGTGGACGAGGGAGACATCAGGCTACTTTACCCGCCGGGCAAGCGCAAGAAACCATCGTTTAATTGCGGGGAAATTAGACAACGGAGGCGGATTGCCGTTTGTAGGCCGGATAAGGCAAAGCCGCCGTCCGGCAATCTGCTCCAGCTGGCCCGATGGCGCTACGCTTATCAGGCCTACGGGTTAGGCTAACAGGACGCGATCGATATTATGGCAGCCGAGCGCTTTCAGCGTCGCGGCGGTGGCATCCCACTGAATCAGCGGGGCATCGGCGCGTTCAGCAAGAATGGCCCGTTGAATGTCCGGGTAATCATAACCGTTCAGGCTCAGCAGGTTCAGCGCGCCCTGCAGCGGTGGCAGCGTGGGGTTAAACGCGGCGTTTTCAGCATAGCTGCCGCTGAAAATAGTACCATCACGCAGTTCCAGCGCCACGCCCGATGGCGATTGGCTGTACGGGGTATGGCTCTGATTCGCGGCCCGAATCGCAGCCTGTGAAAGCGCATCGCCATCAAGCGGATAACCGTGATCCTCCGCGTCCATCAGCAGGGTTTTGATCTCCAGATCTTTCGGGCCAAAAGCATCCGGCAGGTAATCCTGTAACGTGTGTGGCTGACGGCCCGGCAGATTGATACGCAGCGCCAGCCCGCTGTTCAGCTCGTTCATAAACTGACGGCAGTGGCCGCACGGCGTGTAGTTAACGGTAATCGCCTGCAGCGCTTTTTCACCGCGTAGCCAGGCGTGGCTGATGGCGCTTTGCTCGGCATGAACCGTTTGTTGCATTGTCGCGCCGAGAAACTCCATGTTGCCGCCGAAGTACCAGGTGCCGCTGACACCGCGGGCAATGGCGCCAACGTTAAAGTGAGAGAGGTCTGCGCGGGCGCAGGCTGCGGCCAGTGGCAGGAGCGCGAAAGCGAGCGCGTCTTCGTCCAACCCCGTCGCCTGCTGCAGCGATGAGACCTGCCCGGCGCTTAACAGAGCAGGGAAGTGCGGATCGGCTAACAGCGGAGCGATAGCAGTCTGCAGGTCTGCCGCCAGTTGCGTAAAAGCAGATTGAAAACGTGGATGCATGGCGTTGTGCCTCATAACAATGTAATGGGATCGTAGTGTACGGGGCGCGCACGCCACGATTGGTGATCAATATCTCATTGTTAGTGCAACGTATGTAATCTCATTGGAAAATGTGTGATTTGTCTCGTTTTATCCCACCGCGGCCAGAATAATCGGGAACAGGAACGGTGCGATCAGCGAAGTAATAATCCCGCAGATGACCAGGGCCAGTGAACTAAACGCCCCTTCCTGGTAGTCCAGCTCCGCGCAGCGAGCGGTGCCGAGGGCGTGCGATGCGGTGCCCATCGACAGGCCGCGCGAAGCTTTAGTGGTGATACGCATCAGGTTCAACAGCGTGTGGCCAAACACCGCGCCGAGAATACCGACATAAATCACGCACACTGCGCTGATGGCGGGAATACCGCCAATGCTGCCGCTCACCGCCATCGCAATCGGGGTGGTGACCGATTTCGGCAGAATAGAGGCGGCGATTTGCGGCGATGCGCCCATCATTAACGCCACGGTGGTACCGGTAATCATCGCCACCGCGCTGCCGATAAAGCAGATAGTGATAATGGATTTCCAGCGGGCACGAATCTGGTGCAGCTGTTCGTACAGCGGGTAGGCGAGGGCGACCACCGCCGGTTGCAGAAGGTCGTTCAGTACTTCGCTGCCTTTGAAATAGTGGTCGTAAGGGATGCCGGTCAGCATCAGGAACGGAATAATCACCACCATGGAAACCAGCAGCGGGTTGAGCAGCGGCATTTTGAAACGCGAGCCCAGCTTACGGGCGGCAAAAAAGACAACCAGGGTCAGCGGCAGCGACCACCAAATATAATGAAGCATTATTTTTTCGCCTCTTCTTGCCCAACGACGTTACGTTCACCGTGTACCAGGTGTGAGCTCCAGCTCACGACCACCAGCACCACCAGCGTACTGACGGTACAGGAGACCACCACCGGACCAAACTGCGCGCTCAAGAGCGTGAAGTACTGCATCACGCCAACGCCAATCGGCACAAACAGCAGCGCCATATAGCGAATAAGCACGTAGCAGCCGGGGTTGACCCATTTGGCGGGCAGAATTTGCAGCGCCAGCAGGACGAAGAGGATAAGCATGCCGATAATGCTGCCGGGGATGGTGATGGGCAGCAGCGACGAAACAAAAATTCCGGCATAAAGGCAGGCGTAAATCAGCACGAATGCACGCAGGTATTGCCAGATAATATTCAGTGATTTGAGCATGGGATTCACCTTTGGTGGAATGCATTCATCATACAATTAAACCCTGAAATGTGCTACCGATCACATCATGAAATCTGAGCATACCTGATATAGATAAGCGGAACATCAGCCCTCTGACCGCAGGTTAGCTCTCAATGTGTACCGGGTGTGATAAATAGTGGAGAAAACGGCTCAGCGCCAGCGACGGGAGATCCTTCTTACGCCAGAATACGCCAACGCTGCCTTTCTGCTCAATGCGCGGCAGCGCCAGAATGGACAGCTGCCCCTGGCGCTGGTAGCGCTCGGCAAGGCGTAAAGAAAGAATAGAGATCATATCGCTGCTTTGCAGCAGGTTGACGCTGACGTTCATCGACGCCGATTCGATGGTGTTCTCCGGCAGCATTACGCCGTTTTCCACCAGCGCGTTATCAATACTCTGGCGGATCGGCGTGCCGTTCGGCCAGACGATCCAGCGCCACGAGGCCAGATCGTTCCACGTCAGGCTGGCAAGGCGCGCCAGCGGATGGTCGGTACGCGCGACAAAACAGACCGGTTCGGTATACAGCACTTCATAGTTCAGCGGTAGCTCCAGCGCCCGGCCGCCGATACGCCCGACCACCACATCGACCACCCCCGACTGTAAATCGTGCAGCAGCGGCGTCATCACCTTTTCTTCAATATTCAGATGCAGCGTCGGCATTTCGGCCAACAGCGGGAAAATCGCCTGGGAAACGCAGTCGGTGGCCACCGGCGAGCAGCCAATTTTCAGGCTGCCGACCAGCCCGCCTTGCTTAAAGCGTTCCATCTCAAACTGTGAACGTTCGATATCGTTTATCAGCCGCTGGGCGTGCTGGAGCAGCAGTTTGCCGCCCTCCGATGGACGGAGACCTTTACTGTGTCGCTCAAACAGCGTCAGGCCTAACTCCTCTTCAAACTGGGTCAGCCACTTCGACAGCGCGGGCTGAGTGATGTGCATTTTCTTCGCCACCTGGGTGAGATTTCCCTGCTCGCCGAGCGCCACCAGAATGTGCAAATGATGAAGCTTCAGTTTCTGCGTCCAGTCCGCCATCAGGTATAACCTCCAGGTTATGTTTGAGCATGAAATGCCATTGTACAACTCATTTCTCTTATCACAAAATGGCAACATAAAAGCAAAAAAAGAAACATCTTACCCTGTGCCGTTCGGGCCAGACGCGCGAACGGCGAAATGGATAACCTGCATTTACCGAGGCCCTCCCTATGACGCAACGACGTGAACTTCAGGCGCTAATCGACGCCGCCCCTATCGGCGCGATGCAGTGGCTCGTCATTATCTGCTGTTTCCTGGTGGTAATGATGGACGGGTTTGATACCGCCGCCATCGACTTTATCGCCCCGGCCATTCGTGAGCACTGGCAACTGAGCGCCGCCGATCTTGCCCCGCTATTTGGCGCCGGTCTGCTGGGCTTAACCGCGGGCGCGCTGCTGTGTGGGCCGCTTTCCGACAAATTCGGTCGTAAAAGGGTGATTGAATGGTGCGTCGCGCTGTTCGGCCTCTTCAGCCTGTTGTCAGCGTTTTCGCCCAATCTGGAAATATTAATTGTTCTGCGCTTCTTAACCGGCCTCGGCCTCGGCGGCGCGATGCCTAACACCATTACCATGACCTCAGAGTATCTGCCGTCCCGCCGTCGCGGTGCGCTGGTGACCCTGATGTTCTGCGGCTTCACCCTCGGTTCGGCGCTCGGCGGCATCGTCAGCGCGCAGCTGGTGGCGGTGATTGGCTGGCACGGCATTCTGGTGCTGGGCGGCGTGCTGCCGCTGGCGCTGTTCTTCGGCCTGCTGGTTGCGCTGCCGGAGTCGCCGCGCTGGCTGGTTCGCCGTCAGCGTCCGCAGGCACAAATCAGCCGGACGATCGGCGCGATGACCGGCGAGCGCTACGAAAACACCGAGTTCTGGCTGGATGAACCCGCCGCTACGCAAAAGGGCAGCATCAGCCAGCTGTTCGCCGGGCGTCAGCTCACCATCACGCTGATGCTGTGGGTGGTGTTCTTTATGAGTCTACTGATCATCTACCTGCTGTCGAGCTGGATGCCGACGCTGTTGAACCACCGCGGTATCGATTTGCAACACGCCTCGTGGGTGACGGCGGCGTTCCAGGTTGGCGGTACGCTGGGCGCGCTGTTGCTGGGCGTACTGATGGATAAATTCAATCCGTTCTGGGTGCTGGCCGTCAGCTATGCGCTGGGCGCGGTATGCATCGTGATGATCGGCCTGAGTGAAAACGGCCTGTGGCTGATGGCGCTGGCGATTTTCGGCACCGGCATCGGCATTAGCGGTTCGCAGGTAGGGCTTAACGCGCTGACCGCGACGCTTTACCCCACGCAAAGCCGCGCTACCGGCGTGAGCTGGTCTAACGCCATCGGCCGCTGTGGTGCCATCGTCGGTTCGGTCTCCGGCGGCATGATGATGGCGATGAATTTCTCATTCGACACCTTGTTCTTTGTGATTGCCGTTCCGGCCGCCGTTAGCGCCGTCATGCTGACATTGCTGACGCTGGTCGTACGCCAGTCATCCCGAGTACCCGAATCGCAGCCCGTCATGGGCGCGGTGAAAAGTTAAGGAGAATAATAATGACCGCGGATGTAAAACACGATCGCCAACAGTTCTATCAGCATATTTCCGGGCAAAACCTGACGCCGCTGTGGGAATCGTTGCATCACCTGGTGCCAAAAACGCCGAACGCCAACTGCGTACCGGCCTACTGGAACTATCAGGAAATTCGCCCGCTGCTGCTGGAAAGCGGCACGCTGATTGGCGCGAAAGAGGCGGTGCGCCGCGTGCTGGTGCTGGAGAACCCCGGCCTGCGCGGCCAGTCATCGATTACCTCGTCGTTGTATGCGGGCCTGCAGCTGATCATGCCGGGCGAAGTGGCGCCAAGCCATCGCCATAACCAGTCGGCGCTGCGTTTTGTGGTGGAAGGCCGCGGTGCGTTTACCGCTGTCGACGGTGAGCGCACCCAGATGAGCCCCGGCGATTTTATCCTCACCCCGCAGTGGCGCTGGCACGACCACGGCAACCCGGGCGACGAGCCGGTTATCTGGCTCGACGGTCTGGACCTGCCGCTGGTGAACTATCTCGGCTGCGGCTTTGCCGAAGATTACCCGGAGGAACAGCAGCCGGTGACGCGTAAAGAGGGTGATTATCTGCCGCGCTACGCCGCCAACATGCTGCCGCTGCGCCACCAGGTAGGCAACTCATCACCGATTTTCAACTACCGCTATGACCGCAGCCGCGAGGCGCTGCATGACCTGATGCGTCTGGGCGAGGCCGACGAGTGGGATGGCTACAAGATGCGCTACGTTAACCCCGTTACCGGCGGTTACCCGATGCCGTCGATGGGCGCTTTCCTGCAACTGCTGCCAAAAGGCTTCCAGTCGCGTCAGGCGCGCACCACCGATAGCACTATCTACCACGTGGTAGAAGGCAGCGGCGAAGTGACCATCGGTGAGCAAACCTTCAGCTTTAAAGCGAAAGATATTTTTGTTGTGCCGACCTGGCACAGCGTGTCCTTTAACACGCCAGAAGAGACCGTGCTATTCAGTTTCTCGGATAGACCCGTCCAGGAAGCCCTGGGCTTGTTCCGCGAAGCGCGCTATTAATCAGGAGAAGAAAAATGAGCAAATACGTATTTGAACCCCAGGCTCCGGTCGCGATTCCGGTTGTTGGCAGCGACGAGCAGTTCCCGGTACGCCGCGTTTACTGCGTGGGCCGTAACTATGCCGCTCACGCCCGTGAAATGGGCTTTGATCCGGATCGCGAACCGCCGTTCTTCTTCTGCAAACCGGCCGATGCCGTGGTCCCCGTTGCCGCGGGCGAAACCCTGAACCTGGCCTACCCGGCGCAGACCGACAACTATCACTATGAAATTGAGCTGGTGGTCGCTATTGGTAAAAAAGGTAGCGATATCCCGCTGGAAAAAGCCGAAGAGTATATCTGGGGCTACGCCACCGGACTGGATATGACCCGCCGCGACCGTCAGATGGAGATGCGCCAGATGGGCCGTCCGTGGGAAATCGGCAAGGCCTTTGACCTTTCTGCGCCGATTGCGCCGCTGCATAAAGTCGCCGACGCGCCGTCGCTGGAAAAAGCGCCAATCTGGCTGCAGGTTGATGGCAAAGATCGCCAGCGCAGCGATATTGAACATCTGATCTGGGATGTGAAAGAGACCATCAGCTATCTGTCCGGCTTCTTCGAGCTGCAACCGGGCGACCTGATCTTCACCGGCACGCCGGAAGGCGTGGGCGCGGTGGTGAAGGGCGAAACCATCACCGGTAACGTCGAAGGGTTAACGCCGATCGCGGTGAAAATTGTTTGAGGTGAGCGATGAAGCTGTACAGTTTTTTTAATAGTTCGGCCTCTTACCGCGTGCGTATTGCGATGGCGCTGAAGGGCATTGACCACCAGACGGTAGGCGTCAACATCCGCATCGGCCAGCAGAACGCGCTGGAGTACCGCCGCCTGAACCCGGTGGGTCTGGTGCCCGCGCTTATCACCGATAACGGTGAATCGCTGGGCCAGTCGCTGGCGATTATTGACTGGCTGGACAGACATTTCCCGCAGACGCCGCTGCTACCGGCGAACGATCCGCAGCGCATGCGCGTGCTGGAAGTGGTGTACGCCATCTGTTGCGACATCCACCCCATCAACAACATGCGCGTATTGCGCTACCTCAGCGATGAGCTGAAGGTCAGTGAAGAAGAGAAAAAACGCTGGTATGCCCACTGGATCCAGCAGGGGTTGAGCGCGGTTGAACAACTGCTGCGCCGAAGCCAATCCGGGGCGTTTTGTTTTGGCGATGCGCCGACGCTCGCCGACTGCTGCCTGGTGCCGCAGTGGGCTAACGCCGAGCGCATGGGCTGCGATCTGAGCGGATTCCCGCGCTGTAAAGCGGTCTATGACGCCTGTACGGCGCTGCCGGCCTTTATCGCCGCCGCTCCGGAAAACCAGCAGGACAAGATCCCGGCGTAGTCAGAAAAGGAGAATTATCATGGCAAAAGTCACGCGTGCAATCATTGTCGGCGGCGGTATTGGCGGTGCGGCCACCGCGCTGTCGCTGGCCCGTCAGGGCATCCAGGTGATGCTGCTGGAACGGGCGCACGAGATCGGCGAAATTGGCGCCGGGATCCAGCTGGGGCCGAACGCGTTTTCCGCGCTCGACAGCCTGGGCGTGGGCGACGTCGCCCGTCAGCGTGCGGTCTTTACCGATCACATCACGATGATGGATGGGGTCAACGGTGAAGAGGTGATCCATATCGAGACGGGACAGGCGTTCCGCGATCACTTCGGCGGCCCGTATGCGGTTATTCACCGTGTGGATATCCATGCCACGGTCTGGGAAGCGGCACTCCAGCATCCGGGGGTGAAATATCGCACCTCCACCCATGTGGTGGACATTCGTCAGACTGCGGATGATGTCACCGTATTTGATGATAAAGGCAACAGCTGGACGGCGGATATTCTGATTGGCTGCGACGGGGTAAAATCCGTGGTGCGGCAGAGTCTGCTTGGCGATACGCCGCGCGTCACCGGTCACGTGGTGTACCGCGCGGTGGTAGAACGCGACGATATGCCGGAAGACCTGCGCATCAACGCGCCGGTGCTGTGGGCTGGCCCGCACTGCCACCTGGTGCACTATCCGCTGCGCGGCGGTAAACAGTACAACCTGGTGGTGACCTTCCACAGCCGCGAGACGGAAGAGTGGGGCGTGCGCGACGGCAGTAAAGAAGAAGTGATGTCGTACTTCAAAGGCATTCACCCGCGTCCGCGCCAGATGCTGGACAAACCGACCTCCTGGCGACGCTGGTCCACCGCCGACCGCGAGCCGGTGGAGAAGTGGGGGAACGATCGCATTACGCTGGTAGGCGATGCCGCACACCCGGTTGCGCAGTATATGGCGCAGGGCGCCTGCATGGCACTGGAAGATGCGGTGACGCTAGGCAAAGCGTTGACCCAGTGCGACGGCGATGCCGCCCGTGCGTTTGCGCTGTATGAATCTGTGCGTATACCGCGGACCGCGCGTATCGTCTGGTCCACCCGCGAAATGGGCCGCCTGTATCATGCGGCGGGCGTTGAGCGTCAGGTGCGAAACCTGCTGTGGAAAGGGAAAACCCAGGACGAGTTTTACCGGGGGATTGAGTGGCTGTACGGCTGGAAAGAAGAAAACTGTCTGGAACCGCGATAGCCGCGGTTGCCACGATGGGCTCTCTCTTTTAAGGGTTGCCTCTTATACAAAACTTAGTGGGACAGGACCGAATATATGTTAGTCAGGTGAAAGGTTCCGTTCACTTTACGTCAGGCAGAACATGATGTCTTTTCACCGGTGAACAGGCCAAGGGGGGCGGCCGCGCCCCCCTTGGCAATCCCCGCGGCCCCGCGGGGAAATCGGTGCTTCGCACTACGCTCACCTACGAACTCCAGCCTGCGGCACGGCGAAACTCGAGATTACTCGTCCCATCCCTGGGACTCGCCCTTCGGGCCAACGCAAGCGTTGTTCAAAATTGCTCCCGGCAATTTTGTCCTGTCTCGGTTCGCCTCAGTCCGCCATCCATGGCGTCCTGACCTTGTCTTCCATTCTCCGGCTCGCCGATTTCCAGCGGGGGACTCATCGGTTTCAGTGGCTCTGATTTTTGCTGTTAACTAAAAGACCGCACTGGTGTTGGCGGCGGCGATTGGCCGCCCCTTGCGCGCTCCCTGCGCCCGTGCAATTTATGCGGCGAGAACCGGATAAGGAGCGCAACGGAGTAATAAATCCGCATACATCTCCCTCATCCCTGATAACTGTCGTCGGGAATTGTGTATTAGAAACAGCTTCAGGGAGAGGAGGTCGAATGGGCCGCAAACTAACCCACCAGCGCCTTATCTTTGGCTAACATAAACGGCCGCAAATACCCCACGGCATTCGACAACGGCAACACGTCATCGCTCAACGCAATATGCAACGTCTCGCGAATATATGCCCGGCGTGCCTCAATACGTGCCCACAGATCCGGATAATTCTTCGCGATCTGCTGGCGTAACGTGGCATCGGCCAGCGCAATGCTCTCTTCCGCGCTGGTTCCGGTATATCCCGGCACCGACGGAATGATATCAATCTGCATCACCATGCCGCTTTTCAGCGTTTCGACAGAGCCCGAATACACCGGCGAGGACATCCACTCTTCATCCGCGCTCAAATGCCCCGGATTCAGATGCCAGCCGTACTGGGCTTTCGGCAGTACGCATTCGACTAAATCGTAAAGCTCGCCGCCCGACATACCGATCTTAATATGTTCAAGCCACGTCATGACCGCGCCAAAATAGGGCTTCGCCACGCGGTCCAGATAATCACGCTGGTTTTCCGGCAGCTCGCTTTCATCGGCAATGACAAACCCGGTTCGGCTGGACAGCCCACCCTTAAACCCGGTAGTCATTGACAGCGGCTGGCCGCGTTCGACCTTTTTCCACGAAGGGTAGAGGTTGGCCTTCTCAAAACGCTGCCCGGTTGCCGCGATAGTGACGATCGACGGTGCCTGCCCTTCGGCTGCAAGCAGCGCGCCCAGATCCACTTCACGAATGCCCGGTTCGACGGCGTCCAGCGCAGCCAGCATGCAGCGAGAGGCGAGGTTGGCACCATACTCGTAATGGGCAATTTCGTTGGCGTTATTGACCGTTCTGGCCCCCTTATCACCGCCAATAAACAGATGTGCGGCGTTGACCAGATCGGCATGGGTGCTCTGTTTTATTGCGTCGACGATAAACCACGGCAGGTCAAACAGCTTCGTGTTGTCACTCCCGGCAGCCGTAAACATCTTCCAGCCGACCAGACCGACCTTCGACATGGCGCTGAGCCCCGTTTCGCTAAACAGCTGCGCCAGCGGTTTTTCGTTATCCATTGGCTGATTCGGCAGCGAGAACAGCGGACAGTGCTTTAACGTGACCGGAATACGCGAATGAGCCGCCATCTTCAGGTTTTCATTACCGAGGATCGCGGTGGCGTGCCCGGATTTATGCAGCACAAGCAGGCCTTCCTCAAAGCGCGGGATAAACCCGGTCAGATATTCAAAATTGCTCCCGTGCTCTTTATCGGCGTAAATCACCAGCGCATCGAAGCGCTCTTCCTGCATTCGCGCGAGCAGCTTATTTTTACGTTCGAGCAGGGTGGCGTCGGTCAGTGTGACCGGCGGTACGTCGCTGAAGCCGCGCGGCGGCTGGATACGCTTTAGCTGGATATCCCTGGTATTCATTATTCACCTCCTGATGTGTCGACTGGCAGTGGAAAGCGGCATACTAAGACGTTACCATAGCGCCTCTTTTTTTTCCGGATAACAATATGCGTGTTTTACTGGCACCGATGGAAGGTGTGCTCGACTCCTTAGTGCGCGAGCTGCTGACCGAAGTGAATGATTACGATCTGTGCATTACCGAATTTCTGCGCGTGGTGGATCAGCTGCTGCCGGTAAAATCGTTCTACAAGCTCTGTCCGGAACTGCATAACGAAAGCCGCACGCCTTCCGGCACCCGCGTGCGTATCCAACTGCTGGGGCAATATCCCGAATGGCTGGCGGAAAACGCCGCCCGAGCGGTGGAGCTCGGTTCCTGGGGCGTGGATCTCAACTGCGGCTGCCCGTCGAAAACCGTTAACGGCAGCGGCGGCGGGGCCATGCTGCTAAAAGACCCGGAGCTTATCTACCAGGGGACAAAAGCTATGCGCGAAGCCGTGCCGGCACATCTGCCGGTAACGGTTAAAGTGCGTCTGGGCTGGGATAGCGGCGCGCGGCAGTTTGAAATTGCCGACGCGGTGCAGCAGGCTGGGGCCACTGAACTGGCGGTGCACGGGCGCACCAAAGAAGATGGCTATAAGGCCGAGCGCATCAACTGGCAGGCGATTGCCGATATCCGCCAGCGGCTTTCCATTCCGGTTATTGCTAACGGCGAGATCTGGGATTACGACAGCGCGCAGGCGTGCATGGCCGTGACCGGCTGCGACGCGGTGATGATTGGTCGCGGCGCGCTGAACGTGCCGAACCTCAGCCGGGTCATCAAATACAACGAGCCGCGACTACCGTGGCCGCTGGTAGTCGATTTACTGAAAAAATACGCCCACCTGGAAAAGCAGGGCGATACCGGCTTGTATCACGTGGCGCGCATTAAGCAGTGGTTGGGCTATCTGCGTAAAGAGTACGCTGAAGCCACCGAGTTGTTTACCGCCGTACGCGCGTTGCAGGAATCGAAGCTGATTGCCCGGGCGATTCACGACTGGCAGGCATAAAGTATCCGATCTGCATCACAATTTTCCCGTCGTTCCATTGAGCAAAGCGACCGTTAAATGAAATACTCGTAGCCGATTGTTACTGCTACGGCAGGCAAAACCTGATTATCTGACGTTTGTCAGGAGTCAGGTTTTTTTGTTTCTGGGGTTCATATACACAAAATCATTCAAGTTGCATCAAGGCGGCAAGGGAATGAATCCCCAGGAGCGTACATAAGTCCGTGACTGGGGTGAATGAGCGCAGCCAACGCGGAGGCAGCTTGAAGGATGAAGTGTATAAATGCAGATCGCCAAAGTTCTTAATAATAATGTGGTGGTGGTTCTGGATGAACACCGGCGTGAGCAGGTGGTGATGGGGCGAGGGCTAGCCTTTCAGAAACGCGTCGGCGACTTATTGGATGAGTCGAAAATCGAGAAAATTTTTGCCCTGCAAAGCGATGAGCTGGCGGGGCGTTTAGGTGAATTACTCAGTCAGATCCCGCTCGAGGTGATGACCACCTGCGACCGGATCATCGAACGGGCGCGCGAGCGGCTCGGAAAATTGCAGGAAAGCCTCTATATCACGCTGACCGATCACTGCCATTTTGCGATTGAGCGGCAGAAAAACGGCGTCGCGCTGCGCAACGTGCTGCTGTGGGAAACCAAACGGCTCTACCCGAAAGAGTTTGCGCTGGGCCAGGAGGCGCGGGCGCTGATTGCCCAGCGGCTCGGCGTTGAGCTCGCGGAGGATGAAGCCGGGTTTATCGCCCTGCATCTGGTGACCGCTCAGCTGAATAGCGAAATGCCCGAGGTCATGCACGTTACCCGGGTGATGCAGGAAATCTTGCAGCTGGTGAAGTATCAGCTGCGGCTGGAGTACAACGAAGAGTCGTTAAGCTATCAGCGCTTCGTCACCCACCTGAAGTTTTTTGCCCAGCGGATGCTGACGCGAACGGTGGTGGAAGACGACGACGCGGAGCTGCACAGCGCGGTAAAGGACAACTACGCCAAAGCATGGAAATGTGCGGAGACCGTCGCCCAGCATCTGCAAAACAGCTACCAGCGGTCGCTGACGACGGAAGAAATTATGTTTCTCGCCATTCACATTGAACGGGTGAGAAAAGAGGGGCGTTAGCCCTTCCACAACCGGATTGTTACTGCATCATGCAGGCAAAACCTGAGCGCGACGTCTTACCGGCGTCGTTCTCGGGTTTTTTTGTTTTTAATACTCGGTCAAGGAATATTGCATGGAATACAAAGTACTCGCGCAGGATATTCTCAGCCACGTTGGCGGCAAAGAGAATATTGTGAGTCTGGTTCACTGCGCCACGCGGCTGCGTTTTAAGCTTAAAGAGAGCGCAAAGGCGGATGCCGACGCGCTGAAGGCCAACCCGGGCGTGATCATGGTGGTGGAGAGCGGCGGCCAGTTTCAGGTGGTGATTGGCAACCACGTCCACGACGTCTGGCAGGCGGTGCGCTATGAAGCGGGGATCACCGATGACAGTGAATCGGTAGCGGTGAAGGGGGAAAAAACGTCTCTCCTCGGCCAGGTAATTGACGTGGTTTCCGGTATTTTTGCCCCGTTTATCGGCGTGATGGCGGCGACGGGGCTGTTGAAGGGGCTGCTGGCGCTGGCGGTGGTGTGCGGCTGGCTTAACCCTGAACAGGCGACTTATAAAATCTGGTTTGCCGCCAGCGATGCGCTGTTCTTCTTTTTCCCGCTGTTTCTTGGCTATACCGCCGGGAAGAAGTTTGGTGGTAATCCGTTTATCTCGATGGTTATCGGCGGCGCGTTAACGCATCCGTTGATGATTGAGGCCTTTGAAGCCGCGCAGGCACCGGGGGCGAGCGCCGAGTATTTTCTCGGTATTCCGGTGACGTTTATCAACTATAGCTCGTCGGTTATCCCGATTATTCTGGCCGCGTGGGTCAGCTGCTGGATTGAACGGCGCAGCAACGCGCTGCTGCCGTCGGCGATGAAAAACTTCTTCACCCCGGCGATTTGTCTGGCGATTGTCGTACCGCTGACCTTCCTGGTTATTGGCCCGGTGGCGACCTGGCTCAGTCATATGCTGGCCAACGGCTATCAGGTGGTGTACGAAGTAGCCCCGTGGCTGGCCGGGGCCGCATTGGGCGGGCTGTGGCAGGTCTGTGTGATCTTTGGTCTGCACTGGGGGCTGGTGCCGCTGATGATCAATAACATGACCGTTCTTGGTCACGACTCCATGCTACCTATCATTCTCCCTGCGGTACTGGCGCAGGTGGGGGCGGTGCTGGGTATCTTTCTCGCTACCCGCGATGTGCGTCAGAAAGTGCTGGCGGGATCGGCGTTTTCCGCAGGCCTTTTTGGTATCACCGAACCGGCGATTTATGGCCTGACGCTACCGCTGCGTCGCCCGTTTATCTTTGGCTGCGTGGCCGGCGCGTTGGGCGGTGCGATTACCGCGTTCAGCAATAGCTACGCATTCTCGTTCGGCCTGCCGAATATCTTCTTCCCGGCGCAGATGATCCCGCCTGGCGGTATCGATGCCAGCGTGTGGGGTGGGCTTATCGGCACCGCGGTGGCCTTTATTCTCGCCTGTGCGCTGACCTTCTTTGCCGGATTACCGCGTAAAACGATTGAGCCCATGGCGGTCGTGAAAGCCGGTGAAAATGACGTGCTGTCGCCGATGACCGGCAGCGTACTGGCGCTGGATCAGGTGCCGGATAGCACGTTCGCCAGCGGCCTGCTCGGCAAGGGCGTGGCGATTATCCCGAGCGAAGGCAAAGTGATCGCGCCGTTCAGCGGTGAGGTGGCCTCGATTTTTCAGACTAAACACGCGATAGGTTTACTGAGCGACAGCGGGATTGAACTGCTGATCCACGTGGGCATCGACACCGTTAAGCTCGACGGCGCGCCGTTCACCGCCCACGTCAAAGAGGGCGACAAAATTCAGGCGGGCGATCTGCTGTTAACCTTCGATCGCCAGATGATTCTGGACGCCGGTTACGACCTGGCGACGCCGATTATTATCAGCAACAGCGATGACTATCCGGGGCTGGAGATCGTTGCCGCCAGCGCGGTCAGCGCCGGTCAGCCGCTGTTAACCGTACAGCATTAATCACAGGAGAGAGAGATGAAAACATTCCCACAGACGTTTTATTGGGGCGGCGCGACTGCTGCAAACCAGATTGAAGGCGCCTATCTTGAGGATGGTAAAGGACTATCCACTTCCGATGTGCAGCCACAGGGCGTTTTTGGTGACGTGGTCGAACGCGTGGCGGGCGATACCGGCTTAAAAGATATCGCTATCGATTTTTATCATCGCTATCCGGAAGATATTTCGTTGTTTGCCGAGATGGGCTTTAACTGTCTGCGGGTGTCGATTGCTTGGACGCGTATTTTCCCGAACGGCGACGACGCTGAGCCAAACGAAGCTGGCCTGGCTTTTTATGACAAGCTGTTTGATGAAATGGCCAGGCACAACATCACGCCGCTGGTGACGCTGTCTCACTACGAGATGCCGTGGGCGCTGGTGAAAAACTACGGCGGCTGGGGCAATCGCAAGGTGATTGGTTTCTTCGAGCGCTATGCCTGCACGGTGTTTGAGCGCTACAAAGGCAAGGTCAAACTGTGGCTGACCTTTAACGAAATCAACATGTCGCTGCACGCACCGATGACCGGCGTGGGTCTGCCGGGCGACAGCAGCAAAGCTGAGGTTTATCAGGCCATTCACCACCAGCTGGTGGCGAGCGCGCTGGCGGTGAAAGCCTGCCATGAGATTGTGCCGGAGGGGAAAATCGGCAATATGCTGCTGGGCGGCCTGATGTACCCGCTAAGCTGCAAGCCGGAAGATGTGTTCAAAACCCTGCAGGAGAATCGCGGCTGGCAGTTCTTTGGCGACGTCCAGGCGCGCGGAGCGTATCCGGGCTATATGCTGCGCTATTTCCGCGACAATGGTTTTGCGCTGGAGATAACCGATGCCGACCGAGAAGCGTTGAAATCGACCGTCGATTTTATCTCGTTTAGTTACTACATGACCGGTTGCGTTACCGCTGACGAGGCGCTGAACCAGAAAGCGCGTGGCAATATTCTTAATATGGTGCCAAACCCACATCTGGAAAGCTCGGAGTGGGGCTGGCAGATTGATCCGCTGGGCCTGCGCACGCTGCTGAACGTGCTATGGGATCGCTACCAGAAGCCGCTGTTTATCGTTGAAAACGGTTTAGGGGCGAAAGACAAAGTGGAAGCCGACGGCAGCATCAACGATGACTACCGAATTAGCTATCTGAACGACCATCTGGTGCAGGCACGGGAAGCGATTGAAGACGGCGTTGAATTGATGGGCTTTACCAGCTGGGGGCCGATTGACCTTGTCAGCGCGTCAAAAGCCGAACTGTCCAAACGCTACGGTTTTATCTACGTCGACCGCCACGATGATGGCAGCGGCACGCTGGCGCGCAGCAAGAAGAAAAGCTTTGACTGGTATAAAGAAGTGATTGCCACTAACGGCGCGAGTCTGAAAGCGTAAGCTTCGGTGAATTGTCGAATGGCGCTGCGCTTATCCGGCCTACAATGCTAACGATCCGTAGGCCGGATAAGGCGTAGCCGCCATCCGGCAATATTCACGCCGGTTTGCGGGCCCGCAGCAGGAAGATCATCGGCCGCTCTTTCTCTTCATCCAGCGCGGGATTGGCGGCAATCTGTTCCGCCGTTGGACCCCATTCATCCACATGCTCTATCACCAGCCCGGCCGCTACCAGCGCGTTAATCCAGCTGCCGAGCTTACGGTGCTGTTTTTTCACGCCGTCGGCAAACCAGTTGCTGATGCGTTCACCCTCCTGCTGATAGTGGCTCACCGGCCAGCTTTTTTGCCCGTTCTCGTCCAGCCGCCAGCCCTGCTGCAACGGCGCGGTGTAGATCGGATGCTCGGCGGAGAACACCAGCACGCCGCCCGGCGTCAGCGCCCGGTAAACGGTGGCCAACAGCGGGGCAATATCGGGCAGATAGTGCAACGCCAGCGAACTGTAGACCAGCTCGCAGCTGTTGGCGGCAAGGGTTAAGTTTTGTAGATCTTCACAGCGGTAGGTAATACCCTCGCCATCGGTCATCTCCTGCGCGCGCGAGCATACGGCTGGAAAGATCGTACCCGGTGACCTCTGCGGCACCCCGATCGCGCGCCCAGCGGCAAAACCAGCCGTAGCCGCAGCCGAGATCAACCGTGCGTAAACCGGCGAGCGGCGGCAGCATTTGCTGGATAGCAGGCTACTCTGGCGCGCCGTCCAGCCCTTTTACCGAACGGTCGAGCGTGGCGTAGCCTGCGAAAAAATTCGGGTCGTCGTAGATGTTCTGACTCATATTCACTCCCTGACGCTAAAATGTTATTAGCTGTTTTTAAGTATGTCTATTTATGTTCCCACACGCTTTACTAAAAGGATTTGATTCATTTAAATTATTATCACTTTCCTTCTTTTGTAACCGACCTATCACATGAACTTGACTCTGAAAAAAAGCGTGCTGTCCGGCTTGCCTCTGCTCATCGCGCTGGCTGGCTGCGCGCCATCGCACGATATTGGCAACCCGATTAAGCAGCAGGCTCCGGCCTCCAGCGTGGCGACGGATTTACCCGCTGCAGTGAAAAATGGCTGGCCGCAGAGCAACTGGTGGCAAGGCTACCACGACGCCCAGCTCAATAACTTGATTAGCCGCGCGCTGGCAAATGCGCCGGATATGCAGATTGCCGATCAGCGCATTAAGCTGGCGGAAGCGCAGGCCAGAATGTCGAAGTCATCGCTTGGCCCGGAAGTGGATTTCGGTGCCGACCTTGAGCGGCAAAAAATGTCGGCAGAAGGGCTGATGGGCCCGTTTGCTACCGATTTAGACGGTAATACCGGGCCGTGGTACACCAACGGGACTTTCGGCCTGACCGCCGGTTGGGATCTTGACCTGTGGGGGAAAAACCGTGCTGAAGTGAAAGCGCGCATTGGGGAAGTGAAAGCGCAGGTGGCCGAGCAGGCGCAAACTCGCGAGCTGCTCTCCAGCAGCGTGGCGCGCCTGTACTGGCAGTGGCAGACCGAAGCCGCCATCCGCAGCGTTCTTGAGCAGGTGAAAAGCGAACAAAACAATATCGTTAGCGTCGACACCGCGTTGTTTGAGCACGGTATCACTAACTCCGCTGAAGGGGCCGAAAACGATATCAACGTTAGCAAAACGGATCAGCAGTTGGCCGACGTTGAAGGCAACATGAAAGAGATTGAGGCGCGGCTGATGGCGCTGACCAATAGCCAAAGCCAGTCGCTGAATTTGCACAAGGTTGAGCTGCCTGCGGTGGCCAGTAAAATGCCGTCCCAACTGGGCTATGATCTGCTGGCGCGTCGCCCGGATCTCCAGGAGGCGCATTGGTATATTGAGGCCTCGCTCAGCGAAATTGACGCGGCGAAAGCGGCCTTCTATCCGGATATCAACCTGATGGCCTTCCTGCAGCAGGACGCGCTGCACTTGAGCGATCTGTTCCGCCATTCAGCGAATCAGATGGGCGTGACCGCGGGGCTGACGCTGCCAATCTTCGACAGCGGCCGTCTTAACGCTAACCTCGATATCGCCAGCGCGCAGAATAATCTGTCGGTGGCGAAGTACAACAAAGCGGTTGTCGATGCCGTCAATCAGGTGGCGAAAACGGCCAGCCAGGTCGAAACGCTGATGGCGAAAAACCAGCAGCAGGCGCAGGTTGAGAAAGATGCGCAGCGCGTGGTGAACCTGGCGCAGGCGCGGATGAACGCCGGGATTATTCCGGGCTCGAAGGTGAGCTTAGCGAAGCTGCCGGCCTTACAGGAGCGGATTAGCGCCTTGCGTCTGCACGGCCAGTGGGTTGATGCCAGCATTCAGCTGACTTCGGCGCTGGGCGGCGGCTATCATATGACCGATAAGTCGTAAGAGGCTACGGATTCATTCCCCCCTGTGTTGCAATACAGGGGGGAATGAAAAACCAATATTCAGATTAAATAATATTAATTGCTATTATATCTGTCAAAAATCTAATTTTTAATTTAATTAAAAATAAAAGCTTATCTCTAATTAAAATATGCTGCCGATCACGTATTTATATTTAATTCAATGACAGCGTGTTTTCTTCCCACTAGTATCGCTCACCAGAAAAACAATATCTCTGGTCTTATTTTTATTATTGAAAAATACATTCATTCTTTAAATATTATAGCCAGTTCCTCCTGATTTTATTTTGACATTAAAAAGCAGAGGACGATTGCGTGAAAAAATTAATAACTCTTGGGATGCTGGCATTTGTCAGCGCATCGGCGAGCGCGGTAACCATAGACCTGCGTCATGAATATACCGACACCTCGCAGGGGCAGAAGGACAGGGTGCTGATCTCACACCGCTTTGCCAACGGTTTTGGTTTCTCCGTCGAAGCTAAAACGAAATCGGGCGGTGAGCATTCGGATAAAGCCTTTAATGATGTCGTAGATAATGGCGATGAATATGTTCTGAGCTATCAATTTAATGCAATGCCGAATATAACCGTTCAGCCGGGTTTTGCCTTAGAAACGTCATCATCGAAGGCGATATATAAACCGTATATTCGTGGGCAATATAATTTCGAAGGTGGTTTTTATGTTGCTGCTCGTTATCGCTACGAATATACCCGTGATACATCCAGTACCAAAGATGATGAACACGTCAACCGCGGCGATCTGTGGTTAGGTTATAAAACCGGGCCGTGGACGTTTGAAGGAAATTATCTTTATAAGAAAAGCGAAGATTATAATCGTTACGATAACGGTAAAGATGATTACGAGCTGGATTTCAAAGTAGCTTATAGTATCGATAAAAACTGGAAGCCTTACGCGCAGATCGGTAACGTCTCCGTCAGCAGCGACGAAGACGATCGCCAGACCCGTTATCGCGTGGGTGTGCAGTACACTTTTTGACCCACACGACCTCTGAATATGACCGGGCGCTTCGGCGCTCCGGTTACTCTTCCGTCGAACGTTTTTCCCGCCGTTTGAACCACCAACGTACCGCCACGACCAGAGCCACCGCCAGCGCCAGCCAGATGATGTGCTTCAGATGTTTATCCAGATGATGCAGCCACGGGCCGATAGCTTCTCCGCCCAGATAACCGAGGGTGGTAAACAGTAGCGCCCAGATCAACGCGCCGAGAATATTCAGCGGCAGGAAAATTTTTGGCGGCAGCTGGCTGGCGCCAATCAGCAGCGGGCCGATAACCCGGAAGCCATACATAAATCGGCTGCCGATGACAAACAGGTACGGATGGCGGTTTATCAGACGTTGCGCCTTCCTGATACGCGCCTGATGGCGTGAAAAACGCTTCAGTAGCCGCCCGCCAAACTTCCGGCCCAAAAGATACAGCACCTGATCGCCAATCATACCGCCCAGCGCCACCGAAATCACAACCAGCGGAAATTTCAATAGCCCCTGATGCGCCGCCACGCCACCGAGTAGCGTAATGGTTTCACCTTCCGCCATGCTGCCAATAATCAGCGCCGCGTAGCCATAGTGGGAAATCAGGTTATTGATATCCATAAAAACACTCGCTCCTTATAACATCATACTATTCATCATACACCCTCAGGGCGAGATTGCAGGGGCCGCTATTTTTTGCGTTGTACATAAAATAATCATTGGCGTGAATTATACTTACAGTAACGTGGTACGAAGCCGTGCAGAGGAGGCGTTATGAACCATGTATGGGGACTGTTCTCCCACCCTGACAAAGAAATGCATGTTATCCGCAGCGAGAACGAAACCGTTTCTCACCACTATGTGCATCACGTGCTGATCATGGCGGCCATTCCGGTGGTCTGCGCTTTTATCGGCACCACCCAACTGGGCTGGAACTTTGGTGACGGCAACGTGGTCAGGCTGTCGCTGATGACGGGCCTGGGCATGGCGGTACTCTTCTATGCTCTGATGCTGGTGGGCGTAGCGGTGATGGGACGGGTGATCTGGTGGATGGCGCGTAACTATCCTCAGCGTCCATCCCTTAAACGCTGTATGGTGTTTGCCGGCTACGTCGCGACGCCTATCTTCCTGAGCGGTATTGTGGCGCTTTACCCGCTGGTATGGCTGTGCGCGCTGGTCGGGACGGTCGCGCTGTTTTATACCGGTTATCTGCTTTACATCGGTATCCCGACTTTCCTTAACATTGACCGGGAAGAGGGGCTAAGCTTCGCCAGTTCGACCCTGGCTATCGGCGTGCTGGTACTTGAAGTGCTGCTGGCGCTCACGGTGGTGTTGTGGGGCTACGGCTACCGGCTATTCTGAGTTCTGATATGCATTGCTGATGTGAATTAAATTACGTCAGCAATGCAGCATTTGTTCACCATTATTTTCTGGCAGATGCCGCGTTCTACGCGCTATGATGGGCCATTCCGCTTCGCAACCGTTTGGTGCGAAGCGGTTGTCTATCATAATGTGCATAAATAACCGCCAGAATACTCACCATGCAGAAATTTCGCGTTTCCCTGCTCAGCCTCGCTCTCGTGCTGGCTGTGCCTTTTGCGCCTCAGGCGAGTGCTAAAACCGCCGTCTCCGCCGTGGCCTCGCAGCCGGAAATTGCTTCCGGTAGCGCGATGATTGTCGACCTTGAAACGAACAAAGTGATTTATGCCAACCAGCCGGATCTGGTGCGCCCGATGGCTTCCATCACCAAGCTGATGACGGCGATGGTGGTGCTGGACGCGCATTTACCGCTCGATGAAATGCTGGCCGTGGATATCAGCCACACGCCGGAGATGAAGGGCATTTATTCCCGTGTGCGTCTGAACAGCCAGATCAGTCGTAAAAACATGCTGCTGCTGGCGCTGATGTCATCCGAGAACCGCGCGGCGGCCAGTCTGGCGCACCATTATCCGGGCGGCTATGACGCGTTTATTCGCGCTATGAACGCCAAAGCCAAATCGTTGGGGATGACCCGCACCCGCTACGTCGAGCCAACGGGGCTGTCGATTCATAACGTGTCGACCGCACGCGATCTGACTAAACTGCTGATTGCCACCAAACAGTATCCGCTGATTGGCCAACTGAGCACGACTAAAGAGGACACGGCGACCTTCGCCCATCCGGCGTATACGCTGCCGTTCCGCAACACTAACCATCTGGTATACCGCGATAACTGGAGCATTCAGTTGACCAAAACCGGTTTTACCAACGCGGCCGGTCACTGCCTGGTGATGCGCACCGTGATGAACAAACGTCCGGTGGCGATGGTGGTCATGGATGCGTTCGGTAAATATACCCACTTCGCCGACGCCAGCCGTCTGCGTACCTGGGTTGAAACCGGAAAAGTGATGCCGGTTCCTGCCGCGGCGCTGAGCTATAAAAAGCAGAAAGAGGCCCAGGTGGAAGGCAATATTGCGAAAGCCCAGCTTAGCGGGCAAACCACCCAGGACGATTAAACGTTCTTTATTCCGGCAGCGTCCAGTCACCGTCGTTGAGTGGGCGCTGCATAATCACCGTATCCCGCCAGTCACCCATCTTGTAGCCGACGCTGCGCAACTGACCCGCCACTTCGAAGCCGTGTTTTTTATGCAGTCGCAGCGAAGCGGTGTTGTTATTTCCGTCGCCAATTACCGCTAGCATCTGCCGCCATGGCCCTTGTTCGCATACGGCGATTAATGCCGTCAGCAGGCGGCTGCCGATACCGTGGGCGGTCATTGTGGTGTCGATATAGATAGATTCTTCCAGCGTATAGCGATAGGCCGGGCGAGGGCGATAAGGGCTGGCATAGCAGTAGCCGACGATAACCCCACGATACAGTGCCACCAGCCACGGCAATCCTTGTTGCTGAATGGTGTTCATGCGTTGCTGCATTTCATCAATGGAAGGCGGCACCTCTTCAAATGAGGCGCGGCCATTAAGTACGTGCCAGGCATACAGCGCGGCAATGGCTTGTACATCGTCAGCCTGCGCGTCACGAATTTCAATATCGGCGTCACGGGTGACATCAAGCGTAGACATGCTTGAATTCCTTATGGTTTCCATCGTTAATCTGGCTCGCAGTCGGCCGGATGGCGCTACGCTTATCCGGCCGACAACGAATTTCCCAACGTCATATCACGCGTCGGTTTTCTCGCCCCAGTATTTGAGCTTACTGGTTTTACCGATCCCCGGATTCATGCTGTTGGTCGGGTCGTTTTCCCGGTAGTGGCGTTTGAGGTTTTCATCGGCTTCATACAGATGCCCGACGTTATGTTCCGCCGGATACTGGGCTCCACGTTCGCGCAGCAGCGCCAGCATCTGCTCTTTAAGTTCGTGAGCATCGACGCCTTTTTTCACGATGTAGTCCTGGTGGAAAACGTGGCACATAAAGTGGCCGTAGTAGAGCTTATGCACCAGTTTACTGTCGATTTCCGGCGGCAGATGCTCGAACCATTCGGTGTCGTTGCGGCGTAGCGCAATGTCCAGCGCCAGAATATCCTCCACTTCATCCGCGTGTACCGCCTGATAACGGATAGCCGCACCTGCCGCCGCGAAGCGGTGCAGGAACGCTTTGCTGCCTTCTTCCGGCGTACAGACAAAGAAGTCGCCTTCCGCCTGCTTGAAGTACTCCACCAGCCAGGCTTTGGCTTCGTCAATGCCGTCGCCGGACATTTTCAGCAACAGGTGGTGCTCATACTTATCGCGCCACGTTTTCATCCGTTCCGGCAGATGCGCCGGGAAAGCGTGGCCTAGCTTCTGCATAAAGCGGTCGGTGAAGTGCGGCTTGAATAGCGACACTTTTTCCAGCATCGCGTCGGCGCGGCCCTTCATGGTGAAGAAGAACGGCATTTTGTCGGTGCCGAGTTTATCGATCATCAGGAAAGTGTCTTTACCGTACTGCTCGGCGATATCGTAAATATCGCGGTGCATATACTCGCCCGCCACCGGCAGGTTGTTAAATTCGGCCAGAATATGGCGGCGAATTTCCGTCAGCACGTCCGGCTGGTTGGTGCCGATGTAGAACACCTGCTGACGTTTTTCTGCCGGGAAGGTGTCGAGACGCGCGGCGAATACCGCCAGCTTGCCCGCGCAGCCAGAAGATTCAAACAGACGCTCCGGGTCGGCGTTGTAGCGCGCCGGGGTATCGGCGTTGACGTCGCGTACGCGGTTGACGTAGTCGTGATCGTGAGCGTGACGGCCATCGTGACGCACATCGCTGTCCTTCACGCGATCGTCATCCAGTTTGCTGAGGATCTGCTCCGGGGTTTCACCCAGATCGATGCCCAGATGGTTAACCAGCGTCAGCTTGCCGTTTTCATCAATGCGCGCAAACAGCGACATCTCGGTGTACGCCGGGCCGCGCTGCACCAGCGAACCGCCGGAGTTATTGCAGATCCCGCCGATCACCGACGCGCCAATGCAGGAGGAGCCAATCACTGAATGCGGCTCGCGGCCCAGCGGCTTGAGCGCTTTTTCCAGTGAATACAGCGTGGTACCCGGCCAGGCCAGCACCTGCTCGCCTTTATCCAGCAGATGCAGTTTATCGAGGCGCAGGGTGCTAATAATGACGATATCGCGGTCGTAGTCGTTACCGCTGGGCGTTGAGCCTTCGGTCAGGCCGGTATTGGCGGCCTGCATCAGAATAATTTTGTCCGCATTGACGCAGGCGTTTAGCACGCGCCATAGTTCCAACAGCGAGCCGGGGAACACCACGGCTAGCGCATCGCCGTGCCCGGAACGGAAGCCTTTACGGTAGCGGGCGGTTTTGGCCGGGTCGGTGAGCAGGTGAGCGTGACCAACCAGGCGCGAGAGTTCGTTAATCAGCGCGTTATTATCATTTGTAGTTTGAGAAGCCATTCTCCACTCCTTGTGGTGGGACAAATTGTCGTCTCTAAGAATAGCGCTTTGTATGATCATTGTGGGAGTGAATGTTTCTAAAAATCAGAGAATAACCTTAGCTTTCTATTCCGCGCTCCTTTACCTTTATGGCAAACTGCGGCTTTTCATCGACTCTCAGCCGCTCTCCCCGGCATGGATACAAGAGACTACAAAAATATGAAATGGCTATTTTCTGTTGGCGTCGCCGTGAGCCTGGCGCTGCAACCCGCTCTGGCGGAGGATTTGTTCGGTAACCATCCGCTGACGCCGCAGGCGCGGGATGCGTTCGTGACCGAGCTGCTGAAAAAAATGACGGTCGATGAAAAAATTGGCCAGCTGCGCCTGATTAGCGTCGGGCCGGACAACCCGAAAGAAGCCATTCGCGAGATGATCAAAGACGGTCAGGTCGGCGCGATTTTCAATACCGTGACCCGCCAGGATATCCGTGCGATGCAGGATCAGGTGATGTCCCTCAGCCGCCTGAAAATTCCGCTGTTCTTTGCCTACGACGTGGTACACGGCCAGCGTACCGTATTCCCGATTAGCCTTGGCCTTGCCTCTACCTTCAACCTCGACGCGGTGAAAACCGTGGGCCGCGTGTCGGCCTATGAAGCAGCGGATGACGGCTTGAATATGACCTGGGCACCGATGGTGGACGTCTCGCGCGATCCGCGCTGGGGCCGCGCTTCCGAAGGGTTTGGTGAAGACACTTATTTAACCGCCGTGATGGGTGAAAACATGGTGGAAGCGATGCAGGGGAAAAGCCCGGCGGATCGCTACTCGGTGATGACCAGCGTCAAACACTTCGCCGCCTATGGTGCGGTGGAAGGGGGGAAAGAGTACAACACCGTCGATATGAGCCCGCAGCGTCTGTTCAACGACTATATGCCGCCGTACAAAGCGGGGCTGGATGCGGGCAGCGGCGCGGTGATGATCGGCCTGAACTCGCTGAACGGCACCCCGGCGACGTCCGACACCTGGCTGCTGAAAGACGTGCTGCGCAACCAGTGGGGCTTCAAAGGGATCACCGTCTCCGACCACGGGGCGATTAAAGAGCTGATTAAACACGGCGTTGCCGCCGACCCGGAAGATGCCGTACGCGTGGCGTTGAAGGCCGGTATCGATATGAGCATGAGCGATGAATACTACAGCAAGTATCTGCCTGGGCTGGTGAAGTCCGGCAAG
Source organism: Kluyvera georgiana ATCC 51603 (assembly GCF_001654985.1). Classification (GTDB taxonomy): domain Bacteria; phylum Pseudomonadota; class Gammaproteobacteria; order Enterobacterales; family Enterobacteriaceae; genus Kluyvera; species Kluyvera georgiana. The sequence continues at coordinate 57,521 of NZ_LXEU01000038.1, forward strand.
GTGACGATGGCTGAACTGGACGACGCTACCCGCCACGTGCTGAACGTCAAATACGATATGGGTCTGTTTAACGATCCGTACAGCCATCTGGGGCCGAAAGCATCCGATCCGCAGGATACGAACGCCGAAAGTCGCCTGCATCGCGCCGAAGCCCGCGAGGTCGCGCGCCAGAGTCTGGTGCTGTTGAAAAACCGTCTTGAAACGCTGCCATTGAAGAAAAATGCCACCGTGGCGGTGGTGGGGCCGTTGGCCGACAGCCAGCGTGACGTGATGGGGAGCTGGTCTGCCGCAGGCGTGGCCGGACAGTCCGTGACCGTACTGACCGGGATTAAAAACGTGATGGGCGGCGAGGGCAAAGTGCTGTACGCCAAAGGCGCGAACGTCACCAATGACAAAGGCATCATCGACTTCCTGAACCTGTACGAAGAGGCGGTGAAGGTTGACCCCCGCTCGCCGCAGGCGATGATTGATGAAGCGGTTGCCGCAGCGAAGCAGTCTGACGTGGTCGTGGCGGTGGTGGGCGAGGCGCAGGGTATGGCGCACGAGGCCTCCAGCCGTACTGAAATCGCTATTCCACAAAGCCAGCAGGACTTGATTGCCGCGCTGAAAGCCACCGGCAAACCGCTGGTCCTGGTGCTGATGAACGGTCGCCCGCTGACGCTGGTGAAAGAGGACCAGCAGGCCGACGCTATTCTGGAAACCTGGTTCGCGGGTACGGAAGGCGGTAACGCCATCGCCGACGTGCTGTTTGGCGACTACAACCCATCCGGTAAGCTGCCGATGTCCTTCCCGCGCTCCGTGGGGCAGATTCCGCAGTATTACAGCCACCTGAACACCGGCCGCCCATACAACGCCGACAAGCCAAACAAGTACACCTCGCGCTACTTTGACGAAGCCAACGGCCCGCTGTATCCGTTCGGCTACGGTCTGAGCTACACCACCTTCTCGGTTTCCGACGTGAAGATGTCCGCACCAACCATGAAGGCTGACGGCAGCGTGACCGCCAGCGTCCAGGTGACCAACACCGGCAAACGTGAAGGGGCGACGGTGATTCAGATGTACCTGCAGGACGTGACCGCGTCGATGAGCCGCCCGGTGAAACAGCTGAAAGGCTTTGAGAAGGTGACGCTGAAACCGGGTGAAACCCAAACCGTCAGCTTCCCGATTGACGTTAATGCGCTGAAGTTCTGGAATCAGCAGATGAAATACGCCGCCGAGCCGGGCAAATTTAACGTGTTTATCGGCGTGGATTCCGCGCGCGTGAAGCAGGGCGAATTCGAGCTGCTGTAAGACAAAGCCGGATGGCGGCTACGCCTTATCCGGCCTACTCGATACGTTGTAGGCCGGATAAGCGCAGCGCCATCCGGCACGGGTGAGGGGGAGCAATCCCCCAATCCTGACTCCTGTATCGCTTCGTGATCTTCATCGCAATTTATCCACCATCCCACCCTGTTCTGCGCCAAACCACCGCTTTTCTCCCGCCAAACGCCACCAATATGTGACCCTCGTCACCCATCAAATCCCACCGCCTCGCCATTTTGTGCGCTTGCTCAAAAGCGATGACCGGGGGCCATAACAGGCGTGATGCCATTCACTAATACGTAAAAAAGCCCGTATCTGCCCGGCGAGAGAATCGGCGCAAGCGCGTTAAATGCAGCTATCTCAACATTCGCAGGTAGCCACATGAAGATTTCACTGCATAACACCTCCCTCGACCGCAGCGGCAAAACGCCGCTGACCGCACAGCTGCAGCAGCTGATTGACGAAATTGACCGCGCAGGCGGCGGCACGCTGGTGGTGTCGGCGGGCGACTGGATGACCGGCACGCTGATTCTACCGTCAAACTTTACCCTGCATCTGGAGGCCGGCGCGCGTTTGCTGGCCAGCCCGAACGCTGAGGATTATCCGGCGGAGTTGACGCAAACCGTTGCTGAACTCTCCCGTATGGCGCTGATTTATGCGCGCAACGCTCATCACATTACGCTCAGCGGCGAAGGCTGTCTGGCGGGGGGCGCGAGCGCCTGGTTCGCGGAGCGCGCCGATGAGCAGGGTTATCGCCAGCCGAAAACCATGCGCCCGCGCATGCTGGTGCTGGAAGGCTGCCAGCAGGTGCGCATTCGTGATATCACCATCAGCGATTCGCCGATGTGGACCGCGCATCTGGTGAGCTGCAATCAGGTATTCATCCAAAATCTGACCATCGATAACGATTTGGCGCTGTCCAACACCGATGCGCTGGATATCGACAGCTGCCAGCATGTGCACATTAGCGATAGCTACTTCAGCGCTGCCGATGATGGCATCTGTATCAAAACGACCCGCAAGCCGCAGGAACTCCAGCAGGCGACCCGTCACGTGGTGGTGAGTAATTGCCTGATCCGCTCGAAAAGTTGCGCCATCAAAATCGGCACCGAAACCTTCGCCGATATCAGCCATATCGCGGTGCACAACTGCTCAATCTTTGAGTCCAATCGCGGCATCGGCCTGGTCTCCCGCGACGGCGGCCAGTTCAGCCAGATGATTTTCAGCAACATTCTGTTCGATTGCCGCCACGGTCACCCGTGCCACTGGGGAAAAGCCGATCCGGTCTTTATCTCGGTGCGCCATCGTGACCCGCAGGTTGAGCCGGGCAAGGTCGAAGACATCACCTTTAGCCAGCTCTCCGGCGTGAGCGAAGGAGCCATCAACCTGCACGCTGAAACGCCGGGCGATATTCGTCACGTTACCTTCAACGGGCTGTCGTTACAGCAGCTCTCCGCCTCCTCTGACGAGCAGGGCTGCTATGACATTCGCCCACCGTGTAACCCGGCGAGCCCAACCGGCATGGGGCTTGATAACGCCTACCGCGTAAATCCGCAAACCGGCCGCGCCTGGGGTGTCGATGCCTATCCTGGCGGCCTACCGGCATTCTACGCCAACGGTGTGCAAGATCTGACGCTCAACGATCTGCGCATTCGTCGCCCGATGCCGCTGCCGCAGGGATGGAACATCAACGCCATCGTGCAGGAAAACGCCGACGCCTGAAGCTATTTGATGACGGCGCGGCTTTCGCCTCGCCGTTCTGTACTGTTCAAGGGGATGGAAAATGATAAAAAAAGTGCGGGAGATAAAACTCCACAACTACATCTGCTTCGGTCTTGCGGATGTGATCGGTTCAGGTGCGTTTACTCTGGTGAGCGCCTGGCTGCTGTTCTTCCTGACTACCTTCTGCGGCCTGACGCCCATTGAGGCAGGCTCGCTGTTTGCGGTGGCGCGTATCGTCGACGTTATCATGTGCCCGTGCATGGGGTACATTTCCGATAACTTCCACAAAACGCGCCTTGGCCGTCGTTTTGGTCGCCGCCGCTTCTTTCTGCTGCTGAGCATTCCGCTAGTGGCGGTCTACAGCCTGCTGTGGGTTCAGGGGTTCAACTACTGGATCTACCTGCTTGCGTATATCTTGTTTGAAATCGTCTACTCGATGATTATGATCCCGTACGACACGCTGTCGGCGGAGATGACCTCCGACTTTACCAAACGCTCGAAGCTGACCAGCGCGCGTATGTACATTGCCCAGTTCGCCGGCTTCACCGCCGCGTTCCTGCCGGGCCGCCTGCTGGCTTACTTTGGTTCTGACTCCTCCATCTCCTTCTTCTACGCCGGGGCGATTTTCACCGTCGCCTTCATGGTGGTGCTGTTCTTCGTCTACTTCGGCACCTGGGAGCGTTCACTTGAAGAGATTGAGCAGAGCGAGCGCAACGTTGAGCATCAAGAGAAGCAGCCGCTGGCAAAACGCCTGTTCGATATTTACTACGATTTTGTCTCTACGCTGAAGATCAAAACCTTCCGCTCCCACCTCGGCATGTACCTTGGCGGTTCAGTCGCGCAGGATATCTTCAACTCCGTCTTTACCTACTTTGTGGTCTTTGCGCTGGCGACCTCGTCAGTGGTGGCCAGTAACCTGTTGAGCGTGATTAACGGTCTGCAGTTCTTCGGCGTCGGCGTGGCGACCTGGCTGACGCTGCGTTACTCCCCGTCCCGGGCGTTTGCTACCCAGGCACTGATGGCACTGGTGGCCTTTGTGCTGTTTGCGCTGACCTACGTCTATGGCTCCACCAGCATGTCGCTGCTGTATCTGGCTGCGGGCGTGGCGGGGCTGGCGCGCGGCGGTATCTACTCCATTCCGTGGAACAACTACACCTTCGTGGCCGACGTGGATGAGATTCTGACCTGCAACCGTCGTGAAGGGATCTTCGCGGGCTTTATGAGCCTGCTGCGTAAAGCCTCCCAGGCATTCTCCATCTTCCTGGTGGGCGTCGCGCTGCAAATGTCCGGCTTTATTACCGGGCACAGCAGCCAGCCGCAGTCGGCGATCAATATGATCCTCGCCATCATGATTGTGCTGCCGGTGGTCCTCACCCTGTGGGGTATCTGGTCCGCCTTCCAGTTCAAGGTGAACAGCCGTACCCACGCGGTGCTGAACGACGAAGTGGCGCGCCTGAAGCAAGGCGGCAGCAAAGCCACGGTCACCGCCGACACCAAAGCGGTGATCGAAAGCCTGACCGGGATGCCGTATGACCAGTGCTGGGGCGATAACACCGTTGGGCACGTCAACCGCAGCCTGTTGAAAGCAAAACAGCAGCAGTTAGAACAATTGCATAACGCGTAACCGTTTGAAAATAAATCATGTAACCCGGGCGAGCGCAGCGACCCCGGGTTTTTGTGGATAACGTAAATGACCGATCAAAGTTTATATATTCAACAGGGTATCTGGGCGCGTCTGGGCCTGCCGCGCGAGCTGGTGTGGGGATTTGTCGGCGTCTTCCTGTTTATTACCGGCGCCACCATTGAACAAAGCTGGCTGGCCTCACTGCTACAACAGCGCGGCCTCGATGCGGTGCACATCAGCCTGCTGTCTTCGGTCTTTGGCCTGTGCGTGGCGGCGATCTCCTGGTTTTCCGGAATAGGCGCGGGCGTGCTGGGCGTACGTCGCCTGATGTGGCTGGCGACGATTCTCTATTTTGTCGGTTCGGTGCCGTTTATCTTTGTCGCGCTGCCTGATAGCAACTATCCGCTGATGATGGTGAGCTACGCGGTACGCGGCATGGCTTATCCGCTATTTGCCTATTCGTTCCTGGTGTGGATCAACCAGCGCTGTGAAAGCCGCATTCTGGGGCGCGCCGTTTCCTGGTTCTGGATTGCCTTCGGCGTCGGCATGACCATCGTCGGGCCATGGTTCTCGGGCTTTATGATCCCACGGCTGGGAGAGACGACCACGCTGCTGTCCGGCTTTATTTTCGTGCTGGCGGGCTGCGGCTGTGCGTTGATCCTCAACCGCGATAAGCCACAATGGCAGCAGGGGCAGGCGGTAGGCCAGGCGCTGGCGGAAGGCCTCATTGTGCTGGTACGTGAGCCGAAAATGCGTATCGCCGTGGTGGTGAAAAGCATCAATGATATCGGCAAGTTCTCGCTGGTGATCCTGATGCCGGTGTATCTGCCGCGCTTTGGCTTCAGCATTGAAGAGTGGCTGACCATCTGGGGATTGGTGAACGTGATCAATATCTTCGCCAACTACTTTTTCGGCTGGTTGGGCGACACCATCGGCTGGCGCAATACGGTGGTGTGGTTTGCCGGCACGCTGTGCGGGCTGGCGGCGTTGGCGGTCTGCTACGCGCCGGTACTGTTTGGCCACAGCAGCGCAGCGCTGATTGCCGCGCTGGCGATCTATGCCATCGGCCTTGGCGCGTTTGGCCCGTTGAGCGCGCTTATCCCTTCGCTGCTGCCGGAAAACAAAGGCGCGGCGATCTCCTGCCTCAATCTCGGATCGGGCCTCAGCAACTTCGTAGGGCCGTTTATCGTCACCCTGTGTGTGAATCCGCTGGGCGTTGAAGGCACATTGTGGGTGATTGCGCTGCTGTATTTCGCCGCCAGTTTGCTGACGATCCCGTTAAAAATGCCGGAACAGGGCTGAATTCTCCATTTTCGTCTACGCTTTTTGCTTAAGCGCCTGTTAATTGAGCGCAAAATAAGAGGAAAGCGTATGACGATTGCAAGGGGATGGACGCTGGCATTGCTGGCCGCGGTGAGCCTACCGTCACTGGCCGCCGAGCCGGTAAAAGTAGGATCAAAAATTGACACCGAAGGGGCACTGCTCGGGAATTTGATTTTGCAGGTGCTGGAAAGCCACGGCGTCAGCACCGTCAATAAAGTTCAGCTGGGCACCACGCCGGTGGTGCGCGGGGCGATTACTTCCGGCGCGCTGGATATCTACCCGGAATACACCGGTAACGGCGCTTTCTTCTTCAAAGATGAAAACGACCCGGCGTGGAAAAACGCCAAAGCGGGCTATGACAAGGTGAAAGCGCTGGACGCGCAGAAAAATCATCTGGTCTGGCTGACGCCCGCGCCCGCGAATAACACCTGGACGCTCGCCGTGCGTAAAGACGTCGCCGAAAAAAATAAGCTGACCTCGCTTGCCGATCTGAGCCGCTATCTCAAGGATGGCGGCACCGTCAAGCTGGCGGCCTCGGCGGAATTTATCGAACGCCCGGACGCGCTGCCTGCCTTCGAAAAAGCCTACGATTTTAAACTCTCTCAGGATCAGCTGCTGTCGCTGGCCGGTGGCGACACGGCGGTGACCATCAAAGCGGCCGCGCAGCAAACTTCCGGCGTGAACGCGGCGATGGCCTATGGTACCGACGGCCCCGTGGCGGCGCTAGGGCTGCAAACCCTCAGCGACCCGAAAGGCGTGCAGCCTATCTACGCGCCCACGCCGGTGGTACGCGAAGCGGTGCTGAAAGCCTATCCGGATATTGAAAAATGGTTGCAGCCGGTCTTTGCCAGCCTGGATGAGAAAACGCTGCAAACGCTGAACGCCAGAATTGCGGTAGAAGGGCTGGATGCAAAAAGCGTGGCGGCAGGCTACCTGAAAGAAAAAGGGTGGGTGAAGTAACCGATTATATCCATGACTCGTTGTTCTAACCGCGTGGTGGCGCTGCTGGCACTGATGCTGCTGGCCGCCAGCGCGCTGCCGTTCGCCAATTTTGCCCCGAACCGGCTGGTTTCGGGCAATGGCCTGTGGTTATGGCAAATTTGGTCATTTTCGCCGCTGGCGCTGCTGGTGGTACCGGCGGCGTTGTGGATTTTATGCTGGCTGCCCGGACGCTTTCCTGGCCTGCTTATTCTGCTGCTGGCGCAGGCGGGCTTCACGCTATTGCTGTGGGCGGCGGGTGAAGCCGCCAACCAGCTTGCGGCAAGCGCCAGCCCGCTGGCGCGTACCTCGCCCGGCAGCGGACTATGGCTGTGGTTACTGCTGATGCTGCTTATCGCCAACGATGCGATTCGCCGTCTCACGGCACGCGCGGCGTGGCGATGGCTGCTTAACGCTCAACTGTGGCTGCTGCCGTGTTGGCTGATGGTGAGCGGGGCGCTTGATGGGCTATCGCTACTCAAAGAATATGCCAACCGCCAGGATACCTTCAATGACGCGCTGTACCAGCATCTGACTCTATTGTGGGGTACGCTGCTGCCCGCGCTGCTGATTGGCGTCCCGCTGGGGATGGCGTGCTGGCGTCATCCGCGACGGCAGTCGAGCGTCTTCACGGCGCTGAACATTATTCAAACCATTCCTTCTGTCGCGCTGTTTGGCGTGCTGATTGCGCCGCTGGCCGGGTTGGCGCAGCGCTTTCCCTGGTTGGCTTCGTTTGGCGTGGCCGGCACCGGCCTGGCGCCCGCGCTGATTGCGCTGGTGCTCTACGCGCTGTTGCCGCTGGTGCGCGGCGTGGTCGCCGGGATGCAGCAGGTGTCGCCACAGGTGCTGGAAAGCGCGGCGGCGATGGGCATGGGCCGTGGTCAAATTTTCCTGCGCGTGCAGCTACCGCTGGCGCTGCCCGTGCTGCTACGCAGCCTGCGGGTGGTGGTGGTGCAGACCGTGGGGATGGCGGTGGTCGCCGCGCTGATTGGCGCAGGTGGTTTTGGCGCGCTGGTGTTTCAGGGGCTGCTCAGCAGCGCGCTGGATCTGGTGCTACTGGGCGTGATCCCGGTGATTGCGCTGGCGGTAACCCTGGATGCGCTGCTGAGTCTGGCCGCCGCCTTATTACAAGGAGAAGCCGGTGATTGAATTTTCACAGGTCAATAAAACATTCGGCGGTCATCCGGCGGTGAAGAACCTTTCACTGCGCCTTGAGGAAGGCGCGTTCTCGGTGCTGATCGGCACTTCCGGCTCGGGAAAATCGACCACGCTGAAGATGATTAATCGACTGGTGGAGCCGGACTGCGGGATGATTCGCTTCGCCGGACAGGATATCCGCGAGCAGCCGCTGCTGGCGCTGCGCCGACGGATGGGGTACGCCATTCAATCGATTGGCCTGTTTCCGCACTGGACGGTCGCGCAGAACATTGCCACCGTACCGCAACTGCTGAAATGGCCGAAGGCCAGAATGAACGCGCGTATCGACGAACTGATGGCCCTGCTCGGGCTGGAAGCCACGCTGCGTGGGCGCTACCCGCATCAGCTTTCCGGCGGCCAGCAGCAGCGCGTCGGCGTGGCGCGGGCGCTGGCGGGCGATCCCGACGTTTTGCTGATGGATGAACCTTTCGGCGCGCTGGACCCGGTTACCCGTAGCGCATTGCAGCAGGAGATGCGCCGCATTCACCGGCTGCTGGGGCGTACCATCGTGCTGGTGACGCATGATATTGATGAAGCGCTGCGTCTGGCGGATAACCTGATCCTCCTCGACGGCGGTGAAGTGGTGCAGCAGGGCTCGCCGCTGCATATGCTCAGCGCGCCGGGCAATGAGTTTGTCCGCACCTTTTTTGGTCGCAGCGAGCTGGGTGTACGCCTGCTGTCGTTACGCCAGGTGGCCGACTACGTGCGCCACGGTGAACGCGTTGCAGGAGAAGCGATAGCCGATTCGTTATCGTTGCGCGATGCGCTGTCGGGGTTTATGGCCCAGCGGCGTACGGTGTTGCCTGTGGTCAACGAGAAAGGCGTGGCATACGGGGCGCTGCATTTTGCCGACCTGCTGCGTGAGGAGCCCGCCGATGCGCATCCTTCGTGATCCGCTGCTATGGCTGCTGGCACTGTTTATCGCGCTGCTGATTGGCCTGCCGTACAGCGAGCCGCTGTTTCACACGCTTTTTCCGGAACAGCCGCGCCCGCTGTATCAGCAGGCGGGGTTTCTTGCGCTGACGCTGGCGCACGGCAAGCTGGTGGTTATCTCCAGCCTGGCGGCGATTGTGATTGGCGTTGGCGCGGGCGTGCTGGTGACGCGTCCGGCGGGGCGCGAGTTTCGTCCGCTGGTGGAAACGCTGGCGGCGATGGGGCAAACCTTTCCGCCCGTGGCGGTTCTGGCGCTGGCGGTGCCGGTGATGGGCTTTGGTGAACAGCCGGCGATTGTCGCGCTGATTCTCTACGGTATTCTGCCGGTGCTGCAAGGCACGCTGGCCGGATTGGTGTCGGTACCCGTCGGGGCGCTGAGCGTGGCGGAAGGAATGGGCATGACGGGGGGGCAGCGGCTATGGAAAGTCGAGCTGCCGTTGGCGGCACCGGTGATCGTGGCGGGTATCCGCACGTCGGTTATCGTCAATATTGGCACGGCGACGATTGCGTCGACGGTGGGGGCCAATACGCTGGGCACGCCAATTATCATCGGCCTGAGTGGATTCAATACGGCCTATGTAGTGCATGGGGCGATTCTGGTGGCGCTGGCGGCGATTATCGTCGACCGCGTCTTTGAGCGCCTAAGCCTAAGGCTCAGCCGACACCGCCGCGCACAATAAACGAGTAGCCGGCGAGCATCACGCCACCGATACCGCTGATAGCCATCAGGGCAAAAAGGACGATCGCGGCGAATTTAGCTGACTTCATTGTGTACTCCTTTTGTTAACCAAAAGATTATACCGCGAAGCTCAGCTGTTAACGAACGATTAATTAGCAGGAAGTGCGAAGGCCACGCCATCCTCTTGCCAGCGTGCGAGCTGCTGCAGCTGTTGGGCGCCAGGGGCGGCGCCGCACCAGATCAGCAGCGTCTGGCCAGGGAACAGCTCCGGCTGAATCTGGGTGAGCGGGTGGGCCAGTACGTCGACGCGCCATCCCTGTTCACAAGCCACCCAGCCCTCCAGCCACAGCCGGGTGATATCGGTGACGTTCCAGCCGACCACCAGCGCGTGCGGCCCGGATTTACGTCGGGCAGAAGCGAGGCTGAGCGCAATATCGTTAATCAGTACGCCATCCAGCAGGCCAAGTAGAGTCGGCAGCGCCACCTGTGCGCTTTGCAGCCGCTGACGCAATGGGATGAAAAGATTATCGACCAGGGTTCGGGCGCTATGGCTGCGACGCAGCTCTTTCACCCATTGCCGCAGATGGGTGAGGTTGCCGCTACGCAGGTCGCGTAGCGCAGCCTCCTGCTGTTCCTGCCAGCCATCATTTGGCTCACTCAGCAGGTTTTTGACTTTACTGACCTGAACACCGTTTTCTATCCAACGCTGGATTTCGCGAATGCGGTCAATATCGGCATCGTTAAACAGGCGGTGCCCGCCGTCGCTGCGCTGCGGTTTTAACAGCGCGTAGCGACGCTGCCAGGCACGCAGCGTTACCGGGTTGATATCACAGAGCTGAGCCACTTCGCCAATCGTGTAAAGCGCCATCTTGTCCTCCGGGTATGCGGTCCCCCATTTAACTTTAGACGGGGTTTGCCGTCGCGGCCTGTTGCGGTTGTTTTTTATTCATTTCGTTCCCGGACGGAATGGGTAAAATGTGATCGGTAGCATTTTTTGCACTTTTTTTGCCATGTTTCAAAGAAAGTTATGCCGACTAAGTGTATGTTACGCAGTTTTATTTCTGCTGTGGTGTTGGGGTATGTACGAGTTTAATCTGGTGTTGCTGCTGCTTCAGCAGATGTGCGTTTTTCTGGTCATCGCCTGGCTGATGAGCAAGACGCGGCTGTTTATTCCCCTGATGCAGGTCACCGTGCGTCTGCCGCACAAGCTGTTGTGCTACGTCACCTTCTCCATTTTTTGTATCCTCGGCACCTATTTTGGTCTGCATATTGAAGACTCTATCGCCAACACCCGCGCCATTGGCGCCGTGATGGGCGGCCTGCTGGGTGGCCCGGTGGTTGGTGGGCTGGTCGGCCTGACCGGCGGGCTGCACCGCTACTCAATGGGCGGGATGACCGCGCTCAGCTGTATGATCTCCACCATGGTGGAAGGGCTGCTGGGCGGCCTGGTGCACAGCATCCTGATTCGCCGTGGCCGGCCGGATAAGGTCTTCAGTCCGTGGACGGCGGGGGCCATTACCTTTGTCGCCGAGCTGGTGCAGATGCTGATTATTCTGCTGATTGCGCGCCCGTTTGAAGACGCGCTGCATCTGGTGCAAAGCATCGCCGCGCCGATGATGGTGACCAACACGGTCGGCGCGGCCCTGTTTATGCGCATCCTGCTGGATAAGCGGGCGATGTTTGAGAAATATACCTCGGCGTTTTCGGCCACCGCCCTGAAGCTCGCCGCCTCGACCGAGGGGATTTTGCGCAAAGGCTTTAACGAGGAAAACAGCATGAAGGTGGCGCAGGTGCTGATTCAGGAGCTGGACATCGGCGCGGTGGCGATCACCGACCGGGAAAAATTGCTCGCCTTTACCGGCATTGGCGAAGACCACCATCTGCCGGGCAAGCCGATCTCTTCGCGCTATACGCAGAAAACCATTGAGACCGGCGAGGTGGTGTACGCCGATGGCAACGAAGTGCCGTACCGCTGTTCCATTCACCCCAACTGCAAACTGGGTTCGACGCTGGTGATCCCGCTGCGCGGCGAAAACCAGCGGGTCATCGGCACCATTAAGCTGTACGAAGCTAAAAACCGGCTGTTCAGCTCGATCAACCGCACGCTCGGAGAAGGTATCGCGCAGCTGCTGTCGGCGCAGATTCTGGCCGGGCAGTACGAGCGGCAAAAAGCGCTGCTGACGCAGTCGGAAATCAAGCTGCTGCACGCGCAGGTGAACCCGCATTTTCTGTTTAACGCGCTGAATACGCTGAAAGCGGTGATTCGCCGCGATAGCGAGCAGGCCAGCCAGCTGGTGCAGTATCTGTCGACCTTTTTCCGCAAGAACCTCAAGCGCCCGTCGGAAATTGTCACTCTGGCCGATGAAATTGAACACGTGAACGCCTATCTGCAAATCGAGAAGGCGCGTTTTCAGTCGCGCCTGCAGGTGCATCTGGAGATACCCGATGCCCTGTCAAACCAGCAGCTTCCGGCATTTACTCTGCAACCTATCGTGGAGAACGCCATTAAACACGGCACCTCGCAGTTGATGGACGTCGGCGAAATTACGCTACGCGCCAGCCAGCAGGGGCAGCATCTGCTGCTCGAGATTGAAGATAACGCCGGTTTGTATCAGCCCAATGCGCCATCCAGCGGGTTGGGTATGAGCCTGGTGGATAAGCGTCTCAAGATGCGCTTTGGCGAGGATTGCGGTATCTCGGTTGCCTGCGAAGCGGACCGTTTCACCCGTGTTACCCTGCGGTTACCTCTGGAGGAGAACGCATGATTAAAGTGCTGATTGTCGATGATGAACCGCTGGCGCGTGAGAACCTGCGCGTGCTGCTGCAAACCCAGACGGACCTGGAGATTGTCGGCGAGTGCGCCAACGCGGTGGAGGCTATCGGTGCGGTGCACCGGCTGCGTCCGGACGTGCTGTTTCTGGACATTCAGATGCCGCGCATCAGCGGCCTGGAAATGGTCGGCATGCTTGATCCGGAACATCGCCCATACATCGTGTTTCTGACCGCCTTTGACGAATATGCGGTTAAAGCGTTTGAAGAGCATGCGTTTGATTATCTGCTCAAGCCGATTGAAGAGAAACGCCTGGAAAAAACGCTCGCCCGCCTGCGGCAAGAACGCGCGGCACAGGACGTCTCGGTGCTCAGCGAGGGCCAGCAGGCGCTGAAGTTTATTCCTTGTACCGGGCACAGTCGTATTTATCTGCTGCAAATGGACGATGTCGCGTTTGTCAGCAGCCGGATGAGCGGGGTATATGTCACCAGCGGCGAGGGTAAAGAGGGGTTTACCGAACTGACGCTGCGCACGCTGGAGAGCCGCACGCCGCTCATCCGCTGCCATCGCCAGCATCTGGTGAACATGGCGCATCTGAAAGAAATTCGTCTCGAGGATAACGGCCAGGCTGAACTGCTGCTGCGTAACGGCCAGACCGTGCCGGTGAGCCGCCGCTATTTAAAGAGCCTGAAAGAGGCGCTGGGACTGTAATTCGTGTAGAATCGGTCATCGAATTTTTTCATCATCACCGTCGAAGGCACTATGGTCAGTAACGATATTTTACGCAGCGTCCGCTACATCCTGAAAATGAACAACAACGATCTGGTGCGTATCTTCGCGCTGGGCGAAGCCGCAGTCACCGCTGAACAGCTGGTGCCGTGGCTGCGCAAAGAGGATGAGGAAGGCTTCGTACGTTGCCCGGACATTATGCTGTCGTGCTTCCTGAACGGCCTGATCTACGAAAAACGCGGTCGCGATGAATCCGCCCCGGCGCTGGCGGTGGAACGCCGTATTAACAACAACATCGTGCTGAAAAAGCTGCGCATCGCCTTTGCGCTGAAAACCGATGATATTCTGGCGATCCTGACGCAGCAGCAGTTCCGCGTATCGATGCCGGAAATCACCGCCATGATGCGCGCGCCGGACCACAAAAACTTCCGTGAATGCGGCGACCAGTTCCTGCGCTACTTCCTGCGCGGCCTGGCAATTCGCGAGCACGCGGCGAAATAATCTTGTCTGATTCCCGGCGGCGCTGTGCCGTCGAGGAATGCCGGCTATTTCACCTCGCTAAACGCCTGCTCCCGCAAGAACCTTTCAACATTCGTCATCGTAAGCCAGTCTACCGTACAGTCGGTGATAATCATCCCGATAGAAATATCTTTCAGCGTACAGAGTTGTTGAATGCTGGCTTGCGTAAAGTCGATGGTGAGAAACTCATGTGCGCGGTTATTGAGGAATTTCAGCTTTTGGCTGACTCCGGGCAGTTGCATATAGCTGGCGGAGATTTTATCCATGACGGCCTTTGCCTCCATTCTATTTTTAGCCTGCAGCAGGTCGTATGGCGTTATATCTTCGGCGACTTGTTGCAGAATTACATCATCTTTATAGCGGTAGGTGAGGGTAATATCTAAATCACCGACCTTTCGGCGGAAGGTTTTTGTTTGTGGCGGATGGTTACTGGCGGCAGTTTTCTGGACAAAGCTTTTGGCTATGTCCTCTTTACTGTCACAGGCCGATATATTTGCTACCATCCATGTAGTGACTAACTGCACAATAAACTTCTTTATTACCGGCATATGAATTCCTTTCAATCATCAAAAAAAAGCTTCCACCATGAAGAGCGTTCCACGAGAGAGGCTTTTCAGCCTCTATCAAGACCGCACCCCGAACGCTTTGCCTGCGGGGAGTTTCTCTGTCCTACGATGCTTGTGAGTGCAGATTTAATCGAAGCGACAATATCGTGTTATTTCACTTCTATGGCACCGGAATTTTCCATTTGTTGCTGCATCTTTTTCATGCTAATCCCTGTTCCTTTTGTACCTGTAACGCTAATTCCTGTTGTTTTCGTTAGCATATCAAAATCGAGCTCATCCATATTCATGGTGACGGTTTCTTCAGCATAAGTATCGAAATATACGATTGCATCCTCTACCCCTTTAATTTTTCGGTATTCTTGCTGGAGTGGTATTAAATTTTTTGCGAATGCTTCTTTGTTTTTTCCCGGGGTGTCAGAATAGTACATTCTATTTTTTGATATCTGCTTGAGTACTTTATCGCCCTTATAGATAAACGTGGTGATGATTTCTACCTTATTGATCTTATTTACAAAAACCTTCTTTTTTCGGTGTTATCGCATCCGCAAAGGCAGGTCAGTATCAGGATGATGGCTGCTACCATTGATATAGTATGTTTAGAGTGCATGCTGTGCCAAATAATTGAAAGTTGATTGATATCAGATACTACACTGCGGATATTGCATTCTGAACAGTAAAGGGTAGGAAGGTGAGATTTTCAGAATCCATAAAGAAAAACGCTGCCGAAGCAGCGTTTTTATATGCAGATTATTTCACCTGCTGACCTGGTTTCGCCCCGTCATCCGGGCTTAACAGGAAGATATCTTTACCGCCAGGACCTGCGGCCATCACCATCCCTTCCGAGATGCCGAAACGCATTTTACGCGGCGCCAGGTTGGCCACCATCACGGTCAGACGGCCAATCAGCGGCTGCGGGTCCGGGTATGCGGAGCGGATGCCGGAGAAGACGTTGCGCTTCTCGCCGCCCAGATCCAGCGTTAGACGCAGCAGTTTGTCGGAACCTTCCACGAACTCGGCGTTTTCAATCAGCGCCACGCGCAGGTCAACTTTGGCGAAATCGTCAAAGGTGATGGTTTCCTGGATTGGGTCATCCGCCAGCGGGCCGGTAACCGGCGCTGCGGCGGCTTTCACTTCTTCTTTAGACGCTTCCACCAGCGCTTCCACCTGTTTCATTTCAATACGGTTATACAACGCCTTGAAGGTGTTGATCTTATGACCCACCAGCGGCGCGTCGATCGCATCCCAGCTCAGTTCAGCGTTGAGGAAGGCTTCGGTACGCGCGGCCAGTTCTGGCAGAACCGGCTTCAGCCAGGTCATCAGCACGCGGAACATGTTCAGACCCATGGTGCAGATAGCCTGCAGGTCGGCGTCGCGGCCTTCCTGTTTTGCCACCACCCACGGTGCCTGCTCGTCAACGTAGCGGTTCGCCACATCGGCCAGCGCCATGATTTCACGGATCGCTTTACCGAATTCACGGCTGTCCCACGCTTCGCCGATGCTGGCCGCCGCGTCGGTGAAGGTTTTGTACAGCTCAGGGTCAGCCAGTTCAGCAGACAGCACGCCGTCGAAACGCTTGGCGATAAAGCCGGCGTTACGGGAAGCCAGGTTCACCACCTTGTTGACGATGTCGGCGTTGACGCGCTGGATAAAGTCTTCCAGGTTGAGGTCGATATCGTCGATGCGGGAAGAGAGCTTCGCGGTGTAGTAGTAACGCAGGCTGTCGGCATCGAAATGTTTCAGCCAGGTGCTGGCTTTAATGAAGGTGCCGCGAGATTTGGACATCTTCGCGCCGTTGACCGTCACATAGCCGTGGACGAACAGGTTGGTCGGTTTGCGGAAGTTGCTGCCTTCCAGCATCGCCGGCCAGAACAGGCTGTGGAAGTAGACGATATCTTTACCGATAAAGTGATACAGCTCGGCGTCGGAGTCTTTGCTCCAGTAAGCGTCGAAGCTGGTGGTGTCGCCGCGCTTGTCGCACAGGTTCTTGAAGGAACCCATGTAGCCGATTGGCGCATCCAGCCAGACGTAGAAATATTTGCCCGGCGCGTTCGGGATTTCAAAGCCGAAGTACGGCGCATCGCGGGAGATATCCCACTGCTGCAGGCCGGATTCAAACCATTCCTGCATTTTGTTCGCGACCTGCTCCTGCAGCGCGCCGCTGCGGGTCCACGCCTGCAGCATTTCGCTGAAGGACGGCAGGTCAAAGAAGAAGTGCTCAGACTCGCGCATCACCGGGGTTGCGCCAGAGACTACGGATTTCGGCTCAATAAGCTCGGTCGGGCTGTAGGTTGCGCCGCACACTTCGCAGTTATCGCCGTACTGGTCCGGTGATTTACATTTCGGGCAGGTGCCTTTAACGAAACGGTCCGGCAGGAACATGCCTTTTTCCGGATCGTACAGCTGAGAGATGGTGCGGTTTTTAATAAAACCGTTCTCTTTCAGGCGACCATAAATCAGCTCGGACAGCTCGCGGTTCTCGTCGCTGTGCGTCGAATGGTAGTTGTCATAGCTGATGTTAAAGCCCGCAAAGTCCGTCTGATGCTCCTGACTCATTTCGGCAATCATCTGCTCTGGGGTAATGCCCAGCTGCTGTGCTTTCAGCATGATTGGCGTGCCGTGGGCATCGTCCGCGCAGATGAAGTTAACCTCGTGGCCGCGCATTCGCTGGTAACGGACCCAGACATCAGCCTGGATGTGCTCCAGCATATGGCCGAGGTGGATGGAGCCGTTGGCGTACGGCAGCGCGCACGTTACCAGAATCTTCTTCGCGACTTGAGTCATAGTGGGTATTACTTCTTCTGTTGTAAAAAGGGGTTTTGATATTACCAAAAGGGTAGTGGGTGCGCCATACATGCTTGACCGTAGCTGTGGTAGACTTAGGCGTACTGAAAGCAATTGAAAACAACAAAGGAGTCGGGATGAACGCAGAATCCCAGGCCAAATCACCTGAACGTCTACGTGCGATGGTGGCCGGTACGCTGGCAAACTTCCAGCACCCCACCCTGAAGCACAACTTAACAACGCTGAAAGCGCTGCATCATGTCGCCTGGCTGGACGACACCGTGCACATCGAACTGCAGATGCCGTTTGTCTGGCACAGCGCCTTTGAAGAATTAAAAGAGCAAACCAGCGCTGAATTGCTGCGTGTCACTGGGGCGAAAGCCATCGACTGGAAGCTGTCGCACAGCATCGCTACGCTGAAGCGCGTGAAAAACCAGCCTGGCATCAACGGTGTGAAAAACATTATTGCCGTCAGCTCCGGTAAAGGCGGGGTCGGTAAATCCTCTACCGCCGTCAACCTGGCGCTGGCGCTGGCTGCCGAAGGGGCGAAAGTGGGCATTCTGGATGCCGATATCTACGGCCCATCGATCCCGAATATGCTGGGCGCGGAAAACCAGCGTCCGACGTCTCCAGACGGCACCCATATGGCACCGATTATGGCGCACGGTCTGGCGACCAACTCCATTGGTTATCTGGTGACTGACGACAACGCCATGGTCTGGCGCGGCCCGATGGCCAGTAAAGCGCTGATGCAGATGCTGCAGGAGACCCTGTGGCCCGATCTCGACTATCTGGTTCTCGACATGCCGCCAGGCACCGGTGATATCCAGCTGACGCTGGCGCAGAATATTCCGGTGACCGGGGCCGTCGTCGTCACTACGCCGCAGGATATCGCGCTGATCGACGCCAAAAAAGGCATCGTGATGTTCGAGAAGGTCGAAGTGCCGGTGTTGGGCATTGTGGAAAACATGAGCATGCATATTTGCAGCAACTGCGGCCACCACGAGCCTATCTTCGGTACCGGCGGCGCCGAGAAGCTGGCGGAGAAATACCATACCCAACTGCTGGGCCAGATGCCGCTGCACATCAATCTGCGTGAAGATCTCGATAAAGGTACGCCGACCGTGGTCGCGCGCCCGGACAGCGAGTTCACCGAGATTTATCGCCAGCTTGCGGGCCGTGTGGCCGCGCAGCTCTACTGGCAGGGTGAGGTCATTCCGAGCGAGATTGCATTCCGCGCGGTATAATTCTCCCGTATTTCGTGCGGTACGCCCTGTGCCGCACGAGCTAATATTTATTTATCTGAACATATCCTTATTTATTATCTTACCTCCATTGCATATTTATTTTTATAATAATACCGCACCCATCAAAGGTAATTATTTGGTTATTTTGATGTTAATCAATTAAGCAATTTAATAACATTGTTTTCTCTCTCAGCGTATGAGATGTTCAAGTTCATCACCATTTGCAAAAAAATTGAGCGCTAATCATCTCCTGTTATTTGTGGTAATTATTATTAATGCGGCAATGGAGAGTAAAATGAATAATGAAACGCTGATAATGAAGTTGCGTGAGCTGCTGGTGTTGCTGATGCAGAGCCGCTCGCTGGCCGAGAAATCCGCCGATGCGATTCGCTACTGCCGCGAACAGATGGTTGAGAAAACGTTGCCGGTCAATATTTATGGTGAATATCGTGAGATAATTGAACATCTGAGTGAACTGGCTGAAGAAAATAATCATATCGCCCCGGATGATCTGTTACGCAGCGGCGGCGATTTACTATTAAGCATCCTGTTATTATATGATCGCCTGGCGGGTGAGTTAGCGGTTGATCAATATTTGAATCAGAACGGCGTACATTATTTCTAGCCAATAAAACGGGCCAGCGGTGAGGCTATCGCCGCTGGCGGATTATTAACGGTGATAGAAAATTTCACCGTCGTAAATCTTGCTGATTTTGCCGTCGGTATCACCGATCTGCACATAGTTACCGCCCATATACGTCCAGCGGGTACCGGCATCCGGCGCAGGCAGATTACGCTGCTGCCACTGCTTGATGTTGTACTCCGGCGTCAGGTACATCGCGGGAGCGTTATCGCCAATTTTGAATCGCGTGAAATCGGCGGTGAACTCTTTCAACTCATACTGCTTGATGCCGGTGGCCGGAGCCGCCCATGCCGCACCTGCCGTTGCCAACAGTACGCCCAGAAGCATCATTTTTGTTTTACGCATACTATCCCCACATTATCCTGGATATAAAATTGCAGCTCCGTATGATTCCTGATGCGCGGGCTGAATGGCAAGCGCTGCTTTCTTAAAAAGTGTAAGCAAACAGCGGTGATGCGCGTTTTGAGGATTATTCTGTGAGGAGCCAACATGTTCAGGCTGGAAGATTTATCACTGTTCGTCCGCGCGGCGGCGCTTGGCAGTTTTAGCGAAGCAGCGCGAGAGGCTGGCATCCCGCCCGCGCAGGTTAGCTCGGCCATCAAGCGTCTGGAGACGGCGCTCAATATTCGCCTTTTTGCCCGCTCGACGCGCAGCTTACGGCTGACGGTGGAAGGTGAAACCTGGCTACCGTACGCTCTGCAAATGCTGGATGCGCTGCAAAACGGGCTACAGCAAATCAATACGCCGAATGATGAAGTCAGCGGCACGCTGCAAATTGCCGTGCCGTCCGATCTCGGGCGTAATCTTCTGCTGAATGTTTTCCGTGAGTTCCGCACGCGTCACCCGGCGCTGCGGCTGCGGATTTTGTTTTCCGATCATCGCACCGATGTCTTTAAAGATCCGGTAGACGTGGCATTCCGCTACGGTGAAAACGACGATGCGTCGTTCGTCTCGCTGCCCGTCGCCCCGGAGAACCGCCGGGTGCTGGTGGCATCACCCGACTGGATTGCCCGCCACGGCGAACCGCAAACGCTCGCCGACCTTGAACGCTGCAATGCACTAACCTACGTGCTGCGCGGACGCCCCTTCGACCGCTGGCCCCTCAGTCTCGACGGGGTAGAACACAGCGTGCAGGTTTCTGGCAATATCACCAGCGATGACGCGGAGGTGATCCGCCGTCTGGCGGTAGCCGGCGAGGGGATTGCGTTTAAATCGGGGCTGGATGTCAGCGACGATCTGCGAGAGGGGCGGCTTAAGGTGCTGCTGCCGCACTATCAGGGCGACAGAGTGCCGCTGAATATGATCTGCCCGCACCGCAAACAGCTCTCTGCCGCGGTGCGGTTACTGTATGAGGCGGTGAAAGCGGAGTGTGCGGCGAAGCAGCCATAGCCGCCGTTGCGCTGGACGCCTCGTCAGATTCGCCCGCACTGCCAGCCGCTTTCTGCGCGGTGCGGGTTGTCGGTATCAGACGGTGTTCGCCGTCATTGCGCCGTCGGTTTTAGCAGTCCGCCCGTCGATTTATTATTTTCTAAATATTGATGCTGAAAAATACACATACGTATCGTGTTGCGGTATTCGCCGTTAACGAAGAATTCATGTATTAACTCGCCTTCCTGGATAAAACCAAGCTTACGATAAATATGAATAGCCTTGTCGTTCTCTTTATCCACGATAAGGTAGAGCTTATAGAGATTCAGGACGGTAAAACCGTAATCCATGGCCAGCTTAGCGGCGCGTGTCGCCAGGCCTTTGCCCTGATATTCCGGTGAGATGATAATCTGAAACTCAGCTCGTCGATGAATATGGTTTATTTCAACCAGCTCCACCAGACCGGCATTATTGCCATTATACGAAATAACAAACCGGCGTTCGCTCTGATCGTGGATGTGTTTATCGTAAAGATCGCTTAGTTCAACAAAGGCTTCATAAGGTTCTTCGAACCAATAGCGCATCACGCTCGCGTTATTATCGAGTTGGTGCACAAAGCGCAAATCTTCGCGTTCAAGGGGTCTTAGCTTAATGTCTGATTGTTCTGGCATAATATTTTCAGCCTCTTTGTAAACTGAAAATATATTATCTATTTGTGGTGGGCGTCATCAAGATTTGAAAAAAATTACAATTAATTCAGGGTGATAGTTCTGCTCTCTATCAGACGAGCGTGTCTGGCACGCTCATCTGATGGGGATTGAGAGGTTAGTGCTTCACCAGCGTCGCAAAGTAATATACCAGCGGCACCGCCAGCACCCACAGTCCGATGGGAATCTCGCGCCATTTACCGGCAATCGCTTTGATCACGATATAAAACAGCAGGCCACCGGCAATCCCGGTACCGAAGCTGTTAGCAATCAGCGTGATCATCACCATCATCAGCACCGGCAGACCGTCGGTGAAGTTCGCCAGATCGACCTTGCGCAGGCCGCTGAACATATTCAGGCCAATCAGAATCAGTGCCGGCGCGGTGGCTTCTTTCGGGATCATCAGCGCCACCGGGGTGAACAGCAGCATCAGCAGGAACATTACCGCCGCGGCCAGCGCCGTCAGGCCGGTTTTGCCTCCGGCTTCTGCGGCGGCTGATGATTCAATCAGCGCGGTGGCCGCCGGGATGCCCAGCCATGGCCCGACCGCGGCGGCAATCGAGTCGACCATAAACGGACGATTGATATGCGGCATATTGCCCTCTTCATCCAGCAGCCCGGCTTCACCGCCGACCGCCAGGGTGGTGCCCATGGTGGAGAAGAACTCGGAAGCGAAGAAGACAAACAGGAACGGCAGGAAGGCGATATTGAGCGCCCCCAGCATATCAATCTGTCCTGGCACGGGCGTCAGTGAATGCGGCACATCGATAAAGTGGTTTGGCAAACGGGTGACGCCTGCCGGAATACCCACCAGCGTGGCAAATAAAATGGCCCACAGAATGGCGCCTGGAATACGGCGCGCCTGCAGAGCGATGGCCAGAAATAGCCCGAACAGTGCGACCAGCGCGCCAGGGGCCAGGAAATCGCCCAACATTAACGCGTTCGTTTTGGCGTTTGCCAGCACCAATCCCGCATTGCGGAACCCCAGCACCGCGACAAACAGGCCAATAGAGGCGGTTAATCCGAGTTTTATCGACTGCGGTACCGAGCGGGTGACGACTTCGCGCAGGCCGAATTTGGTCAGCAGGAAAAAGAGGATCCCCGACCAGCAGGCAATACCTAAACCAATCGGCCAGCCGATGTTTTCACTGCCCGCGAGCGTCACGCCCACCAGCACCGACCCGCCAATACCTGGGCCGACGATAAACGGCAGGTTGGCATAGAACGCCATCAGCAGCGTGCCGCCGACGAACACCAGAATGGTCCCCGTGGTGGCCGCGCCTTTATCCATTCCACCTACCGCCAGCAGGCCTGGAATGACCACTAAAAGATAGGCGGCGGCCAGAAAGCCGGTGATGCCCGCCAGACATTCGGTACGCAGCGAACTGCCGCGCGAGTGAAGCGCAAAGCGCCGTTCCAACCAGCTCCCGGAGGTGGTGGAGTTAAGGGTGTTATCGGCCATGATGTGGCGCTCCCATGATTATTGTTGTGCTGTGTGTTGTGATGAAATAACCGGGTCGACAATCTGTCGCGTCGTGCCGTCGGTCAGCCCTAAATCGGTTAAATGTGGCCCGGCGTTACAAGCAAGACAGGTGCCTTCAATCGCCTTAAAGACCCGATACGGCGGCTCCCAGTCGGCAACCTTCGCGCTGAGATCGCGCAGACTGCGGAATTCCGCGGCCAGCTCGTCGGCGGGTTTGTCAGAAAGCATCCCGGCAATTGGCATCGCCACGTGGGCCAGAATGCCGCCGTTTTGCGCCAGCGCCATGCCGCCGCCCGAGGCGATCAGCTGATTGGCCGCCAGGGCCATATCTTCGGGGTGACGGCCCAGCACCACCAGGTTGTGCGAGTCGTGCGAGTAGCTGGTGGCGATAGCGCCGCGCAGTTCGCCCCAGCCTTCCAGCAGGGCAATCTGCGGCGTGGCGGCATGGCGGCCATGGCGATGCTTAACCCAAATCAGGCTAAATCCGTCGGGAATCTGCACCTGGCCGTCACGGATCTCGACGTCCACTTCACCCCATTGGGTAAAGCGCGCGCCGCGGATGTGGCGAAGCCGCGCGACACCGTGTTGGATGCGGCCAACCCGCAGCGCGAAGTCATCGGCGCTGAGCGGATCCAGGTGCAGCGTATTGCGCGGCGGCGTCACGCCAGGGGCCGGGGGAATCGCTGCCAGCAGCTTGCCGTTGCGGGCGATTTGTTTCCCGGCGACGTAGACCGCGCGGGCAGAGAGTTTATCCAGCGAATCAAAGACCACCAGATCCGCGCGGCGACCGGCGGCAATCAGCCCCAGATCGTTTCGCTGCAGACGAATGGCGGCGTTCAGCGTGGCGAAACGCAGAACGTCGGTGGCCCTCAGTCCGTGCTCAATTAGTAAATTGAGCAGGGCGATGATGCCGCCTTTTTCCAGCAGCATATCCGGCGGCACGTCGTCGGTGCAGACCGTAATCTGCGAAGAGAGATGCGGCAGCGTTTGCAATGCTTTGACGATATCCGGCAGCAGGTAAGGGTGGGAACCCCGAATTTCGAGCGTCAGCCCGGCGCGCAGCTTTTCCAGCGTATCGTCAGCGGAGGTCAGTTCATGGTCTGAGGTGACGCCTGCGGCCAGATAGGCTTGCAAATCGGCGCCGCTCAGCCCACGAGCATGGCCTTCAATCAGTTTGCCGCTGTCCAGCCCCGCCTGCACAATCTCCTGCATGCGGCAGCTGCCGTGCAGCACGCCGTGCATATCCATCACTTCCGCCACGCCGCGCACTTCCGGCCAGCCGAGCATGGTGTTCATTTCCGCGCCGGCGAATTCGGCCCCCGACATTTCCAGACCCGGCGTCGACGGGACGCTGGACGGCGCGGCAACCATTACCTGTAATGGCAGATGACGGCTCGCCTCCACGGCGTAGCGCACGCCCGCCACGCCCAGCACGTTAGCAAGCTCGTGGGGATCCCAGAAGACGGCGGTAGTTCCCTGCGCCAGCACTATTTCAGCATAGCGTTCCGGCGGCAGATGTGAGCTTTCGAGATGGACATGGGTGTCCATCAGCCCGGGAGAGAGAAATTCGCCGGGCAGGGAGTGGCGTTCAAGGGCGTCGCTGCGGCTACCGCGCGGGTGGACGCTGGCAATCATGTCGCCGACGATACCCACGTCGGCTTCACGAATTTCGCCGGTCGCCATATCGACGACGTAAGCATCGGTGAGCAGCAGGTCGAACGGAACTTCACCACGAGCGGCCTGAACGGCGCGGCGGCGGTTTTCAGCATTGCTGGACATAACATCTCCGGCACAGGGATAATGTGCGCTACTTTAGGGGCAGAGCAAACGGTTGCCCAGATGAAAAAACTAATCACCTGATAACTTCGGCTTATTCTGCGTGATCGTCACGAGTGAAGCACAACATGACCGAACCCTGGCAGCGATTGCCCGCGCTCTCGCTTAAACAACTGCAGTATTTTGTCACGCTGGCCCAACTGCGTCACTTTACGGACACCGCGAATCGTTTGGCCATTAGCCAACCGGCGCTCAGCAGCGCCCTGCGACAGACGGAAGCGGTGCTTGGCGGCAAGCTGGTGAATCGTACCGCTTCAGCGGTGACGTTAACCGAGCTGGGGGCGGCGATACTTCCCCATGCCCAGCGGGTGCTGAGCGTTGCGCAGATGGCATTTCAG
This sequence comes from Kluyvera georgiana ATCC 51603, assembly GCF_001654985.1. Lineage (GTDB taxonomy): Bacteria > Pseudomonadota > Gammaproteobacteria > Enterobacterales > Enterobacteriaceae > Kluyvera > Kluyvera georgiana. The sequence continues at coordinate 82,266 of NZ_LXEU01000038.1, forward strand.
GATATGCAGCAAATTGTTGAGGCGGGCGGCGATGGAACGGTGCGCATCGGCCTTGTGCCGTCCGTCAGTTCGCTGCTGTTTCCGCTGCTGCCGAACGCGCTGGCGCAGGCGTTTCCACGGCTGCGGGTTGAGTTCCACGATCGCACCAACGATGCCCTGGTTGGTGACCTGCAAAGCGGGCAAATTGATTTTGGCATCGGCGCTATCGACAGCTCGCTGCCGGCTGATTTGCAGCTCTTCCCGCTGCGTGAAGATCCTCTGGTGGCGGTTTTGCATAGGGATGACCCGCTTGCCGGGCAGCCACATTTACCGTGGAAACTGCTGGCCGGGCGCGATATTGCGGTATTCTCAAAGGGTAACGTGCAGCGCCTGGTCGGGGCATTGGTTGAAAGCCAGCGGCTGACGTTGAATACGCGTTATCAGGTGGACTATATCGAAACGCTGTACGGGCTGGTGCGCTCGCAGCTGGCGGTGGCGATTTTGCCGCAGCTCTACACCACTCACCTTGAAGATCCAACGCTGCGGGTCGCGCAGCTTCAGCAACCTGCGCTGACGCGTACGGTGGCGTTAATGCGCGGGCTGCAGACGCTGCCGCCGCTAATTGAATCCTGCTTTACGCTGCTGCTCAAAGCGCTGCGCGGGAGCGCCGCCGAGTAGCGTAATAGAAGAAGGGAGGCGTTTGCCTCCCTGTATCCATCGTTATTGTTTGACGGTCAGCATGCCGTTTTCGCGGCCATGCGTCTTATTCCACGATGCGCCTTCAATGCCGTCGGCATTCATGCTGACGGAAATAATATATCCCGCTCCGCGAATTTCATAAAAATTGGCGTTAATACGCTTCACAACGGCTTTTTTGCCATTAACTGTCGCCGAGAAGAAACCGTTCGACAGCGTTGCTTTTAGCACATTAGAAGAGAGCGTCGCTTCACGCATGGGATCGGCAACGTGCGCCGCCTGAGCGTGTTGTTCCGCGTCGCGAGTGCGAGTCGCGTTGGCTGCGTTGGCATACGCCGCGGTCATGGCGGCGTTGTTGATACCCTGCTGTCTATTTTGCTCAGATAAATAGCATGTATCTTTAGAAATACCCTGCGCTTCACATTCAGCCATCCGCTGTGCCGGGCTTGAACAGCCCGCCAAAATAGCTGAGCCGGTCATTACAGCTAACAGTATCAATTTTGCTTTCATCATTAACCTTGCTTTTTATAAAGTTCAGAACGCAACCTGAATATATGTGTAACGTTCCTGGTATCATTATTGGGACGTTAATAATAAATTATTATCAGGTTGTGAATGTTATGAGTGATAACAGTCGTTCTCTATTACTGATATTGCGTTGCTACACACTACGGCACCAAATGCTCCCGTTGCTACCAGCGCAAGGGAAACAATAGCGTAAGCAATAATAAGTTTTCTCATTGACTATCAATCACTAAGGCAAGTAAAAGCTTGCCGCTTTCTTTGTAACGCGAAGCAACTATCCAGTAAGTTGACTATATTAATATTGATTAAGATCATGTTTTTTGTTGATAGATTCAGGCGGTGAATGGAGTTGAGTTTAAATGTTATTTATTAATAAATTCATATTGTTAGCGATGCTCATCCTACCATTTGTTGATAAGGATTATTCCTATGGAAAATAGTTTTTATGATCTGAGATTGAAGCGAGTCTGATGATTTTCTTTGTTTTTTTATTATTCCGTTCGTCGCGGGTTTAATTATGGCTATCTGCTTTTTTATTTCGTATGAAAGAAAGTTATGACTATCTTTTTTTATACGCCGCACGCGTGTTAATTAAAGTTTAACGATTATTAGATATAACCTTTCTCTTTGTGTTGTTATTTGTCGCGCGGGAAGAGGCTTGCTTAAGCGAGAAACTTCCCTTACGCTTGCAAAAAAGCGGCCACGCCGCTAAACGACTCGGGGTGCCCTTCCTGGTGAAGGCTGAGAAATACCCGTACCACCTGATCTGGATAATGCCAGCGTAGGGAAGTCAGAGACCGCCTGGTCATTGCTTCTTCGCGTTATGGCAGGAGCAAACCATGCACGTTGACCTGCTAAACCCCGCGCAATCCGCGCGCACCGCCCAACTTCTCCATCAGCACGCCCCTCTTGTTCACTGTATGACTAACGATGTCGTGCAGACTTTTACCGCTAACGTCTTGTTGGCCCTTGGTGCCTCGCCCGCGATGGTGATTGATGCCGGGGAAGCCGCGCAGTTTTCCGCCATAGCCAGTGCGGTATTGATAAACATCGGTACCTTAACCCAGCCGCGTGCGCAGGCGATGCGTGCGGCGGTGGAAAGCGCGAATGCGGCGAAGACACCCTGGACGCTCGATCCGGTTGCCGTTGGCACACTGACGCTGCGCAGTGAATTCTGCCGCGGCTTACTGCAATTACACCCGGCGGCGATTCGCGGCAATGCCTCTGAAATTCTGGCGCTGGCGGGTGAGAGCCGCGGCGGGCGCGGAGTCGATACCACCGATACGGCCGCAACGGCGCTACCGGCTGCACAGAAGCTGGCGCGAGAAAGCGGCGCGATTGTGGCGGTGACCGGCGAGGTGGATTACATCACCGATGGTCAGCAAACGCTGGCGGTACAGGGCGGAGATCCGTTGATGACGCGGGTGGTTGGCACCGGCTGCGCGCTGTCGGCGGTGGTGGCGGCCAGCTGCGCGCTGC